>NZ_JAZDAR010000037.1:0-313395 GCF_036680945.1 Pseudoalteromonas sp. P80D2
ACTCGTCGTTTTGCTTTTTTGTAAGCAGTCCGCCGTGTCGGTGGATGCGCATTATAGGGAGATCCGAATTGAGATCAACTGTTTTTTGAAGTTTTTATGAAAAAAATGACTGTTCGTGCAAAATACGAACGAAACGGGTGAAAATAGCACTAAATTACTCGTATTATGGCTATTTAGGCAGTGTATTTTATAAATGAGCTTGTTTTTAAGTTGTATAGAAGATGATTTAACTATTAAAGAACGCGAATTGATCTTTATATGTGATCTTAATTGCTAGGTGCTAGGTGCTAGGTGCTAGGTGCTTCAAGGTTGTATGGTAATGTTTGGGGTTGATAGAGCTGTTTTATTGGTAGTGAATTTTTAGTAGTGAATTTTAGAAAGTAAAAAGCCGAGCATAAGCTCGGCTTTTTGGTGTCTTTACGACTTACTCTGCAGACTGCGCGTCTTCTTGAACTTCTTCGTTTGTCGCTGGGCGACCAACTAGTTCAATATAAGCCATTGGTGCATTATCACCAGCACGGAAGCCACACTTAAGAATACGAGTGTAACCACCAGGACGGTCTGTATTACGTGGACCGATTTCGCTGAATAATTTACCAACTACTTCATTATCACGCGTGCGAGCAAACGCTAAACGGCGGTTTGCTACACTGTCAGTCTTAGCCAGTGTGATTAAAGGTTCAATTACACGGCGCAACTCTTTAGCTTTAGGCAAAGTTGTTTTGATGATTTCATGTTTCACCAAAGAACCAGCCATGTTGCTGAACATCGCTTTGCGATGGCTGCTGTTACGGTTTAATTGACGACCACTCTTACGATGGCGCATGACCCTATCCTTCTAACTAAACTAATATAGTGATTTAGATTATTCAGCTAGGCTTGCAGGCGGCCAATTTTCTAGGCGCATACCTAGAGAAAGACCACGTGAAGCTAGCACGTCTTTAATTTCAGTTAGAGACTTCTTACCTAAGTTAGGCGTTTTAAGAAGCTCAACTTCAGTGCGCTGAACTAAATCACCGATATATTGAATTTGCTCGGCTTTCAAACAGTTTGCTGAACGTACTGTTAGCTCAAGATCATCAACTGGACGAAGCAGAATAGGATCGAATTCTGGCTTCTCTTCTTTCTCTTCTGGCTCAGTTACATCACGTAAATCTACGAATGCATCTAATTGCTCAGCTAAGATAGTAGACGCACGGCGGATCGCTTCTTCAGGATCTAAAGTGCCGTTTGTTTCCATATCAATGATTAACTTGTCTAAGTCTGTACGTTGCTCAACACGGGCTGATTCAACCGAGTACGCAATACGTTCAACTGGGCTGAATGATGCATCAAGCAGCAGACGACCAATTGGACGCTCATCGTCATCAGAGGATAAACGACTAGATGCCGGCACATAACCGCGACCGCGCTCAACACGAATACGCATGCTGATCTCGCTGCTATCTGTCGTAAGGTGACAGATAACGTGATCTGGGTTGGCAATTGTTACATCACCATCGTGCTGAATATCAGCCGCAGTCACAGGGCCTACACCAGATTTAGTCAGGGTCAGAAAAACTTCATCTTTGCCTTCTAAAGTTACTGCTAGACCTTTAAGGTTTAACAGAATTTCAATGATGTCTTCTTGTACGCCCTCTTTCGCGCTGTACTCATGCAATACACCGTCGATTTCTACTTCAGTTACTGCACATCCAGGCATAGATGATAACAGTATACGGCGTAAGGCATTACCCAAAGTGTGACCGAAGCCACGCTCTAATGGTTCTAAAACTACTTTAGAACGCGTTGGGTTGATAGCGTCGATATCGACTAACCTTGGTTTTAGGAATTCGGTAACAGAACCCTGCATTTTATCCTCTCTTAACTCTTAACTTTACTTAGAGTAAAGTTCGACGATTAGTTGTTCGTTAATGTCCGCAGACAGATCTGAACGCTCAGGTAGGCGCTTGAAGCTACCTTCCATTTTCTTACCGTCAACTTCAACCCAAGTCGGCTTTTCACGTTGCTCAGCCAACTCTAGAGCAGCGATGATACGTGCTTGTGTTTTTGACTTCTCACGAATTACAACAGTATCTTCTGGAGTAATTACGTATGAAGGGATGTTCACTACACGACCATTAACTAAAATCGCTTTGTGGCTTACTAACTGACGTGCTTCAGCGCGTGTGCTAGCAAAACCCATGCGATATACAACATTGTCTAAACGTTGCTCTAAAAGCTGTAACAAGTTTTCACCTGTATTACCTTTAAGGCGAGCAGCTTCTTTGTAGTAGTTACGGAATTGCTTTTCTAATACACCGTAGATACGACGTACTTTTTGCTTTTCACGTAGCTGTAAACCGTAATCAGATAAGCGACCTTTACGAGCGCCGTGCTGACCAGGTGCAGTCTCAAGTTTACACTTAGAGTCGATAGCTCTTACGCCGCTCTTAAGGAACAGGTCAGTACCTTCACGACGACTCAGCTTGAGCTTAGGGCCCAAATATCTTGCCATGTTATTTCTCCTAACCTATTGTTAAACGCGACGTTTCTTCGGTGGACGACAACCATTATGAGGGATTGGCGTCACGTCAGTGATGTTGGTGATACGGTAACCAGCAGCATTCAAAGCACGTACAGCAGATTCACGACCTGGACCTGGACCTTTGATGAAAACTTCTAGATTTTTTAAACCGTATTCTTGAGCAGCAGTACCTGCACGCTCTGCAGCAACCTGAGCCGCGAATGGAGTAGATTTACGTGAACCACGGAAACCTGAACCACCTGCTGTTGCCCAAGATAGTGCATTACCTTGACGGTCGGTAATTGTTACAATAGTGTTGTTGAAAGAAGCATGAACGTGAGCCATACCATCAGCAACTTGCTTTTTAACCTTCTTACGACGAATTGGTGCTTTAGCCATAATCTACCCCACCTTATTTCTTGATAGGCTTGCGAGGACCCTTACGAGTACGCGCGTTAGTCTTAGTACGTTGACCACGTAGTGGTAACGAACGACGGTGACGTAGGCCACGGAAACAACCAAGGTCCATAAGGCGCTTGATATTTAATGTAACTTCACGACGAAGGTCACCTTCTACAGTGTACTTGCCAACTGCTTCACGCAATACGTCAAGTGTTTCGTCTGAAAGTTCACCGATTTTTGTGGTCTCGGCGATACCAGTCGCTGCTAAGATTTCCTTAGAGCGAGTCTTACCTATGCCATAAATAGCAGTTAAACCGATAACTGCATGTTTATGATCAGGGACGTTAATGCCAGCGATACGGGCCACTAACACATCTCCTATATTTGAATTTGGTAATCATCTGTTTGAAAAGCCCGTAAGGATACTCAAACGAAGACCAAATCACAACTAAAAACACAGGCCGAGTAAATAACTCAGCCTGCACGACTGTTTAATTAGCCTTGCCTTTGCTTGTGCTTAGGCTCACTGCAAATTACGCGTACTACACCAGCACGTTTAATAACTTTACAGTTACGGCATATTTTCTTAACGGAAGCACGTACTTTCATTGCTCAACTCCGTAAAATGACCTTATCGACCGTAGCCTTTAAGGTTTGCTTTTTTCAGCACAGAATCATACTGATGTGACATCAGATGCGTCTGTACTTGTGCCATAAAGTCCATGATTACAACAACGATAATCAAAATTGATGTACCGCCGAAATAGAATGGCGTTTGCCATGCCATAGTCATGAATTCGGGCACCAGACAGATAAAGGTTATATACAAAGCACCTGCCAATGTCAGGCGTGTCATCACTTTATCAATGTATTTAGATGTCTGCTCACCTGGACGAATACCTGGGATAAATGCGCCAGATTTTTTCAGGTTATCTGCTGTTTCACGCGGGTTAAATACCAACGCGGTGTAGAAAAAGCAGAAGAAGATAATAGCCGCAGCTAAAACCATCGCATATAAAGGTTGACCTGGAGTCAACGTTGTAGCGATTGCTTGTAGCACATCAGCGACCGGACCTTCACCCTGGCCGAACCAGCTTGCAATTGTACCAGGGAACAGAATTATACTGCTAGCGAAGATTGGTGGAATAACACCCGCCATGTTTACTTTCAGTGGTAAGTGCGTGCTTTGAGCAGCAAATACCTGACGACCTTGTTGACGCTTTGCGTAGTTAACAACGATACGACGTTGGCCACGTTCAAAGAATACAACTAAGTAAGTAACAGCGAATACGATTACAGCAATCAATAACAGTACAAGTACATTCAGATCACCTTGGCGCGCCATTTCGGCTGTCGAACCAATAGCAGACGGCAGGTTAGCTACGATACCAACAAAAATCAGAACTGAGATACCGTTACCGATACCACGTTCTGTAATTTGTTCGCCCAACCACATTAGGAACATAGTACCAGTTACTAAACTCACTACAGCAGTGAAGTAGAAACCGATACCAGGGTTAACAACTAACCCGTCCATCATGCCCGGTAAGCTAGTAGCAATACCGATTGATTGGATTGTAGCAAGCACAAGCGTGCCGTAGCGTGTGTACTGGCTAATTTTCTTACGCCCTTGCTCACCTTCTTTCTTAAGCTCTATAAACGGCGGATACATATGCGTTAATAGTTGCGTAATAATCGAAGCCGAGATGTACGGCATAATACCCAGTGCTAACACTGAAGCTCGCTCAAGCGCACCACCGCTGAACATGTTAAACATTTCAACAATGGTGCCCTTTTGTTGCTCGAAGAAATCGGCAAGTACAGCGGCGTCAATCCCAGGGATCGGCACGAATGAACCTAGACGGTAAATAATGATAGCACCTAATACAAATAGTAATCGACGCTTCAATTCCGAAAGCCCACTTTGTGCACTTTTCATATCTTGACCTGGTTTAGCCATTAGTACTTCCTTAGTCTTCTACCTTGCCTCCGGCAGCTTCGATAGCTTCGCGAGCACCTTTAGTCACTTTAAGACCTTTAACGGTAACTGCGCGTGAAACTTCGCCAGATTTAACTACTTTAACGAACTGGATGTTCTTTTTAACTAGACCAGCTGCTTGTAACGCGTTTACGTCTACTACATCGCCTTCAACTTTAGCGATTTCAAAAAGGTTAACTTCAGTAGATACTAATGATTTACGTGAAGTGAAACCAAATTTAGGTAGACGACGTTGCATAGGCATTTGACCGCCTTCGAAACCAACGCGTACTTTACCGCCAGAACGTGATTTTTGGCCTTTATGACCACGGCCACCAGTCTTACCAAGACCAGAACCAATACCACGACCTAGACGTTTCTTTTCAGTTTTTGCACCAGCAGCAGGTGAAAGTGTATTCAAATGCATCGAATTAACCCTCAACCTTTACCATGTAAGAAACTTGGTTAATCATACCACGCACACATGCTGTGTCTTCTAACTCAACAGTGTGATTGATACGACGTAGACCAAGACCGCGTAATGTAGCTTTATGCTTCGGTAAACGACCGATAGAGCTCTTTACTTGTGTTACTTTTACAGTTTTATTAGCCATGGTTTACCCCGTGATTTCGTCAACGCTAAGACCACGTTTAGCAGCGATTGACTCTGGAGAGTTCATGTTCTCTAGAGCAGCAATCGTTGCACGAACGATGTTGATCGGGTTAGTTGAACCGTATGCTTTTGACAATACGTTCTGTACACCAGTTACTTCTAGTACTGCACGCATCGCACCACCGGCGATGATACCTGTACCTTCAGAAGCAGGCTGCATGTATACTTTAGAACCCGCGTGGCGACCCTTGATTGGGTGCTGTAGCGTGTTACCGTTAAGGTCTACACTGATCATGTTGCGACGTGCTTTTTCCATTGCTTTTTGAATAGCAGCTGGAACTTCACGTGCTTTACCATAACCAAAACCTACTTTACCTGCGCCGTCACCAACTACTGTTAGTGCAGTGAAGCTAAAGATACGACCACCTTTAACCACTTTAGACACACGGTTTACCGCGATTAGCTTTTCAGCCAAATCAGGCTGTTGTTGCTTTGCTTCTACGTTAGCCATTGTCTACTCCTAGAATTGCAGACCGGCTTCACGCGCTGCATCAGCAAGCGCCTTCACACGGCCGTGATATTTAAAGCCACTGCGATCAAAAGCAATCTTTTCGATGCCTTTGTCAGCTGCACGTTCAGCAACCGCTTTACCAACTGCTTGAGCAGCTGCAACGTTACCTGTGCCTTTAACTGTTTCGCTAATTGCTTTTTCAACAGTAGAAGCAGCAGCCAGTACAGTACCCTCAGCAGTAACTACTTGAGCGTAAATGTGACGTGGCGTGCGGTGGATAACAAGACGCGTTGTGCCTTGTTCAATATAATTTCTACGAGTGCGCTTAGCACGACGTAGACGAGCTGTTTTTTTATCCATCGTCTTACCTTACTTCTTCTTAGCCTCTTTACGGCGTACATTCTCGTCCGCGTAACGAACACCTTTACCTTTATAAGGCTCAGGTTTACGGTATGCACGGATGTTAGCAGCTGTTTGACCAACTAACTGCTTGTCTACGCCCTTAACTAGAACTTCTGTTTGGCTTGGTGTTTCAATCGTAATACCTTCTGGTACTTCGAAATTCACTGGGTGTGAGAAACCAAGAGTTAAGTCTAATACTTTGCCCTTAGCTGCTGCACGGTAACCAACACCTACTAACTGAAGTTTCTTCTCGTAACCTTCATGCGTACCAACAACCATGTTGTTGATTAGAGCGCGAGCAGTACCTGCTTGTGCCCATGCATTAGCTACGCCTTCACGAGGTAAAGTTGTAATAACGTTGTCGTTAACTTGTACTTCAACAGCGTCGTTGATAGTACGAGTTAATTCACCGTTTTTGCCTTTAACTGTGATGTCCTGGCCTTTTAATGTAACTTCTACACCGGCAGGAACATTGATTGGTGCCTTTGCTATGCGAGACATAGTTCCCCTCCGATTAAGCTACAAAGCCAATGATCTCACCACCAACGCCGGCACTACGTGCTGCGCGGTCTGTCATTAGGCCTTTAGAAGTTGATACGATAGCGATACCAAGACCACCCATTACCTTTGGTAATTCGTCACGTTTCTTATAGATACGTAGACCAGGGCGGCTAACACGCTGGATATTTTCAATAACAGCTTTGCCTTCGAAATATTTTAAATCGATAGAAAGCTCAGGCTTCGCTTCACCGCTTACAGCGTAATCTGCGATATAACCTTCATCTTTTAATACTTTAGCTACTGCTACTTTCAGTTTTGAAGTTGGCATCGTTACTGATACTTTCTTCGCTGACTGACCGTTACGGATACGTGTAAACAAATCCGCAATAGGATCTTGCAAGCTCATAGTCTTACTCCCGTGATACTATTACCAGCTAGCCTTTTTAAGGCCAGGAATTTCACCGCGCATAGCTGCTTCGCGAACTTTGATACGGCTCATGCCGAATTTGCGAAGGTAACCATGTGGGCGGCCCGTAACGTTACAACGATTACGTTGACGTGAAGAGCTAGAATCACGTGGTAAAGCTTGTAGCTTTAATACCGCGTCCCAACGATCATCGTCAGATGTATTAACATCACTGATGATAGCTTTTAGTGCCGCACGCTTTTCAGCGAACTGAGCAACTAATTTCGCACGCTTTGCTTCGCGCGCTTTCATAGAATTCTTTGCCATAACCCTACCCTTATTTCTTGAATGGGAAGTTAAACGCTTCTAACAACGCACGGCCTTCATCATCTGTTTTCGCAGAAGTAGTGATTGTGATATCCATACCGCGAACACGGTCTACTTTATCATAATCGATTTCTGGGAAGATGATTTGCTCACGTACGCCCATGCTGTAGTTACCACGTCCATCAAAAGACTTAGCACTTACACCACGGAAGTCACGGATACGCGGGATAGCGATTGAAACCAAACGCTCAAAAAAGTCCCACATACGCTCGCCACGTAGGGTTACTTTACAACCAATTGGGTAACCTTCACGCACTTTGAAGCCAGCAACTGATTTGCGTGCTTTAGTGATTAGAGGTTTCTGACCAGAGATTGCTTCTAGATCCGCAACAGCGTTATCTAGGATCTTCTTGTCAGCTAGAGCTTCGCCCACACCCATGTTTAATGTGATCTTTTCGATCTGAGGGACTTGCATGACAGAGCTGAAACCAAACTTCTCTTGAAGCTCAGCAACTACTTTGTCTTTATATACTTCATGCAGTTTCGCCATCATTCTACTCCAACTATTAGATAGTTTTACCAGTAGATTTAAAGATACGTAATTTCTTACCATCTTCAATCTTGAAACCTACACGATCTGCTTTACCCGTTTCCGAGTTGTAGATCGCAACGTTTGATACGTCGATAGACGCTTCTTTCTCAACAATACCGCCAGCTTGGTTCAACTGAGGAACAGGCTTTTGGTGCTTCTTGATTAAGTTGATGCCTTCGACAAATACTCGACCAGATTCAGCAACAACTGAAAGCACTTTACCGCGCTTACCTTTGTCTTTGCCTGCTAGTACGATTACTTCGTCATCACGACGGATTTTTGCTGCCATGATAGACTCCTTATAGTACTTCTGGTGCTAGTGAAACGATTTTCATGAACTTTTCAGTACGAAGTTCACGAGTCACAGGGCCGAAGATACGAGTACCAATTGGCTGTAAGTTATCGTTTAAGATAACAGCCGCATTGCTATCGAAACGGATCAAAGAACCGTCCGGACGACGAACGCCTTTTTTAGTACGCACAACTACCGCGTTTTTAACATCACCTTTCTTCACTTTACCGCGAGGAATAGCTTCTTTTACAGAAACTTTGATGATATCGCCAACCGCTGCATAGCGACGGTGCGAACCGCCAAGGACTTTAATACACTGCACTTTGCGAGCGCCGCTGTTATCAGCAACGTCCAGCTGAGTTTGCATTTGGATCATGTTAATGACCTCCGGTGTAGAAATTACAACACGCCTTAATTTTGTTTAAAATCAAGACATTTCGGTTAAATTCCACTCAAAAAACAAGCAAGTTGTCTCTTAAGGGCGGGCAATTGTAGCAGCAATGGCAAGGAAGTGGTAGGTTATTTTTTAATTAATTTGGAATTAATCGTAATGCCTGCATTGAGGAATTACAGCAGCTTGCTGGTTTGTTATTGATTATAAAACAAACAGGGCGCAAATGCGCCCTGTTTTTGACTTTAATTAAATTTTTATTAATTACCAAATAGACCTTTTAATTTGTCTTTGATTTTATCTTTAGCTTTTTCTTTGACTTCTTCTTTAGCCGCATCACTGACATCTAAGCTATAACCAACATCATGGAATGGGCCTTTGATACGCAGTGGAATTTTAAAGCCTGTACTATCATCGGTCGTGCCTTGCCCTTCGATTGAATCAACAATCCCCGTTACCAAGCGATAGTCTACATTCGTCATAGGTAAATCAACTTTACCTGAGCCTGTAATGCGAATAAGCGGGCTAAGTAGTGACAAGTCTTTATTTTCACCAACACCGTTAGTGAATACAAAACTGCCCTGCAATGCTGAGAAGTCTGTTTGCTGTGAGTTATCAAAGCCAGTATCTAAACCTTCTGATACTGCGCTTAAGTTACCTTTGATAAGCTCTTTTGCTTTACGAACCATCTCTGCAATATTGGCACCTTTTACCGCACCATCAGCAAACTCAAAGCCTAACTTACCATTTAAAGCATTGATAAAGCTCTTTTGGCTTTGACCTGTGGTCGTTAGATCCCAGTTTAGAGAACCTTTACCCATTAACTTATCGAAACCAGCCGCATCAGTTAGTAATGGCTGTGCATCAATTTTATCTAAAGAAAAGTTAGTACTAATTTTATAAGGTGTTTGCTTGGCGTTAACGGTTATCACACCTTTACCATTGCCCTCATAAGCAACAAACTTATCTAGACTGATTTTAGCCACTGCATTTTTTAGGTTCACCGTTAACTGGTTTTCACCAAGGGTAATATCATTTGCTTGTAAGCCACTTGAACGCACGACTACATTTGCATCAAGTGCATTTAAGCCGCTCATATCAATTGCAGTATCATCCCAAACAATTGGTTGTGCTGGCGCATCTGCTGCAGGCTCTGCTTGTTCTTCTTTAGCTACGCCCTCTGGTAGGTAAGGGTTTAAATCAAGCATGCCTAAATCAATATCGGCATTCACAGCTAAGCGGTCACCAAGCTTAATATCGCTTTTACCTTTAATTTGCAGCTCATCTAGGGTGGCAAGTAGCTCAGTAAGCTTAAACTGCTGTCCTTTTAGGTGCATTGAACCCTTTACATTAAAGGCATTAAACGCATTTTCTTTTGCATTAAGCTCAACACCTTGCCAACTCGCAATATTTTTTACTGAGTCACCACTTACAGAAAGAAGCCCTTGCACGTCATTACCCATTTCTGCAATTGCACCTTTAAAATTTAAATCGACTAAGCGTGAATCAACCTCAGTGCTTACATTAAAGGTTTCGCCTTCAATCGCTTTAACAGGTGTATCTAGCGTGACATCTAAATCAAAGCGCTCACCCATATAGGTAATACCGCCTTTTAATTCTAAGGTCTTACGAAGAGAAGGTAATAAGATTGCTAATTCTAAATCGCTTATCTGTTGCTTTGCTCCGGTTTTGCCATCTAGATAAGTGAAAGTACCACCGTAGATTGCTACTTCACCAAGTTCGATATCAAAGTTATCTGGTAAGTTAACAGCGCCAGAACTCTTTTGCTGCTCTGTCTGTGGTTGCTCAGCAACCGCATCAAATAATTGCCAGTTTGCTTTACCATTTTTATCGGTTTCTAACAAAATTGTTGGTTCGTTAATAACGAATTTATCAAGTTTAAACTCACCGCCAAATAACGACATCCACGGGATACGGATAGCAAGTTGCTGCATGCTTGCCATATCTTTTTGCGAGCCAGTTTGCATATTGGCAAAGTGCACATCATTCAATTCGAGTTTTAATGATGGAAATACCGACAGCTTTTTATCGCCATTAATAGTCAGACTACGACCTGTGGTTTGTTCTACTTGCTCCGATACTTTATTAAATATCGCGTCTGTAGGTATTAGGAATGGTGCTGCGACTACCAATGCAATCAGTAATACGAAGATGACACCAACGATTTTCAGTAAGGTTTTCATAATCATCCTTAAAAATGGGCAAACAATGTTCATATCATAGCGGGAGTTAGGCGCAATTGCATTGCCCAACACATAAAAAGGTTTGTAAACAAGCTTAGGTACAAGAATATGAATCAGCGCTGAAACTTTTTGATACCTATAGGTTACAAAAATCCCTTGGCCGCTTTATACCCTCAGTGATTATCTCGTTAAAAATTGCTGCTCACTTTGAACTCAGTGTTGAGCAATTATTTACACTCGATGACAATGATTAATAAACCACATCAGTCGCAATCTTACTTATAAATTATCAGTAAGATTGCATCATTTCATTACTTCGGTATGATGCACGACCCTGTTGTTTTTGCACCCTGTGTACTAAAATTAAACAACCCAATTTGGTCAAAACTGGAGTATCGATTAAGCATGAAGAAACTGCTTATTTCACCGTCAAAAATGGCGCTTGGCGAGCAAGAAAGTCAAATTTATCAAAATATCCTCAAGCAAGCCTCTGATATCAGCTTAAACCTTATGGCAGTTAAAGTAGAAAACCATCCTGAAGACTTTTTAGGTTGGTGCTATGAGCTATTAAGTGCAAGCCGCGATCGCATTAACTACGATCTGTTAGAAGATAAGCAATTACCGACACTTAAAAAACTTCATGATTTATTAATTTCTGCAATCAGCTTTTTGCAGTTAAAAACATTAAGGGTTGCGCCATGGCCTGTAATCGCAGGCTTTATCGAGCAGCATAAAGAGCTTGTAGCCCTTGATGAGCAATTACGTTTAGCTAATTACATTGCTGCAATTAAATCGCAATCCCTAAAAGAGATGATCCCAGAAGACCGTTTAGCGTTTTCAGGTAAACACAGTGCCTCGCTTGATCCAAGCAGCTATAACTTCGACGTTGAATGGTTTGCTTCTACTAAGAACGCAAAAGGTTTCCACCAAATGTTGAGTGATTTACCAGGTGCGTTCGATGAGGCGCTTGTACACATTCCACTTGAGGGTGAAGTAACGCAAGAACATTATCAGCATTTTATGGTTGCTTACTTCATGGCATTTAATGGCAGCGATGAAAAGCCAACGCTTGCTCCTGCTACTCGCTTACTTGCGATGCGCCGACCTGACGTGTTTACACCAATCGTAAATAGTAAACTTGATGCCCTTTGTGCGGCATTAGGCATTACTAAGCTAAATAACCGCGATTTTGAGCGCTACTGGCAAGATGTTGTTGAAGCCATTCATAGTATGCCTTGGTTCAAAATGGCCAGTGCAGCAAATGAGCTTGAACAATCTCTGGTTGAAATCAAAGCCCTATTGCCTAGCTTCTTTTATTATGCAGATAAAAGTACCGCTGATAACTCTAACTATATTAAGTTGTTAAACAAACCTAAGAGTACCACAAGCTCAGCAGGTAAAAAGACCGTACGCCGTGGCAAAGAATCAGCAGAGATACTGGTGGACCGAGCATTAGCAAGTGATGATATCCCTGAACATATCAAAGCTAAGCGCGATTCAATCATCAGTGAAGTTGAAAAAGGCCGCAGTGTTGAAGAAACCATTACTCTAATGCGTGCAATTTTCGGCTAAGTTACTCTCAAATAAGCAAAACCCGGTTGCTTCGCAATTGTGCAACCGGGTTATTTTTTGCACCACACATGTGCGCATGAACAATTCAAATAACCATCCTTTTCACAATTAAACAAGTTTAAAAGCCTGTTTTTAAAGCCTTTAAGCATAAAATATCCCGTTCGAAATTAACTTGGCACAACCAGTGCAATATCGTATCCAGACAACACATAGAAAATGTCCTCAAATAATAACCAGACTGCAATCTGAAAATGGGACAAAATCAACATAACAACAGGATACAGAAACATGCTAAAACTAAAAAAAACGGTCGCAGCAAGCGCCCTTGCGCTATTAACTTTGAGCTCAACATATAGCTATGCAGAAGTCACAGCAAACGCTGCGGCAACTTCAAACTACTTATGGCGTGGTCAAGAACAAACCGGCGGTGATGCTGCAATCCAAGGTGGTATCGACTACGCAAGTGAATCTGGCTTTTATGCGGGTACTTGGGTATCGAATGCTAGCTGGGCTGACGACATGACTTACGAGCTAGACCTTTATGCTGGTTTTGGCGGTGAAATCAATGAAACCTTTAGCTACGATGTTGGCTACATTTATTATGCATACCCAGATGCAGCGTCTTACACAGATGCAGACTTCTCAGAAATCTACGGTAGCATTAGCATGGGTAGCTTCACCTTTGGTGCAGCAGTCCTAGCAACATCAGCAGCAAGCGGTGACGGTACAGATTTTGGTGACTCTCTATATTTAAATGCTGACTACAGTTTCCCAGTTGGCAGTACCGGTGCAGAAATGGCCCTTCACTTAGGTCATTACTCAGGGGATTTCATTGGTGATGATGACATCATCGACTACGGTGTTTCAGTGTCGAAAGACGGCTTTACTTTCGGTCTTTCAGACAACGACATTGATGGTTCAGATGTAAAAGTGTATGTCGCTTACGCGGTTGACTTCACTTTATAAAGAATGTGTTACTTGCTGCAACACGAAGGGCCGTTAAGGCCCTTTTCTCGTTTTGGGCTATATATTAAGGCACACTATGCCCGGTTGAGCCTTGCCAAATGCGATACCATTGTTCACGGTTCATAGTAAGCTGCTTAGCTTCAACAGCTGATTTAACACGCTCAATATTACCCGTACCAAGTACCACAGACGGTGCACTTGGGTGCATTAACAGCCAAGCATAAACAACTTGATCAATGGCTGTGGCGCCAATTTCAGCACCAACCTGCTCCAACACTGCACGTAAACGCACCGCTTTTTCATCATCACTTGAGAATATACGACCCCCAGCTAATGGTGACCAAAGCATAGGTTTGATATCGAGCAATTGGCATTGGTCTAAGCTTCCATCATCAAGGGCTTTCATTTCGTAAGGTGAAAACTCAATTTGATTAGTCACAAGCTCAAAGTCTAAACGCGACTGCAACAAGCTAAGTTGCGATGGGGTAAAATTAGATACACCAAAATCAATCACGTCACCATTTGCTTTTAGGGTATTAAATGCTTGTGCCATTTCATCGGCGTTCATTAAGTAATCAGGGCGATGGATAAGTAATACATCTAAACGATCAGTGTTGAAGTTTTTAAGTGACTGCTGTGCTGAGGCAATTATATGCGCGGCACTTGAATCATAATGGTTTGCTTTGCCTTGTAATCCTAGGCTTGCAAACGCAGGCTTAATACCACATTTAGTGATTATTTTGATTTCATCACGAATACTTGGTTTTAGTTTAAGTGCTTTACCAAATTCGGCTTCACAACCGTATTCACCGTAGATGTCAGCATGATCAGTATGTGAAACTCCCATATCGATTGCATTTTCTAAAAAACTTAAGCATTGCTGTGGCGTTATTTGCCAATCTAGCAAGCGCCAGAACCCTAATACCAACTCATCAATACAACGACCATTGCTATTCACCATAACGACCTACTATTCCTAATAAATTCGACTCAAATTAATCTTTTAACCATATCACAGATTTACTAATCACAGCTGTTAACATACAGTTACAAAACAAATTGCTAATTTGTTACTAAACAGGATATTTTAGTACCTAAAAACAAATGTTATAAAACAAGGAATAAAAAATGAAATCATCAAATGTCATGACTGCTTTGGTTGATATTTTTATCAGCCCGAATAAAGCCTTTAACGGTTTAAAAGAAGCAAAAGGTTGGTCTTTTGTTGCCTTTATTTTACTTGCAGGCATCCTCGCTGCCAGCATGTTTGCTTTTTACAATAAAGCTGACCCGCAGTTTTTAATCGATCAACAAGTGGCTGCAGCCAGTGTTGATGCCACAATTGCAGAACAAAAAATGATTCGCCAAAGCATGGAGCAAACCATAGATATGCAAGTATGGTTTGCTATATTTGGTGGCATCATTGGTTTGGCTGTTATTAATGCTCTAATGGCAGGCTACTACCTATTTGTATCTAAGCAAGATCCAGAAGCTAACTACGGTTATGGTGCGTGGTATGGCTTTGGTGTGTGGACCATGATGCCAATGATTATCTCAAGTCTTGGTTTACTCATCTTAGTATTAACTGCGAGTACCGACCAAATCTCACAGACGTTATTTAACTATGCTTCGATTAACCAACTTTTAATTGGTTTAGAAATTGGCCACCCATTTTACACCTTACTTGAAAGTCTCAATATCTTTTCTATTTGGGGTATTTTCATCGCAGCTATCGGTTTAAAGAGCTGGACTAATTTCACTTTCAATAAAGCGCTACTGTTTGCAGCTCTACCAAGTATTGTTATTTACGGTATTTGGACTGTAATCGCTCTCGTTTAATTCTGCTTTGAGCGGCAATATGCCGCTCTTAACTACCAAGGAAGTAACATGAAAAAAGCCATTATTATTGGCCTCGCTGTTACGGCATTTGTCGCTTTACTGATTTCAAAACAAGTCACAGGCAATAAAGATGCACCAGAAATGCATATTGCAGAAGTTGAACAAGGCAATATTGCCGATTCAATTTTAGCCTCTGGCAACCTAGTCTTTAACACCCAAGTGCAACTGCGCTCAGAAGTGACAGGCCGTGTAGCGAAAGTGTTTGTAGAGGAAGGTGAAAGTGTCACTGAGGGCGATATTTTAATGCGCCTAGATACGACCGCGTTTGAATCTGAAGTTGCCCGCAACAAAGCCGTGCTTCGCGCGACCGAAATCGACATTAAGCATAGCGAAACCCGATTAAAAAATATAGAGCGTCAATTAAGCCGCCAAAAAGAGCTTTATGAAGTTGGCCTTGCTGGCCAAGAAGTGTATGAAAACCTACAAAATGCCCGCGATTTAGCAAAAATAGATATTGAAGCAAAACGTGAAGCTTACAACCAAGCCCAAGCATCATTATTGATTGCTGAAGACCGTTTAAATAAAAGCGTGTTTCGCGCTCCAATGAGTGGCCTACTTGCTTCGGTCAATATTAAAGAAGGTGAAACTGTTATTGCGGGAACAACTAACATTATTGGCTCAGACCTGATGTTAGTAGCAGACCCCAGCGCAATATTAGCTGAGCTTCGAGTTGATGAGACCGATATTGCCGGTATCAAACTAGACCAACATGCAGATATCTATGCCGCCGCTTACCCAAATCAACCTTTCACTGGCAAAGTAATAAACATTGGCACATCAGCAAAAAATCAAGCCGGTTCTCAGGGCTTATCATTTAAAGTCAAAGTACTGCTTGATGCCACTGACCGCCAGCTTTATGCCGGAATGAGCTGCCGCGCAGAAATCGCCACAAGCATTGCCGAAAATGGCTTAAAACTGCCTATTGAAGCTATTCAAAAAGAGGATGATAGCTACTTTGTCTGGAAGCTTAACGCAGATAATACAGTAACTAAAACAGCAGTAACGGTTGGTATTTCTTCAGATATAGAGCAAGCACTAACCAGCGGTGTTGTTAAAGGAGATCGTATTGTTATTGGCCCAGCTAGACCACTTAGCTCACTAAAAGAGGGTGATACGGTAGCCGTTAAAAACAGCCCTGAAAAAGGTGCTAACTAATGTCTGCGGTGATCAAACTCAGTAATATCAATAAACAATACAAAATGGGCGAACAAGTTTTCAAAGCCCTTGATGATATTAATATTGAAATTGCGCAAAATGAGTATGTTGCCATCATTGGCCCTTCAGGCTCAGGTAAATCAACCCTGATGAACTTGCTTGGCTGTTTAGATACTCCCACCAGTGGTGATTACTATTTAAAAGATAAGTTAGTAAAGCGCATGACCGAAACGGAGCTTGCTCATCAGCGTAATGAAAGTGTTGGCTTTATTTTTCAAAGTTTCAATTTATTACCACGAGCATCCGCTCTTGAAAATGTTATGCAGCCTTTGGTGTATCGATTTATTTCTGCCAAAGAGCGAAAGCAACAAGCGCTCGAATCATTACAACGGGTTGGTCTTGGCGATAAGGTAAACCACCTTTCAAGCCAGCTTTCTGGTGGCCAACGGCAACGTGTCGCTATAGCTCGCGCACTCGTTACTAAGCCCCATATTCTACTTGGTGATGAGCCTACCGGTAACCTAGATAGTAAAACCACCACTGAAATCATGGCGCTGTTTGATGAGCTTCATAACGAAGGGCACACCATCATTTTGGTTACTCATGAACAAGATATTGCTGATCACTGCCAACGTGTTATTCGCTTAGTTGATGGCAAGGTTGTTAGTGATACCCGTAAAGGCGAAGGAACAAGACAACATGTTTAAATCTGCTATCGCTGTAATGGAAGGTACAAAAGCCGCACTGATGGCAATTAAAGCCAATGCGATGCGCAGTGCCCTTACCTGCTTAGGCATTATTATTGGTGTTGCAGCGGTTGTTACCGTGGTGGCAGTGATGCAAGGGTTTACCAAGCAAATTAATGATCAGCTTGCTGATATGTCTCCCGATGTCACCAATATAAAACCTTACACTAGCGTAGAAAAAGAAATGGTAGGTCAACAAGCAAAGTTAACCTACAGCGACTTTTTAACTCTAAAAGCACGCGTAAAAGAAGCCGAAACCTTTACTGCGCTAATGTTTACTTGGCGCTTTTCTGGTGCAGCAGAGTATGGCAATAAAAGTCATGCTTCACGGGTAATGGGCACCGAGCAAGACTACCAAAAAGCTTATCGCACCTACCCAGAACTCGGGCGGTTTATTCGCGCAGAAGATGATGAAAAACGTCGTCGAGTAGCGTTTATTGGACCTTCAATTATCGAAAAGCTTAACCTGCCTGAAAACCCTGTAGGCGAATATATTAAACTCGGTGGTGAGTGGTTTCGCATCATTGGTGTTGCTGAAAAACAAGGTAGTTTATTAGGTTTTGACCAAGACGATTACATTAATATTCCAATAAGTACCATGAGTGCGCTAGAAGGCGGCAGTGTTGATACTAATGTACAAATGATGTTTCGTTTGAAAGACGATGCTAACGAAGCGCAAGTACTGGCTAAAATTCGCCGTATCTTACGTCAATTACATAAACTGAAAGACGGCGAAGATGACGACTTTGAGTTTGAAACAGCCGAAAAAGCCCGTGCTAATATCGATAAGTTTACTGGTAGTGCTACCGCAATTACCGCGGGGATAGTGGGTATCAGCCTGGTAGTTGGTGGTATCGGAGTGATGAATATCATGCTGGTTTCGGTAACAGAACGCACACGTGTTATCGGCACTTTAAAAGCATTGGGAGCAACACCAGGCTTTATTATGCTGCAATTTTTAGTTGAAGCGGTGGTGCTATCACTTTTTGGAGGCTTAATTGGTTTAGCGATAGGGTATGGTGCTGCGGCACTAATATCAGTGTTAGTGCCGAGCATGCCAGATGCCTACATACCGGGTTGGGCGATTATGCTGTCATTTGGCTTTACTTCATTGATTGGTATTGTGTTTGGCTTAGCGCCCGCTATTAAAGCGGCACGCTTAAACCCAATTGATGCACTGCGTTATGAATAACTAGTCTGGCTTATAAGGTACTTGAGCGCAGCTTATTTCAACTGTTTTCGGGTACCAAATAGGCCCAACTTGGTTTACTGCAGCTTCAGCTAGACCATTGGTGAACGACTTATAAGTGTGAACAGTTTGCCATTCGGAATCAGGGCACTCCTCAGATAGGTCGACAGGCTTTGAACCTTCGTAAAGCGCTGCGGCAAAGTTATGATGCCATTGCTCTGTTGCAGGCGCTTTATTGGCTTGTGCAGCACTGCCATTATCAAAGTAGATATTTGTGCAACCACTTAAGGTTGCTACTAACACTGTTGTTACTAGTAGGCTTTTCATAGTTGTTGCTCCTGTGCTTGTTGCTCACACCATACTTTTACTGTGTGAGGAGCATAAATTCCGAGTGTAACGAGTCCTAATGCGCCATCAGCGAATGTTTGTTGCGATTGCATTTGGGCAACTTTTTTATCTTGGCAAATAGCCTTTACATCAACGCGTTCTTCACCAACGAGGCCCCACAAAAAGAATGGGCGGCTATCTTGGTAATCAGCTTTAGTGGCTAATTTATTGGTTGTTTTTTCTGGCACTATGGTGACTGATGAACACGCTGTCACCGATAAGGCAAGCAGCATACAGGCCATTTGTTTCATGAGTAGTTCCTTTGTCTGAGTTGTTAAGCTCAGTAAGTATAAGAATATGAGTACTCATTTTGGGTAAGAAAGCGTATAGAAATTGTAGGAAATACTACAGTTTCTAACATTTAGCCTTTGAACTAAACTGGGGCTATCGACGACTAACTCTTGAGAAAAGTAACTAAAGGTCATTATGACGGCATATCTGCGTATATTTTTATTACTTGTGTGTTTGAGTGTGCTGTCTTGGTATAGCTTTTCAAGCGATCCTAGCTCTGATGAGCAACAAGGTATAACCAAAACCGCTGTGAACCTTGCAAATTGCCAACAGCAATTAGCGCAAAGCCGCATGCAAACTTATGCTGAACATTATATTTTGCCCTATCAGTTCAAGTTATTGAGTTGGAATATCTACAAAGCACAAATAGATGGCTTACTCACAGATTTGCAAAAGCTAAATGCCGATGCTGATATTGTGTTACTACAAGAAGCTATCGAAGAACCTGCACTTACAAAGCTCAAACCCTATTGGCGCTTTGCTAAAGGGTATAAGAGTGGCGGCGTGCAATCAGGGGTTATGACACTCAGCCGCTGGCCAGCTACTGTGCATTGTACACTCACCCATAAAGAGCCTTGGCTACGTAGCCCAAAAGCCACCAATATTGTGGAGTATGCGCTGCCAGATCAACAGTTATTACTGAGTATTAACCTTCATGCCATTAACTTTACGATTGGCGTAAGTGACTTTAAGCAACAGCTCGACGATGCAGCCGCTATTATGCGAACGCATAAGGGCCCAATCGTATTTGCCGGTGATCTCAATACCTGGAGTGATGAGCGTCAAGCCTTATTACAGCAAACATTAACCCAACTAGGTTTGCACGAAGCTATCTATTTAGATGATAAGCGCACCAAAGCATTTGGATTAGCACTTGACCAAGTGTGGGTGCGTGGTGTCAAAATAGAAACAACCGTTGTGCCTGAGCTTGCAAGCTCAGATCATAACCCAATTATTGCAACCCTGACGATAGAGCATCAAACGCTATGAGATTATGTATGAGAGGATATTGGTTTATCGCGTTAATATTATTGAGCATTAGCCAATTCAGTGATGCAGCCACCCCCGAACAAGAGATAAATCACCTCATTGATTTTGTTGCTAAAAGCGATGCCGTATTTATTCGCAACGGCACAGAGCACTCAAGCCAAGATGCTGCCGAACACCTTGCTATGAAGTATCGAAAAGCGACCCGCTATGCAAAAACTGCAGAAAAATTTATCGAAAACCTAGCGAGTAAAAGCTCATGGAGCGGTAAGCCCTATAAAGTAAGACTCAGCAATGGGTCGTTACTCAATGCAAAAGATTGGTTGAGCAATGAATTAAAAGAGTACCGCCGAAACCAACATATTCATAATTAAAATCATCAACACACAAGAAGCGAAAAGCCATGCAAGAACACAAAAATCAGCCACTCAACGACTTTATTGAGTACCCTCATGACGAGATGCTAAAACGCGCCGAAGAGTTTTTAGCCGTGAGTCAGCGTCGCCACAGTATTCGCAGCTTTAGCGACCGCCCAGTGCCAAAAGAAATAATCGAAACCTGTATTAGAGCGGCTGGCACTGCACCGAGCGGTGCCAATCATCAACCTTGGCACTTTGTAGCAATACACAGCAGCGATGTGAAAAAACAAATTCGAGAAGCCGCTGAAAAACTAGAGCGCTCATTTTATGAAGGTCGCGCAGGTGAAGAATGGTTAGATGCCTTAAAACCACTTGGCACAGATGCCAGTAAGCCCTACCTTGAGCATGCGCCTTGGCTAATTGCCGTGTTTAGTCAAAAGAAAGGCGGTATTTCTGCCGATGACAAAAATACCAATTACTATGTTCATGAATCTGTTGGCCTAGCAACCGGCTTTTTAATTCAAGCACTACACAGAGCTGGCCTTGCAACCCTTACGCATACACCAAAGCCAATGAGCTTTTTAACCGAAATTTGCGGCCGCGATAAAGATAATGAGCGCCCTTACATGCTGCTAATTGCAGGCTACCCAGGCACAGATGCAACCATCCCTGAGCATGCCTTAGTGAAAAAATCACTAGATGAAATAGCGACCTTTATTTAGCTTTAAAATCAACAGCCAGCACATCACCCGGGTTTAAACCTGAAACGATGTGCTGCTGTCCATCGAGCATTTCGCCAAGGCGCACATAGCGGCGCACTATCTGATTATTTTCAAGTAAATAGACCATACTCAATTGGCCATATTGATGTACCCAGCTTGAGTCAATCAACACCCCTTTTTCAGTGGCGAGCGGTAATTGTAATTGCGCATAAAGCCCAGGCATTAATCCAGTTTGCGCATCTGTTTCTAAACGGATTTCCATACTACGCGCAGCACTATCAGCAACCGGCACAATTTCTGTCACTGTGGCAGGCATTGACGTAGATAAAGCAGGTAGTTTAACAGTTAGAGTTTGACCAACATTCAACTTAATTGCTTGTTGTTCTCTGACATTAAATGCTAATTGCAATTGCTGTGGGTTATACAGTGCGAGTAATGGCGTGCCAGGAGTTGCAGTATCGCCAGGCTCTGCAAAACGTTCAACCACGACACCTGAAATCGGCGCTTTAATTTGCGTAAAACTCAATGCAACTTGCGCTTGTGTTTGCTGCTGCTTAGCAATTGCTAGGTTCGCCGTTAAATTATCGAACCTTGCTTTTGCATCGTCGTATTCGCTAACAGATACCAATCCTTGCTTGTATAAGTCGTTAATACGCTTTAGTTGTTTCTCCGCTTGAGTCAGCGAGGCATTAATTGCATTTATTTGTGCTTCGCTTTGAGCAAGTCCTGCTTTAAAGTCATCTTGCTGTAAGGTAATTAGCACGTCACCTTGTTTTACAGTATCGCCAGCGCGTACATTTAAACGCTCAACTTGTGCCATAACCCGTGATGAAATTTGCGTATTTTGTTTTGCAATCACGGTGCCCGGTACAACTTCATCACGCGCAATATCTGCCAGTGTCACAGTCACTAACTGACCAGTGTAATCATTTGCTGATGGGTTTTTCATGCCTGCAGCTTGCTTATCAGAGAAACTGCCCGCCATGTAAAGTACCGCCACAATGATCACAGATAACGCGATGATTGAACCAATAAGTTTCGATTTACCCTGCATGAGCTTGTTCCTCTTTGGCTGCATCCTTTGCAAACACTAAATAATAAACCAGCGGCACAACAAATAATGAGAACAATGTTGATGCCACAATACCAAAAATAATTGCAATCGCTAGACCGCTAAATACTGGGTCTAGGGTGATCACCAGGTTACCTAATAAAGTAGTTCCCGCAGTCAGTAACACAGGGCGCATACGCACGGTGCCTGCGGCGATTAAAGCCTGTTTAATTGCCATACCTTGGCCGCGAGCTTGATTAATAAACTCAACTAAAATAAGTGAGTTACGAACCACAATACCGGCAAGTGCAATCATGCCAATCATGGCTGTTGCAGTGAATAACACCGGCTCATGAGCACCAGCAATGCTGCGCTCTCCAAATTGATTTAATAGCCAAAAGCCCGGCATGATCCCTATTACGGTTAATGGAATAGCCGACATGATTATCAGTGACAAACTCGCAGAGTTTGTTTGAATGCGTAAGATGATGAAAATTGCAGTGAGCGCAAACGCAAAGGCAATACCCATATCTCTGAATACATCAATGGTAATTCGCCATTCACCTTCACCACTAAAGGTCACTTCAGTGCCAGCAGGTAATTGCCAAGCTTGGCTACCACCATTGTTGAAAAAGTGCCTACTTTGCCAATCTGTTTGGCTAAATTCGTCAGCGCTGATGCCTAAGTCGGCATTGACGTCAGCAATAATTTCAGCGGGTGTACGGCCATTTAGCTCAGCCATAACATACACAACATTACGCTGATCTTTACGCATAATTGGCTTAGCAACCTCTTGATGCTGAAATTCACCTAACTCAGATAGCGCCACCAGCGGACGCGGTGCACTTTGCAGCCCAAATTCGTCACTGGTTTTTGCAAGCTCCCTATCACCACGAACTTGTAATGCCAGCAATTGAGCAAATTGGTTACGGTCTTGATATGGCAGTTGCAGTTTTATATCGACAGGATCTGTTTCGCCGCTAACATATAACACCCCAGCATTTTGCCCATGCGAGGCAATGGCTAAGGTCTGGGCAATATCTTGCGTAGAGACCGCCGACAATGACGCTTTACTTTTATCAGTAACAAAACGTTGTAACGGCGCATTGGCAGCAATACTGGTATCAACCTCAACCACATGCGGCTCTTGCTTTAATCTTGCTGCAACGGCAAGGGCTGCTTGATAGTGAGTGTCTGTATCAACAAATGGCTCACTGTAAACTTCGGCCACTAAGGTACTTAAAACCGGCGGACCAGGTGGTACTTCAACCACTTTAATTACAATGCCATCGGTTGCCAGTGGCGCTAATGCGGCACGCAAGCGCATGACCACGCCATGAGATTGATGATCACGCTCAGTTTTATCAAGCAGTAATACTCTGAGCTCAGCTAAATTAGCAGCTTCACGTCGATAATAACCACGCACCATACCATTAAAGTCCATGCTTGATGGCTGACCAACGTAGGCTGCCGCCTCGCTTACTTCATTTAATTGCCAAGTGATGGTTTGTACTTGTCGAGTAAAAGCGGCGGTTTGCTCAAGGCTTGTGCCTTCTGGCATATCAATTAAAACTTGCAACTCGTTTTTATTATCAAACGGTAATAGCTTTAGAGGTACTGCACGCATTACGGGTAGCATGGCACTGGCGACAAACAAGGCTAATGTGGTCCATAGAACGAGTTTGGCGCGGCCTTTAGACTCAAGTAATGGTGACAATATGCGCTCGTATAAGCTATGGGGATTAGCTTCTAGTTGCATGCTGTCATCGACTGGCGCTTTAAGTAATTTCATGGCTAACCATGGCGTGACAAAAAATGCCACTATGGTTGAAACCATCACACTGACCGGTACATTGAATGCCATCGGTGCCATATACGGCCCCATCATGCCGGTGATAAATGCAAGTGGGATAAATGCCACCATAATGGTCAATGTAGACATAAACAGCGCCACACGAATTTCGCTCATGGCATCAACTATGCGTTGTTTTTTATCGCCTTTTTTTGTTAAAAAGCGACTTATGTTGTCTATCCCAGTAATGGGATCATCAACCAATAAACCTAAAGAAAGTATTAATGCAAACAGCGTGACTCGGTTAATCGTATAGCCAAAGGCAAAATCAAGTGTCAGGGTGATGCCGTAGCAAATAGGTACCGCTAGCCCCACCACAATCGCTGGTCGCCAACCTAAAAATACGCCAACAAAAATAACCACGGTAAATACTGCAAACATTAAGCTCGATGTAAGGTTATTTACTTTTTCATTCGCGGTTTGGCCATAGTCACGCAGTACGGTGTAGCCCAGTTCATCTGGTAGTAGATTAGCCGATAAGCTATCCATCATGCTGTGCACTTCATTGGCTACAGCTACCGCATTGGTACCTGCTTGTTTAGCGACACTAATTGTGACTAAAGGAAGTTGTTGCTGATTATCTGAATGAGCCAACCATTGATAACTTTGTGCTTCGCTTGGCCCATCACTCACCTGGGCCACATCACTTAGGTAAACACTCTTACCATTAACCACATTGACAACAAGCCGTTCAATCGCAGATTGAGAGCGTAAAACATCACCCACTTGTAAGGCAATTTGCTGCTTACCCTCAACAACGCTGCCCACATTCACTAATTGGTTAGATACGCTAAGCGCATAATACACATCGGTTAATGTTGTTTGGTGTGCAGCAAGGGCACTTGCATCAAGGTTAATCGTTAATTGACGAGTTCTACCTGCAATCACTTTCACTTCGCTGGTATTTTCGATGCGCTGTAAACTGTTAGCGATTTCGTTAGCAAAGCGGGTTAGTTGATAATCATCGTAAAGTTTTGGATCTTTACTAAATAAGCCCAGCATTACTATTGGCACGTCGTTCACTTCAACCGGACGTATTTGCCATGAGCTGATCACTGACGCCATAGTGTGTTGATAGCTATAGAGTTTAGCGTAAGTGTCGAGAATGGCTTGCTCACGGTCGTGACCAACTTCAAAGCGAAGAGTAACAACAGCAGCATTACTTTGTGTAGTCGAGTAAATATGCTCAACGCCCGTTAACTGCGCTAATAACTTCTCCAAAGGTTCAGTTACCAGCCTTGCTACTTCTGGCGCTTCAACGTTTGGTGCTGCCACATATATATCAAGCATAGGAACCACAATTTGCGGCTCTTCTTCACGAGGGGTTTGCTTTAATGCCATTAAACCAAGCAGCACCGACATAATAAAAATAATGACAGGGAGGCGGCCGCTCAAGCTGTTTTTTACTGCATTATCGATAGCATTCATTGCTTAACTACCTTTTGCAAAATAAACCATGAAGGGTTTCAAGGATTGCCATAACACTTTTATCGACCACGCGATAATAGATAGTTTGGCTTTCACGTCGAGTCGCAACTATCTGAACTTTTCTCAGCGCCGCTAAGTGTTGCGATAATGCTGACTGCGCCAATGGCACAGCTTCGTTTAATTCGCTCACGCTCATTTCACCATCTTGCAGCGAACATAAGATCATCAAACGATTTTTATTCGCCAATATCTTTAGCATTTGCTCTGCTTGCTCCACATTGTCGGCCATAGCCGCAAAATCGATGTTCATAATCACACTACTCTATATTCTTAAAATACCGCTAAAGTATAGATTGATATATTAGAAAAGTCTAATATTAGAATTTACTAATGTAGCATTATCTAATATATTAAATACATCACTCTGTTATCGAGGTCTTATTATGAAACTAAATGACGCGCTTCGCTTAATTGCTGGTGTAATGATCTGTATTTCATTGTTGCTACAACAGTTTCACAGTCCACTGTGGATTTGGTTTACGGTATTTATTGCTCTAAACTTAATTCAATCGGCATTCACTAAGTGGTGCCCAATGATCACCATTTTACGCAAACTTGGCATGGAGGATTAGTATGCTGACACCAATTCCTGACTTAATGAAAATTATTGCCCCAAACCAGCGCCGCATTAGCGCTGACCAAGCAAAACAAGAGTTAAGCGAAAACCATGGTTTATTAATAGACGTACGCGAACCTGCTGAGCACGCAACTAAAGCAGCGACAGGTGCAATTAATATCCCACGCGGTGTACTTGAAATGAAATTAATGGAAATCGAAAAAGATCCTGCAAGACCCATTTACTTACACTGTGCAAGTAGTGCCCGCGCCACACTAAGTGCCGAAGCACTGACTCGTGTTGGCTACGAAAATGTCACTGTAATCACCTGTAATGCCGAACAAATCTGTCAGGTTTTTTAACTTCATAGAACAGTAACACTGGTCGGATAAGCTCGTACTTTTCTACTTATAGGTACAGAGCAATGACTTTTACGCGCAGACGCTTTTTAAAGGCATCGGCGGCTGGTTTTGGAGCCGCCGTTTTATCTTTTGGTTTAACGGGCTGTAGTCTTAATGACGATGATGACGAAACCACAAAGCAAATCCCTGTCAGCTTTGATCACGGTGTTGCCAGTGGCGACCCGCTCGCTGATAGTCTAATTATTTGGACTCGCATAACACCTCTTGAAAACGTCACGAGTGTTAACGTAGTTTGGCAAGCCTCAACAGATGCTAACTTTACAACCATTAGCCATGATGGCGAAACACAGGTAAGCGATGCAACTGACTTCACCTTAAAAGTTGATCTGCAAGGTCTCGATGCCAACACCACCTATTACTACCGCTTCATAAGTAATGGTAAAACCTCACCTACTGGAGCAGGTAAAACGCTTCCAACCGACAACATAGAACAAGTAAAATTTGCCGTTGTCTCTTGCGCGAACTATCCTGCAGGCTACTTCCATGTGTATGGTGAAATCGCAAAACAAACCGATTTAGATGCAGTACTGCACTTAGGTGACTACATCTATGAATATGGTAATACAGGTTATGCCACTGAAGATGCCGCCGAACTTGGCCGTTTATTACCTGATGACAATAGCGATGAAATCATTTCTTTAGCGGATTATCGCAAACGTTACGCCCATTATCGTAAAGACGATAACTTGCAAGCTGCCCATAGTCATTGTGCATTTATTACTGTTTGGGACGACCATGAAATAACTAATGATACATGGCACAGTGGCGCTGAAAATCACAACGACGGCGAAGGTGAATTTAGCGAGCGCAAAATGCATGCGTTACAAGCCTACTTTGAATGGATGCCTATCCGCAATGTTGCCGATAAAGAACGTATTTATCGACGCTTTGAGTTTGGTAATTTAGTTTCATTACACATGCTCGATACCCGTGTTTTAGCTCGCGACGAGCAAGTTAATTATGCGGATTTCGACTTGACCAGCAGCCAAGGACAAACTGACTTTGTTGCAGCAATTAGCTCACCTACTCGTGCTCTATTAGGTAACGAGCAACTTACATGGCTGACTGATGGTTTAACGACAGCAACAACACAATGGCAAGTACTTGGGCAACAAGTGCTGATGACCAAAATGCATTTGCCATTCGAGATTTTACAGTTACTAATGAATATTCAAGTGACTCAAGCAAACGGTGCTGATCCATCTGCATTACTTGCTCAAGCAAATACCTTATTTAGTGAGCTTGCGCAAATTAAAGGGCGCGTATTAGCTGGCGATCCAACAGTTACTAGTGAGCAGCGAGCACGCGTAGAAACAACAGCGCCTTATAATCTTGATGCATGGGATGGCTATGCTTATGAACGAGAGGTAATACTTGGGACTGCAATTGCTGCACAAAAGAACTTGGTGGTTTTAGCGGGTGACACGCATAACAGCTGGGCAGGACAATTAGTCACTGATGCAAGTAACCCTGTTTCTGCTAACGCTGCAGCTGGTGTTGAGTTTGCAACATCTTCGGTTTCTTCTCCAGGTCTTGAGAACTACTTAGCGTTAAATACGCAATCGAGTGAGGCTGTCGCACAAATTGAGCAAGTTATTGCATTACTGGTTAACGACTTAGCCTACAACAACTTAGTTGAACGCGGTTACTTAACGGTCACCTTTACTCAACAGCAAGCGCTTGCCCAGTGGCATTATGTAAGTAGCGTTAAAACAGCCGATTACACACTGCTTAACGAGCGTCAAAAAGCGCTCAGCGTACAAGCTGATAGCTCTACTTTACAAATGGCTTAACGCTTTTCATCTAATAGCGTAACTAACATTTGCTCAATGTTTTTTACGCTATAAGTAAGTGAGCGCAGCAGTTCTAACTGAGTATCTTCGGGTTGATGCTCAGCTTTAGTATTGCTGCTTTGAGTCATTTGATCTTTTTGTTTTAAGATTGCTTCACGAAACTTCTCAGCATCAACCACTCCGAGCAATGATACCAATGCACCTTGTCCTGATTGACCTGCCGTTTCAAAACTCAGTCGATAAAGGCCAAATTGACGCATTAAAGGACCTTGGCTAAGTGCCACATCGGTTATTTTTTCAAGTGGGACCGATTTTTCTTCTTTAAAGAATACACCGCGTTTTACCACTAACTTACGCGTTAGCAACGTGGCTGACATCGCCGCTAAAATACGCCCTGCCACCAGCCAGATTATTAACGCAACAATGGGAATAAAAGGGATACCTACCATACTAATCACACAGGTAAAAATACCCAGTAATAACCAATACTGTTTTACTTTTTGATCAAAGCTGGCACTCAATAAACTGGTTTCTGTCATCATAGGCTCCTTGATAAGTAGTTATGACAATATACAAACTTTTCATTAAATACAAAAAAAGCCGAGCAAAAGCCCGGCTTAAGGGTACTGCAGGGAAAGCTACTCCACTGCTTCAACCGTCACTGTTAGTTTACTCAGATCAGGTCCTTGCACTGTAAAACGATAATCGCCAGCAGCTGCAATACTCAGGGCGATATTGGCACCAACGGCTTCTAGTAAAGCGGCTTCGCCAAGCACTGCAACAGGGGCATCACCACTGCCGCCATAATCTACGGTACTCCAATCTTCAGAAGCGACTTTGAACTCATAGTCATTTGCTTCTAATGTCATGGTGGTACTGTACATCGCATCACCAGCATAAATCAGTGGGTTATCTGTGCCCCAGCCATTAACGCTACCGCGTAAGTAAACCTGAGTTGCGCCAAACATTTCTGCATTGAATACAGTCATAAGTGGCTCTTCAAGGTTACTGGCATCAAACACAAACTGATATTGACCATCGCTTGCAATATCCATTGTCATGTTTGCGCCTTTTACCGCAAGTAGTTTTTCAGTACCCACTGTAACCGCTGCACTACTTTCACCTGAGCCATAATCCACCGTGTTCCAATCTTCAGAGGCCACTTTGAACTCATAGCTACCCGCAGTTAACTGTTTAGTGAAGGTATAAACACCTTTACCTTGATACATTAACTCGTCACTGGTACCCCAATCGTTTAAGCTACCGCGTACATAAATTGGCGTACCAACAAATGGCTCTTCATTATAAACCTTAAGTACTGGGTTATCGGTGTCTGTGGCATCGAATGAGAACACATAAACAGCATCCATTGCCGCCGTAAAGGTCATATTGGCGCCACTGCGTGTTAGCGGCTCATCTTCACCTTCGAGCACTTCAGCAACATCGGCAGAAAGCGCACCAAAATCAACGGTAGACCAATCTTCAGAAGCCACTTTAAATTCATAGCTACCTGCTGTTAGAGGAATGGCAATTTTGTACTCGCCATTACCTACATATTCAAAGCTATTTGTCGTACCCCAGTCATTTAACGAGCCACGAACATAAACTGTTGTGCTACCAAATGGCACAATATCTGGCGCACCCACAGTCGCATCGGCACTTAAGCCTTCACCTTGTGCATCACCTTGTGGTTTCACAAACACAGCAACAGTATATGGCGGAACATTAAAGGTACCTTCGCCTTCACCAGCCATAAAGCTTGCTGCGGACATACTTGAGTCAACACTCGCTTTTAAAACAGGGTGAAGCTCAAAACCCGCAGCCGTTGATACCGTATGCGATAAGCTTTGCTCAGTGCCGTTCATCACCACGACAATGGCATCGTATTGGCTATCTAGATCAGTCAAACCAACACCATCATCGATACTCATCACGACTAAGCCTTGCTGTTGACGCTTACCAATATTGTGGAAGCCAACGCGGTCTAAGATGTCTTGCTCTGTGGTTAAACTAAATAATGGGCTGGCACTACGAATTGCTAAGAACTCAGTAAATACATTACTTGCGTATTCAATGTCGCTAGCCATCGCTTGCGCATTCGTATTTGCCGAAATAGGTGCAATTTCGCCCCACTTCGCTTGGTTATCTTGCGCAGGCGGTAAACCTACATTCCAGTTGTTGGTTTCTTTACTGAAATCAACAAAGTTAAACCAATCACCAGAATCATAGCTGTTACGATCCATTGATTTAGAACGCAGCAGATCAGCACCCATTTGCATAAATGGAATACCTTGGCTCATCAGCGGCATAGCTAAAGCCATATTGTGAACACGCACACGCTCTTCAATACTTAAGTTAGTGCCATGTTTATATTGCAGCTGATCCCACAATGTTTCGTTATCATGCTTAGAGACATAGTTAATGCTGTCAGCCGGATCGAGTGCATAAGCCGCAGGCTGACCACTCCAACTAAAGCTACTGCCTTTTGCTGAATTACCTTTAAAGTCTTTAAGAATGTAGTTTTGTAAGTTACCTGCCAGTGATAAACGCAACGTATCTTGCTCAGATAAATTGCCATCTGTGGCATTATTGCTAAAGAATGCACCACCGCGAATTGCCTCACGTATACGGTCATTAAAGGTGCCTACTTCAGTGCCAGCCATATCCATTTGTTTAGCTTGCACAAATAAACGGTTATCTGCGACTTCACCAAAGTTCCACCCTTCACCGTAGAAGTAAGTATCTGGGTCAACCGCTTGCACTGCACTAAGCGCGGTCATAATTGACGCTTTTGGCATATGCCCCATCACATCAAAGCGGAAGCTATCGTAACCAAAGTCACGGGCTAGAATTACCATAGAATCAGCAACAAACTTATCCATCATGACATGTTCTGTTGCTGTATTTTCACAACAGGTTGAGCGCTCAATATCGCCTGATGTTTCGTTATATCTGTGGTAATAACCTGGTACCAGTTTATCGAAGACTGATTTATCCCAAACACCTGATGAGGTCGTGTGGTTGTAAACAACATCAAGCACGACACGTAAACCAATTTCTTGTAAAGACTGGATCATCGCACGCGTTTCTTTGACTCGTGCAATACCTTCAGGCGATGAAGCGTAAGAGCCTTCAGGCGCAATAAAATGATGCGGATCATAACCCCAGTTAAAGCTATCAACACCACGCATTGCATTAGCAAGTGCTTGAGCATCATCAGAGCCAGGTAGGTAAGACGCCATTAAATCAACAATTAAAGCGCTCTTATCTTCGGTTTTACATGCATCGGCATCATCGTCAATGCGGCTACATAAATCACCTAAGGTTGCAGTAATATCAACACGCTGACTGGCATCTTCATCAATGGTGCCAATATCTGTCAGTGGTAGTAAATGGAAATGTGTTAAGCCATTATCTGCCAGCTTTTTGAGATGTTGCATTGGTGCGCTATCAAGCTCAGTAAACGCAAGATACTTACCACGGTTTGCTTCACTGACGGTTTCATCACGTACACTAAAATCACGCACATGACCTTCGTAAATGACCGCTTGCTCAGGGTAATCAACCGTTGGCACCATACGCTCATCCCAGCCGGTTGGTTTAGTATCTTCATCATCAAGGTTGATCAGTTGGCTATATAGACCATTGGTTGAAACGTTTAATGAATAAGGATCTGTGCTCCATAAGCTTTCAATTTGCTTAGTCGTAGGATGATAAACATCAAACATAAAGCGGTAGTAATGGCGATCGTGACTGATATCGACATTGCTAGACCAAATACCCGTTGTGCTATCAAAGGTCATAGCAAGTTGTTCAAGCTCTGTTTTATCAGCATCATACAGCGCTAATTTCATATTGCTTGCCGTTGGAGCCCATACCGACACATCAATGCCATTATTGGCGTAATGCACACCTAGTTGTGCTTCATTAGCATCACTTTCGCCACTGGTGTATAAGTCATCGAGGGCTTTAGCTGTTTGCACATAAGTGGCTTCTGTTAGCTTGCCATCAGCATCATAGCCTGCCACAACCAGTTGTTGTTTAATAAGCTCTTTTGCAGCGGCTGCATCCCAGTTACCTTGGTATGCATTCCATCCAGCAAGGTGCGGTACTTTAGCGATTTGTTCATCGCTCAAAGATGTCGATGTAAGCTCAACCACTTGACCATTTAACTCACCAGTATCTTCATCGACAGCTAAATCTGCACTGTTTGATGAGTGTAATTTAATGATGCTTGTCAGCTCATTACTTGGCTGGTAAATCACAGTTGATAAATCTATCCAATGCGCTGAAGCACCAGAAATACTCACCGGGCGCTCACCTAAGCTAACAATTGGATATTCAAATACTGATGGTTCACCATGAATGGTAAAGTTCATACGTTGGAACTTTTCATCGTCCTGCATCAATGGCATTTTTAAATCAACATCACCAAACGCTTTGCCAGACCCTTCGGTACCAATATGCACAATGAAGTTAGCACACTCGTTGTAACCTTCTTTTAATTTTACAATCCAGTACGCGCCATAGTTAGGATCAATACCATCGTATTCATGCCCATTGGCCCAATCAGTGGCATCAAACGGCGCTGCGTACGCATCGCAGTCATCATTATTCCATGAGTGTAATCGATAGCCTTCGTAGGCATCATCACTGGTGCGGTTATAGAATAAGATGGCTTCGTCATCTGCAGGGAAAACCACAGGATCAGGCAAAGTGGGATCAGCGCCTACTACGCAGCTTTCATTATTCTCATCGGGTACCGTTGGTGCCGGACAACTAATCGGTGGCGGATCAACACACTCAGTCCCCGCTTCATTAGGGATTTGCGGGACACTACAGGTCAATAAAACTTGCCCAGAATCTATATCGTTACTAGCGCCACCACCACATGCAGTTAGCATTACAATGCTACATGCAATCAGTAAGCGGCTAAAATTAGCTATTATTTTCATATTATTATCTCCAGCTTACTGATCAATGGTTATAGGTAAAACCTAGATAAAACTGACGACCAAAAAATTGCGTGGTGCCTGTTTTACTGGTTGTTCCAAAGTAGCTTTGTGTTGGTTCATCGGTTAAGTTATTCACTTGTAATAACATGCCGAATGAATCTGTGAACTGATACGACGTTTGGAAATCGACAACCGTTTCCGCATCAAAATTCACCACTTGCTCATTGACAGCAACTTGCTCTGAAACGAAATCATCGCGATAACGCACATTCAAACGTGTTTCAAAGTTTTCATAGCTGTAAAAAAGTGTGCCGTTAAAGACATTGTTTGAAAGGCCAGGCAAGTCTTGCGACACAGAATCACCACCTAAATCGGTAATAGATTGCACCTCACTCTCGGTATACGAGTAACTGGCGTTAATGCCTAAACCTTCAAACGGCGAGGGTAAGAAAGAGAAAACTTGCGTATAGGCAAGTTCAATACCACGAATATAACCGCCTTTAGCATTATTAACCGCAGTGGTGTACACCCCATTTGTAGTTTCGATTTGCTCACCACTGACAGGGTCAACAATGTATTCTGGTACGTTAAAACCATTACCCTTAAAGTCAAAGTTCTCTATGGCTACCGTATCTATGAATGAGTCGATATTCTTATAAAACGCAGCAACAACCAGTGCACCATCGGTGTCTTCAAAGTATTGCTCGTACGAGATATCGTATTGATCAGCATAGAAAGGTTTTAAGAATGGGTTATTAGTACTTGAACCGTTAATTTCGCCGTCATTGTTAACCGATGCACTGGCATCACCCGCTAAACGGTTAATCGGAGCGCGCGCCATCACTTTTGCCGCAGCAAAACGAATTTGTGTTGCATCACTCACTTTAAAGTTGAGGTTTAATGAAGGCAGGTAGTCAGTGTATTTAATGCCTAACACGCTTGGTGCATATAGGTCGTTAACAATGCCATTGTCATCGACAATATACTGCGCTCCGAGCTGCGGATCGCCACCGACGTTTTCGAGTACCGTCGCTGACTGATCGGTATCTACTCGGCGAATACCAATATTACCTGTAACGGGTAGAGTGCCAATTTCAGTATCAATGTTAAGCATAAGATAGGCTGACACTACTTCTTCATACACTGAGCCACTTTGTAACATGGTCCATGAGTAGTTAGTGGTATAGCCTTGCGCATCTGGCTCACCATCACCATCTAAATCCACAACACCATCGGCGTTACCCCAGGTCTGTACTGGCTGCGGAATACCACTTGGGAACCACGCGTTGAGTGCTTTATCTAAATCGATCGCTAGGTATGATGGGAAATAACTAAACTCGCCTTGCCAATCGACTACTGTAGTCATGTCATCGGTAAGACGAAGCGGTGGTTGAGTCGAAGAAAATGCACCATCGTTACCGTATTCAAATACAGAGCGATTATTGCTGTACTCACGGTCTGAATAACGCGCGCCAAATTCAATGGAGCTAAACCAGTTATTCTCTAACTCATACTTAAAATCGAGTCGAAATGCTTTTACTTCATCTTCATTTTCATACGGGTAAATACCGTATTTACTGACCATAACTCGGTCAATATCGCTAAATGCGTCGGCTTGGTTAAAACCTACATCAGGCAAGTTTAAGCCGTTCAATTGATAGTTAAGCGATACATTGGTATCGAACACAGGGTTCTCAACAGTGGCATCTTCTGCTACCAATGCCCAAAGTAAACCATTACGAAAATTACTCTTAGCACGTGAAAGCGACACGTCAGCATTGACGTTTAAACGCTCAGTAACTTGCCAATCGGCATTAATGCCATAGCTGTCTACTTCATCAAAGTCTTGGTTATCATCATTAACGATTTCAACACGGGTAAAGCTATTTGATGTGCGGTTAATTGCACCACCAATCACCGCATTACCGTCAAGCACTGGGTTAGCATACACCGCAGACGGACCACCAAACTTAACCCGAAAACCACGGGCAAATGATTCGCTATCAAAACGCGATAAAAACGCATCACCTTTTAGTTTAAAGTTATCGGTTGGCACCCATTCAATTGAGGTTAAATAACCATTACGGGTTTCTTCACCACCTAAGTGCTGAAGCTCAAACCCTTCACTGATGTATTCATTAGCAGGATTATCAGCAGGGCCATCGGTATCATTTGCTAGCCCATCAACGTCTTTATTACCGTTATATGCTAAACCGATAAACTGAGTCGCCACACTTGGTTGGAATAAGCGCGCGTAACCTAGTGCGACACCTAGCGTATCGTCAAGAAACTTACCTTGGTAAGAAAAGCTTATACGGTCGCCATACTCCGTGGCATCAAATACCTCTGAAGCACGGTCGTTATACATACCACGCACATTCGCAGTAAATTTGTGTTGCTGGTCGTTATCCAATGGGCTGGCGGTTTGTAGCTCGACTGTACCCGCGACGCCCCCTTCAATAAGTGATGCTTTTGGCGACTTGTAGACCGCCGCGGAACTGATTAACTCAGACGGGTATTGGTCAAACTCAATACTGCGACTACCACTAGTAGATACTTGCTCTCGACCATTTAATGTCGAAAAAACAAATCCACCAGATAAACCGCGAATGTTGATTTCGGCAGCTTGGCCACCGGTACGTACCGCCGAGATCCCCGGTAGACGTGTTAATGCATCTGCCATAGACACATCAGGTAATGCCCCTAAGTCATCAGCTGATAGTTGCTCAGAGACAGTGTCGCTAAAGCGTTTTTGATTTAATGATTGAATTAAGCTGCGACTAAAGCCGCGCACTTCGATTACTTCTAGCTCAGGATCAATTTCCTTTGCTGATGTGCGTTCTTCTTCCGTCGCCGCTATTGCACTATTTGCTGCCACTAAAGCCAGCATAAGCGCACTTAGCTTGAATTTCCCCATTGGATTTCCACCCTGTTGTCGTTGGAGGTGTTGTATTTGTGGTTATTGTTGTTGTCAAAAAACAACCAATAAAGTGTAACCAAAAGGTAAATATTGTGTGATGAATACGTATGCAATAGGAGGTTGCTGGGGAGAGCAGCGATCACAACCCTTTTTTATTAGTGATGTAATCGCAATATAGAGGGATTTATAGAGTAATAACGACACGAACAGCTAAGGCAATAAAGATCACCCCTAGCAATTTTTCGAGCCATGGATTTGTCTTGGTGAAACCAAAACGCTTTTTTGATATTTCGGTTAACAGTGCAACAAGTAGATACCAGCCTGTATCAAGCACAAATACCGTTAAACACATGATTAAACCAACTTGCAAAGTCAGGTTCTCAGGGTCAATAAATTGCGAAAACAACGCTAAAAAGAACACCGCAAGTTTTGGGTTTAAAAAGGCAATAGCAAAGCCATCTTGCAGCGCGCTGCGAGGGCTCGGCTTAGTCTGCTCAACATTCAGTGTTTGCGAGCTGGGTTTAGCTAACAGAATACGAATACCCAAATATGCGAGATAGGCTGCACCGCCATAGACCAGCACTTGATAAAGCGTTGGTAACTGAGTCATCAGCGCACCTAAACCTAGTAACGAGGCACACGCATAAAAGCCAACCCCAATACCGTGGCTCAACGCCGCTAACATGCCGTTCTTCATACCACCATGTAAACTGTGTTTTAAAACCACAGCTAAACTCGGCCCCGGCGACATTGCCCCCATCACGCAAATTAAAACTAAACTCAACCACTCAGTTAGTGTCATTATTCGTTATTCTCAATTAGTAATAAAACGGATGTTATCTGACCATAAACCCCAGTGGCAGTGGTGATGGTTTTCACTTGCCAGCCAGCTTGGCCTAATTCGAACACCCGTTGATTTAATGCATCAATATCGATGCCGCCGAAAAAGCGCTTCTTTTTAAACTCAACTACTTTTTGCATGTTAGGCCATCAGTTGGTATTCAAAGTCATAATGATGAATACCCGATTCAATTCGAATTGCCATTTTACCAGAAAGACCTTCAAGCTCTCCTGCGCCAGAGTCAGGCACTACTTCTAAAATCAATCGATCAGTCCCCTTATCCATAGTGCCAAAATGTTGTAGTACAAAACTGCCTTGCTTACCTTCTAAGCTACCAACAACCTGTTCAATCGCTACATAACCTGCACTGCCCTGAGTTGCAGTCATGGCACTGAGCATTTCGCCTTGGCTTGTTGCCTCTAATGGACCTGAAAACTGTTTATCAATCGACATGCGTCCCAAATTTACGCCATCTTGCCCTGTGGCATAGCCGCCAATTGGGTTTAACTTTACGGTGAATTGACCACTGATCGTTGTAGATTCCATACTAATCCCTTAATAACTGTTGATTTTTAGAGCATTGATAACCATATCTATACCCTATTCACCAACAAGAATCTAGCATGTCTAACAATAAAGAAAAGGCCGCATTTAGTAGCCTGTTACCGATTTTAGCTTTTATAAAACCCTACAAATGGGTGGTGTTTGCAGCCCTTGGCGCCTTGTTGCTTACGGCCGGTGTTAACTTATCACTCGGACAAGGCGTTAAATTTGTTATCGACCATGGCTTTATTGCAGGCTCGCAAGCTCAGCTTCAACAAGCGGTGATGGTGTTGATTGGTTTAATAAGCTTATTGGCTGTAGGTACTTTTTGTCGCTTTTATTTAATGTCGTGGATTGGTGAGCGAGTCAGTAACGATATCCGTAAAGCCGTGTTTGATCGCATCGTTACATTACACCCAAGCTACTTTGAAGAAAACCGCAGCGGCGAACTGATGTCGCGCCTGACTACCGACACCACCTTGTTGCAATCTATCATTGGCTCCTCTTTTTCGATGGCATTACGCAGTAGCTTAATGCTGATTGGTGGCTTGGCTATGCTACTTATCACCAACCTAAAGCTAACCCTTGTGGTTGTTGCCTGCGTGCCTGTGGTATTACTGCCGATGATGATTTTTGGCCGAAAAGTAAGAAAACTGGCAAGCTCAAGCCAAGATGCCATTGCCGATATCAGCACCTATGCCGGTGAGATCATTCAAAATATCAAAGTCGTGCAAAGTTATAGTCATGAAGAGCGTGAAAAAGCAGCATTTAGCGAAGAAACCAACAAAGCATTTCAAGTAGCGAAGAGCCGAATCAAACAGCGCTCGTTTTTGATTGCAGCGGTTATATTTTTGACCTTTAGTGCCATTAGCGTGATGCTGTGGGTCGGTGGCAGCGACGTATTAGCTGGCACCATGACAGGTGGTGAGCTAGGTGCTTTTGTGTTTTATGCGATTATGGTGGCGATGTCTGTAGCAACCGTTGCCGAAGTGTACGGTGAGTTGCAAAGAGCAGCAGGTGCAGCAGCACGATTATTAGAGCTACTCGCCGTTGAAAGCATGATCAAAAGTCCAGATACAAATCATAATGCGCAACTTGAGGCAAACAAGCTTAATCACCCTGCTATTCAGTTTAATGATGTGTCTTTTCATTACCCTTCAAGGCCAGATAAAGCCGCTTTAAATGAGCTTAATTTACAAGTAAAACAAGGGCAAACTGTTGCCATCGTTGGCCCATCAGGCGCTGGTAAAACAACACTATTTGAATTACTTCAACGCTTTTACGACCCAAGCTCTGGGAGTATTTCGCTGGCAGGAATAAACATTAAAGCACTTTCTCTTGATTGCTTACGCCAGCAAATGGGGATGGTGGCACAAAACCCAATTTTATTTAGCTCAGATGTAATGCATAACATACGTTATGGCAACCCAAGCGCCAGCGACGAGCAAGTATATGCTGCGGCTAAATATGCCCATGCCGATGAGTTTATTAAGCAACTCCCTGATGGTTATCACAGCTTTTTAGGGGAGCAAGGTGTTAGGCTTTCAGGTGGGCAAAAACAACGCATAGTGCTAGCGCGTGCAATATTAAAAGACCCTGCCATTTTATTGCTTGATGAAGCAACCAGTGCACTCGACGCACAAAGTGAGTTTCATGTACAAGCTGCCCTTGAGCATTTAATGAAAGACAGAACAACACTGATTATTGCCCATCGTTTAGCAACAGTTAAACACGCCGATGTGATTGTTGTGATGGATAAAGGAGAAATTATTGCAACGGGTACGCATCAGCAATTGTTTGAAACTAACCCATTGTATAAACAATTGTGCGAACTACAGTTTAATCGAGATTAAGAAGGGAAATGTCAGGTTTGAAAGGGCATATCAAACCTGACCACAAATCTAGATATAAAATCTAACCTTGTGTATTCGGTACGATCTGAATTTCTACGCGGCGGTTTAAAGCTCGACCATTTGCTGAGTCATTGCTCGCCACAGGACGTGTTTCACCATAGCCTCGCGTGCTGATACGCGCAGACATAATCTGATGATTAACTAAGTAATCTTTTACGCTTTGCGCACGTTGTTGAGATAACGTCATGTTGTAGCTATCTTTACCTGTGCTGTCGGTATGACCTTCAACGCTTAAGTAGGTTTTTTCGTATTTGTTCATTACCTTAGCAATCGCATCTAGGGTGCTATGAAAGCCAGACGAAATATAAGATTGGTCAGTTGCAAAGGTAATATTTGATGGCATCACTAAACGAATATTGTCGCCTTCACGAACCACTTCAACACCTGAACCTGCTAGTTCATCGCGAAATGCTTCTTCTTGCTTATCCATATAATCGCCAACGGCTGCACCTGCTAATGCACCAATAGCCGCACCAATAAAGATACGTTTATCATCATGGTCGCCAGTTGCTTTACCTAGTACTGCACCTGTAGCAGCACCAATCGCAGCGCCTTTACCTGTATTCGTTGTCTCACAACCTGTTAATAGAACGGCTAATACGCCCACTGTTAAAACTGATTTTGTAAAAGTCATGTGTCTCTCCATGGCAATTATTCAAATTGAATTGTTAACAATTATGAATGAACGTCTATGAACAAACTATGAAGAATGGGTTACTTATCGATTGCTACAGCAGTAACCGGAGGTAAGTTATAACTTTTGACCAATTCTGTTAAACGGCCATTGAGGACTAACGTATTGAGGCGGTCTTGAATTTTTTCGGCTAAACCCGAGCTTGCAAACTGTTTACTTAGGGCAATGTGACCATAAATAACATCTTTATAGCGATAAGGCATTTTTACAATTTCTTTCGAAGGTCGCTGCAAAAATACTGAGGCATGGTCAGCAGTGGTTTCAACAGCAATTACCAGCTCAACGCGGCCCTTTAATAACATATCAAAAGCATTATGTTCGCTTAACGCTTCAATTTTAGTGAGTGTTTTATCATTATCGAAACGAGGAAAGTGCGCAGCGCCTCGCATTACCGCAATACGCTTACCGACTAGGTCTTGATAATTGTTTGTTTTAAGCTCGCTATCCGCTCTGGCATAAAACACAAAAGAAGATGACAGCATCATGTATGGTGGAGTAAGAAACTGCATTTTTTGCTCGCGCGCTTCTGTGCGAATAAGCCCGCCCATCACATCTAGCTCATTTTGCTCGAGCATTTTTAAACAACGAGAAAACGGGCAAGCGACATATTCAAGCTTGATTGGTAAGGTACGCTGCATTTCACGCATAATATCCACTATTGCGCCACTGACTCTACCATCTTCAGAGACCATGCCATAAGGAGGCGCATGATCAACAGCCACCACAACTTTCTCAAAAGAGGTTGCAAATGCAAAGCTGCTGCAAAGTAATAACAATAAACTGGTAATATAGCGTTTCATAGTGATACTCATAACTACGTTCACTCGTTCTCTATATTGTAGACGGCCTTGTGTCATAAAAACCACAAAAATGTCATACAATTTTGTCATAATAGAAACAATCATCCTGTAACGGCAACAGTAATGTTATTTATCATCTTTAAACAATTCTTTTTATTAGGCTGTATGAGCTTTGGCGGTCCTGCGGCACACCTTGGTTATTTTAAGCGCCACTTTGTTGATAATTTAAAATGGCTCACTGCTGAGCGCTATGCGCAATTGATTAGCCTAAGCCAAGCATTACCAGGGCCTGGTTCGAGCCAAGTTAGTTTTGCGATGGGGGTTGAAAAAGGGGGCATATTAGGCGGCCTGTGTGCATTTGTTGGCTTTACCCTACCCTCATTTTTGATTATGTTTTTTCTAGCTCTCAGTGCTCACCAATTTGGTGATATTTACTTTGCAGTGATTGCCGGGCTTAAGCTCTTTGCTGTGGTGATTGTTGCCGATGCGACCTACAGTATGGCAATGAGCTTTTGCAAAAACCACTTACATAAGCTAATCGCGGTATTGAGCACGATTGCACTGATTGTTTTCTCACAGTTATCGAGTCAAATTTTAGTGCTGATTGCAGCTGCGGCCATAGGTTGGTTTTATCCTCAGCTTAAACTGCCTGAGAACCAAGAACATAAACCTGTGAAAATTGCTTGGTTACCGCTTTGTTTATTTACCGTCTTGTTACTGATTAGCTTTTTGCCTTTAGGCGAAGGGTTTTCTTTGTTTGCCCCATTTTACCAAACTGGCGCTATGGTCTTTGGTGGCGGCCACGTTGTGTTACCGATTTTACAAGCTGGCGTGCCGAGCCTTGAAACCGAGCAGTTTTTATCAGCTTATGCCAGTGCTCAGGCCATACCTGGACCGATGTTCACTATCGCCACATACTTAGGCGCACAAGTGTCGCCAAATACACCACTTTTAGGTGCCATTGTCGCGACCATCATGATTTTCTTACCGGGCTTTTTATTGATGTTAGCCTTTATGAAAAGCTGGCTACAACTAGCTGATAAGCCTCGCTTTGCGGGTAGTATTGCAGCGCTAAATGCGGCTGTTGTGGGTTTTTTAGCTGCCGCTCTTTATTCACCTATTTGGCAATCGGCGGTACAAAATTTGTGGCAAGTAGCTTTAGTCATTGCGGCATTTACGTGGCTTAGAGTGGCAAAGCCACCTATTTGGTGGCTATTGTTAGGCTTTATTGCACTGAGCGTGCTAGTTAGTCAGTTTTAAGTTTTTTCGCGCACAGGGTTAGCGACCTTGATACTTGGTTTTAGCCCTGTTTGAGCTTCGCTTGTACTTAATTGCCCAGTAACACTTTGATATGGTCTGAGTCCAAAGATTGGCAACACAGCAAGCAGGTGATCCATGATCTCTGCTTGCAAGTGCTCATATGAAATCCAGCGCTTATCTTCACTAAAGCAGTAAAACTCAATAGGTAAGCCGTGATTCATCGGTTGTAGCTCACGCACCATTAAGGTCAAATCACGATTAATTTTTTCGTGTTGTTTTAAGTAACCTTCAGCATAACGACGGAACAAACCAAGGTTTGTCACCGGGTCGGGCAAACTTGAAACACGAATATAGTCGTTAAGTGGAATAGCAGCATCAATTTGCTCTCGAAACGCATCATCAACCAAACGAATACTGTTCATATCAATGTTTAAAGCACGCTTGATACGACGACCACCTGACTCTTGCATTCCACGCCAGTTTTTAAATGACCCAGCAACCAGCATATAGGTCGGAATGGTTGTGATAGTGTTATCCCAGTTACGTACTTTTACCGTATTTAAGCCAAGGTCGATAACCTCGCCATCCGCGCCATAGCTATCCACTTGGATCCAATCACCATAAGTCACTAATCGGTTAGCTGCAATTTGAATACTGGCGACAAATCCCAAAATGGTATCTTTAAATACGAGTAAGGTCACCGCCGCTATCGCACCGAAGCCAGACAAAATATAAGTTGGCGACTTTTCTAGCAAAATACTCACAATGAGAATGGCGCAAACCATAAAAGTGATAAGTTTTACAACTTGGATCAAACCCTGAATCGGAATATCGCGGGCAAAATCAAGTTGGTTATAAATGCCACCAGCAATGCTCACCACACTACTTAAAATGAAGCCACCATAAATAATCAATGCCACTTGGCCTACGGTTTTCAAAACCAACGCAGCAACATCATGAACTGGGTAAACATAATCAAAGGTTGCCAAATACAGTACACAGCACAATATACCCGCAAAACGACGATTCAGTTTATTGAGCATTGGAGTAAGCGCACCGATGCGCTCTGGAGACAGGCGTGTAACAACCTTTTGAATACCCGGCAGCAGCAGTCGACGGGTAAACATATAAATTAATAGTAATGAGCCAACGCCAATCGCTGTAGCCGTTAATGCACTTAACAGCGCCGCGTCTGGCATTGATTCAAACCAAGGCATCACCAGCTCTTGCAGGTGAGTTTGCTTCATGGTGCTTCAACCTCTTTATTGATGTTGGCAAGGTACTCAGCTTGTTGGGCTTGATGATAAGTTAGTAGCTGAGCGTCTTTTTGCAACCATAACTCATTAATATGTTGTTGAAAAGCCGTTCTAAATGCACGGTCATGCTGATAATCACCAATCATCTCTGCGTTAATTGCTTGTACGTGCATTTCAACTTTGATCACATTAAGGCGGCCACGCATCAGGTTACGGCAAATATGATCGCCCTCGCCTTGGTAAATAATCGAGGTATTTAATAATGCATCAAACTGTTCGCCTAACACTTCAAGGGCAAATGCAATACCGCCCGCTTTAGGTTTTAAAAGATAAGTAAACGGACTATTTTGTTTTTTGTGTTTTTGGCACGTAAAGCGCGTGCCTTCAACAAAGTTGATAATGGTTGTTGGATGATTACGAAAGTCGCGGCAACTGCGCTTGGTACGCTCAACATCCAGACCTTTCAGCTTAGGATTTTTTGCCAGCTGTGCTTTGCTAACACGTTTCATAAAAGGCATGCCCATGGCCCACGCGCCGGTGCCAATGAATGGCACATACTTCAGCTCATCTTTTAAGAAGAATTTTGGCGCAGGTAAAACATCAATCGCACTTAACACCACAATGTCTAGCCAACTCATATGATTAGAGATAAGTAAGTACCAACCATCTGTACTGACTTTGCCTTTAATATCAATATCGATTGTTGGGCAACCTAACCACAAAGCTAAACGGTTACCTTTGCACCAACCGCGATAAGCCGCATGAAGAATGTCGCTAACCACTTTAAATGGCAGTATTAGTTTAAGCACACCAAACAGCAGCACAATCGTGCCCCAAATGATTACATTAGCAAACAAGACAATGCTAACTAGAACGCCTGTTAACCAATTTGGTAAAAATTTCTTTAACATAAGTGTGCTCTCGACTGCGTTAGCAATACTACTGCGTTTTTGCTTCTAACTTGGCTAGCTGCTGGTTTTTTTCATTCCAAATGCGGTTTAGTTCAGCTTGAAAGTTAACTCTAAACTCAGCATCACCGGTATAATCACCGATTAAATTAGGGCTTACTTCCATCACTTCTACTCGCACTTCGACTTCTTTTACACGGCCACTGGCAAAGTCTACAAAGCTAGGAATACCACCAGGGTAATGAATAGTGACATTGACCACTTTGGAAATTTGCTCACCCATTGCTTGCATAACAAACGCAACACCACCCGCTTTTGGCTTTAATAAGTGCTCAAAAGGACTATTTTGACGCGAGTGCTTTTGCGGTGTAAAACGCGTACCTTCAACAAAGTTAACGATACTTACTGGCATTTCTTTGAATTTTTCACAAGCTTTGCGCGTTGTTTCTAAGTCTTTACCACGTAATTTAGGGTTTTTCTTTAACTGGGCTTTACTCGTGCGAGTCATAAATGGGAAATCCAATGCCCACCAAGCAAGACCTAAAAAAGGAACGTAGATTAGCTCTTTTTTCAAGAAAAAGTTTAAAAACGGTATGCGGCGATTAAACACGCGTTGCATTACAACGATATCTACCCAGCTTTGATGATTTGCGATCACCAAGTACCAGTCTTTCGCTTTTAGTTGCTCAAGACCTGTCACGTTTAGCTTATATGAAGCAAATATGTTTTGATTGATGCTGTTACAACTCACCCACATAGTGGCGCATTGCTTAGCTATCCAACTCATTGCTTTTTGTAGAGGTTTAATTGGGATCAGTTTAATTACGCCACAAATAAAGATGGGCACAAACCAAAAAAGTGTATTGAGGGTGTAAAATATAAAACTGAACACACAACGGATCATGGACATTACTACTTATTCCTTTAATGCTTAATCTTCAAAATACGTATAGCCAGCAAGGCCTGCATTTAGTTCTGACAAATATTGTGCCTTAGATTGCTCATCAATTGCCAGTGAGTTAACCCGTTTTGCAAAGTTTTCAGCAAGAATGTCGCTATCATAATCAACAAACTTTAATACGTCCTTAACGCTGTCACCTTTAATTGCGTTAGTCAGCTGATAACCCGCTTCAGTAAGCTCAACATGCACTGAATCTGTGTCGCCGAACAGGTTATGTAAATCACCTAAAATTTCTTGATACGCGCCCACTAAGAACATGGCAATGTGGTATTGCTGACCTTGCTTGTACTCAGGAATAGGTAAGCTGCTCTCAATACCTGTACCTTCAACATAGTTACGAATTTGACCATCAGAGTCACAGGTAATGTCTTGAATAATAGCGCGTTGCGTTAATGGCTGATGAAGGTTTTCTACTGGCATCACAGGGAAAAGTTGCTGAATCCCCCAGACATCAGGCAGTGATTGGAATAATGAGAAATTAACGAATAGCTTATCGGCCAGCTTTTCGTTTAAATCATCTAACACTTCACGGTGGGCACGGGCATTTTCGCTGAGGGATGCACGAACGCGGTGTAAAATGGTGAAATACAGCTGCTCAAGCTTCGCCCATTCAAGCATAGTGAGTAGGCCATGCACATATTGGTCATGGGCTTCACTAAATAGATGCATTGCATCATGATAAATTTCTAGTGCCATACGTGGTGTTAAACGCTGTAAGCACTGCCACATTTCATCTAACACTAATACGCTGTCAGCCTCAGGCGCCGTTGGATTCGCATGGTTAGGTGCACGCTCAACATCAATAACATCTGTAATTAATACTGCGTGGTGCGCAGTTAACGCACGGCCAGATTCAGTAATAATGGCTGGATGCTTAAGATTATGTTGTTGGCATACTTCAGCAAATGCATTCACTACATTACGTGCATATTCATCAACACTGTAGTTCATTGAACACGAACTACGTGAACCAGACCCTTCATAGTCAACACCTAAACCGCCACCAACATCAACTGTATTAAGTGGCACGCCTAACTGCGTTAACTCTGCAAAATGGCGGGCACATTCACGCAGTGCTCGATGAATATCACGGATATTGGCAATTTGAGAGCCGATATGAAAATGCACCAATTGCATTAAATGGAGTTTATTACGTGACTTAAGTAGCTCAACAGCAGAAAGCACTTGGCCTGCAGTTAAACCAAACTTGCCTTTTTCGCCACCGGTATTTTGCCATTTGCCCTTACCAACCGAGTTTAAGCGAATGCGAATACCGATTGATGGCTCAATACCTAAGTCATCAATTTCAGCCAATAAGGTGGTTAGTTCAGACAGTTTTTCTACAACAATATGAACCTTATGGCCCATGCCTTGACCGATACAGGCTAAACGTAAAAACTCACTGTCTTTGTAGCCATTACAAACAATGGTAATTGGCTCTTGTGCTACACCTAAAATCGCCATAAGTTCAGGCTTTGAGCCGGCTTCAAGGCCGACTAAACCACTTGGATGAGCAAGTAGTTTACTAACCACAGAACGCTGCTGATTAACCTTGATTGGGTAAACACAGGTATAACTACCTTGGTATTCACGGGCATTACAGGCTTTGGTAAAAGCACTCGTTAGGGTATCAACACGATTTTGTAAAATGTCGGTAAAGCGTACTAGTACAGGTAAAGTAAGGCCTTGCTTTTTGAATTGCTCGGTTAGTTCAGATAAAGACACCGCAGCTTTTGTTTGATCGCCATCAGGGTAAGCCACCAGCTCACCTTGTGCGTTAATGTCAAAGTAACCGTCACTCCAATGAGCAACATTGTATGTATCGCGTGCTTTGTCTAAACCCCAAGTCATGGCAATGTCTTCTGTAATTTCATTAAATATAAACGCACATTTTAATACGCTAGGGCTGACCACGCTAACAAAAATTGCGCTATATGCCAAAGTGATAAAAAATATTCGCTATACTGATTAAAATTTGATTGAGCAATTGGTCAAGCACTGGCAAAATTGCCCCCCTTTTTTACCATTAACCAAAAGTGTATAAGCAAGATGGCTAATTTAGATCAAAACAACTGGTTCACTGAAATTAGTGACCGTGATGGTAGTGCCTTTTCATTACGCATTACTAAAAAGCTTGATGAACAGCAATCGCCATTTCAAAAAGTAGAAATGTACGAAACAACTGACTTCGGTAATCTGATGATTATTGACGGTTGTACTATGGTAAGTAGCCGTGAAAACTTTTTTTATCACGAGATGATCAGCCATCCGGCATTGCTTGCACACCCAAATCCAAAAAATGTTGTGATCATTGGTGGTGGTGACTGCGGTACTTTACGCGAAGTTTTAAAACACCCAGGTGTTGAGAGCGTAACGCAAATTGATATCGACGAAGTCGTGACACAAATGTCACTTAAATACTTCCCTGAGCTGTGTGAATCAAACCAAGATCCTCGCGCAACAGTGATGTTTGACGACGGCATCAAGTACATGCGTGAAGCAGCGCCAGAATCAATCGATGTAGTAATTGTTGATGGTACAGATCCAGTTGGTCCAGGCGAAGGTTTATTCAACCACGCTTTCTATACTAGCTGTTTAACTGCACTTCGCCCGGGTGGCATCTTAATTCAGCAAAGTGAATCACCACTAATGCATATGCCACTATTAGTAGAAATGCGTGATGCAATGACAGAAGTAGGTTTTGTTGACCTACAAACGCTGCCTTTCCCACAGCCAATTTACCCAAGCGGTTTATGGTCAGTAACCCTTGCTCGTAAGTCAGAAGCGTTCTCTGGTTTTCGTGAAGATGATGCAAATACACTGGCGCAAAGCACAGAGTACTATAATGCAGGTATTCACCACGGCGCATTAGCGACACCAAATTATATGAAACGTGCTTTTGAGAAAAAGTAAGCGTTTTAGTTAGATGTAAAAAAGGGCTCATTGAGCCCTTTTTTGTTGGCTTATGATTAGACTTTAAATCGATTCACTAAATGGTTGAGCTCATCAGTGAGTTGGTTCATACGATTAGCCACTTCTTGTGTTGAACTTGCTAAGCCGCCCCCTTGTTGGGTTTGGTCATTTAGGTCTGATAAATTTTGACTAATTTCATCTGCCACAGCAGTTTGCTCTTCAGTCGCTTGCGCTGTCTGCATCGCCATATCATTTACCTTAACTGATGACTCTTGCATTGAGTTAAGCACATCATTGGTTTGTGTGAATGACTCAACCGCTTCATCGGCATAGCGCTTACCACTGTTAATAGCTTGCAGTGACTGCTCAACGCTGGTTGCAAACTGCTCCACCATAGTTTGAATGTCATTAGTACTCTCTTGCGTGCGAGTTGCAAGGGTACGAACCTCGTCAGCTACTACCGCAAAACCTCGCCCTTGTTCTCCGGCGCGGGCAGCTTCAATAGCTGCATTCAGTGCAAGTAGGTTAGTTTGCTCAGCAATAGCACGAATAACTTCAAGCACTTTAGCAATGTTGTCTGAGCTTTGTTGTAACTCAGTTGAACGCTGGCTGGCATGATCCATGTTGTCTGATAGCGCAATAATTTTACGGCTTGAATTATCAACCGCAGCTAAACCTTGTTTAGCTAGCTGCTGCGAATTATCAGCTTCATGAGATGAGTTTTGCGCCACATTAGCTACTTCGCGACTTGCTACACTCATTTCATGTACAGCACTGACTATCGACTCAGAAGCTTGGCTAAGCTTTTGGTTAACTTGATGGTTTTGATTAGCAAAGTTATCTAAGTCGTTACCTAGATTATGTAGCTCTTTCGCTTGCTCTAAAATGTCTTTGATTAACTGCTGCAGATTATCTAAAAAACGATTAAATGCGGTTGCTAACTCGGCAAATTCATCTTGCGTTTTAATATTGATACGACCTGTTAAATCACCATCTCCAGAGGCTATCTCGTTAATCCGCTCTGTGACAAAGTTAATTTGTTTTGTAAGCTGACGCGGCACAAAATAACTAAACCAACCAGCAACAGCTAAAACCACTGCAATCATCACCATAAGCATCACTTTAAAGCCTATTACTTTATCCATCAGCTTTTCTGTTTCTGCTTGAGAGGTTTTGTCTGCAGCTTCTCCGGCTTTATCTAAAATATCACGTAGTGCTGAAAAGCTTTGCTCAGACGCTTGTTGTTGCGCAGCATTTGCTGGGTTATTAATATGAGCTGTTGATGCTGCATACCAAGCGTCAAATGCGCTATCAAAGTTACGAAACTGACCGGTCACCTCAGAGTATGGCGACATATAAGATAAATATTGCTTGAAACGGTCTTTAACCTGTTCGGCATTTTCTTGATGATCATTAAGTTGGCCTTTATCCCCTTTCATTAGGGTAACGAGTTGCAGCTCTGCGACTTTAGCTTGGTATAGGTCTCGGTCAGCATTAACAACCACAGAGACAGCATTTAAGAAGCGTTCTGACTGTGCATCAATCGCTTCTTTTTGAAGGTTAATTAGATAGGTATAGCCAGCAATTAAAATGACGATAGCAATGCCGAGTAGCACAATAGGCAAAGAACTTTTGACGCGAATGCTTTGTAACTTCATACATTATCCTAATTTAAATTCTAATCAGCACGTTCATTAGAATGTTAGTAGAAAAACTGAAAAAGTGTATGAAATTAAAAGTGCCAACTCGCTGAAAGTTGCAATTGCTGCTGCGAGTTATGCTCATTAAATCCCATACCGGGTCTATTTTGAGCGTCACTGCTCAGCACTGAATATTCAGCACCTACTTGCCACTTGGTCGACAGTTGATAACGCCAACTTGCGGTTAAAGCTTCTCCACGACTTTGGTTAGGATCAAATTGCCAATCATCATGATCGCTAACCTTGAAATAATCATACCTAATTGTGAGACGATGCTGGTCCAACTTGTGACTTAATAGAACAAAATGACTATAAAAATCATTGTCTACCCCACGATTTGTACCCATCGCTGTTTTACCATCAAGGATCTGTACAATAATGCGGGTTTGCTTATTAAACTTATACAACCATGCCGCACTTAAAAAACGTGTATCCCACGCATATTGACCAGTACGGGTATTCAACGCACCTGGATCGCCATTGTTGTCATAATAATAAACACGTAATTGCGATTTTTTTTGGTAATCCCAATGTACACCGACGTAATAACCAAAGCGCCCATCGACTTCTTCGAAAGGCTCCACATACTCAGCTTGCTTATCTAACTGCGTCCACTCAAAAGAATGTGGAATAGCAAAGTCGATTTGTTCATTGAACGTGGTTTGCCTGTCATGCATAGCGAATCCTCGCCATGACAGGAGTGTTCCAGCAGGATCGTTACCTTTAAAAACCGCAGCAAAGCCTTCAAAACTATGGTTACTTCTAAATTTTCTACCTGGGCGCTTGATGTTTGCCTCTAAACCAAAGGCTCGCACCTCCTCGCCAATCCAGCTATTAATCGCAGAATTAGTGTAGTTATAAGGTGACATCCAACCACTTTGTGGGTTTTCAAGTGACATTTTTGGATAAAAGCCACCCGCTTTAACAGCCCATTTGTAACGACTTGCAGTGAGCGGTTGATATTGTAAATAAGCCTGAGTAAAACCGATTGTTAATTCAGGATCAGGATGGGCGTTAAGCACTGTATGCGCAGACCAATCACTCGTTAACTCAAAACGACTACTCAGCATAGCTTGGGATATCACAACACCATCATGCTCTTGGTCATAACGGTATAAGCCAATTCCTTTGCGCTGATAGCTCGCTAGTTGGTCGCCACGCACAGCCGAAACAGTTACCAGCCCATCATGCTCAGCAAATGCTACTGCGGGCAACCCAAAAACACTAGCCAATGCTAAAGCTTGCCATTTATTCATAATCATCAAACTCGTCACTGCTTAATTCTAGTTTTGGTAATAAGGCTTGTTTTAGCTGGTAGCTCAATAGCTTTGCATTGTTAGTCATATCGATGGTTTCAGGTGTGCTGATATCATTAAAGCGGTCATGCCAAACAGCCAAAGTAAACTTACCTTCTGGTAAGCGTAACTCAACCATACCTTGCTCATCTGTTTGCCCATAAATCCCACCATCGACAACCACAATGTAACCCAGCATCCAGTCATGAATGTTACAGCCAAGCTCAACAACCCCCGATTGTGCAAAGTTAATCGGTTTTTCTGGTTTATCGTGGTAAAGCTTTAACTCAAATTGCTTTGTTTTAGAAAATGAATAAACGTGGTGCATGATTGAATCAAGGTTAGGAAACTCAACATTAGCCCCTTGTGGCACTGCCAACACATGAGGCACAAAGGCACGCTTTTTTTGGCTCATAGTGTAATGACTATCAAGAGATGTAAGTTGTTTTGAGCCTTTAAGCCAAACCACGGCATTTTTGACAGGTTGATTCTGCTTATCAACTATCTGTATTTGCTGTGCCAATAAACATTGACTAAATAATAGTAGTAGCAACAGGGTTATTCTTGTCATTTTGCTAAACCTTTTTAGGTGCTGGGCTGGATTTCGCCGCGTTCACTTTGTTGAATACGTATGCAGATCTCTCGTATTAACCAGCAAGTCACTTTATGCTTTAAGGATATAAGTGAATACATGACAACAATCCATAACCATAAGCCGCCAAGGAACAACAATGCGATTAACTGCCTTAATGTTAGCAGCCTTTTCAGGTACTTGCCTAGCACAAACCACAACCGTCAGTTCACCTGATGGGCAGATCAAAGTAACTATCTCAGATGAGCAACACACACCTAGCTACGAAATCAGCTTTGCCGGTAAACAAGTCATTGCTAACTCTTCGTTAGGGCTTGCTTTTAAACAACAACCAGCAATGAGTGAAGGTTATAAAATTAGCAGCCAAACCACTGATTCGGTAAAAAGCAGCTGGGAGCAACCTTGGGGTGAACGCCAAACGGTAGTTGATAACCATAACGAAGTCGCTGTTACCTTTAAAAAGCCACAACCACAAGGTGGCACGTTTACGGTACGTTTTCGTGCTTTTAATGATGGTGTCGGCTTTCGATACGAATTACCAAAACAAGCTGGCTATGATGATGTAGAAATCACTAAAGAGCTTACAGAGTTTGCTATTACAGACTCATCAGATGCAACGGCTTGGTGGATCCCCGCTCGTGGTTGGAACCGTTATGAATATGTTTATAACACCACCCCACTTCATAAAGCGGCACTTGTGCACACACCATTTACTATAAAAAATAAAGAGGGTGTGCATATCAGTATTCACGAAGCCGCCCTTGTTGATTATGCAGGCATGGTTTTAAATCAACGTCGTGATGGTACTTTCCAAGCCGATTTAACACCTTGGTCAGACGGTGTAGCGGTCAAAAAACAAGGCGCATTTAATACTCCTTGGCGTACAATTCAAATTGGTGATGAAGCCGTTGATTTAATCAACTCAGATATCATCTTAAACCTAAACGAACCAAATAAACTGGGTGATGTATCTTGGGTTAAACCAGGTAAATACGTAGGTATTTGGTGGGGTATGCACATCAAAGAAAATTCTTGGGGTAGCGGTAAAATCCATGGTGCAACCACGGCAAACACTAAATATTACATGGACTTCGCTGCTAAATATGGCTTCGATGGTGTGTTAGTCGAAGGTTGGAATATTGGCTGGGATGGCGACTGGTTTTATAACGGTGACGTGTTTAGTTTCACACAACCTTACGACGACTTTGATATTGAAGAGCTGACACGATACGGCAAAGAAAAAGGCGTACAATTAATTGGTCACCACGAAACTTCGGGCAATGTGACCAACTACCGTAACCAAATGGAAGATGCATTTGCGTTATACGAAAAATCAAATGTAAGCCAAGTTAAAACAGGTTATGTCGCCGACGGTGGTAACATCAAGCGTATCGATGAAAACGGCATTGTACGCAAAGAGTGGCACGATGGTCAGTTCATGGTTAATGAATACCTACACAACGTAAAACTTGCTGCAAAACATAAAATTAGTATCAACACGCATGAGCCTGTGAAAGATACCGGCCTACGTCGTACATACCCGAACTGGATTGCTCGTGAAGGTGCCCGTGGTCAAGAGTTTAACGCATGGGGTACACCGCCGAACCCACCAGAGCACATTCCAATGCTTGCTTTCACCCGTATGCTTGCAGGCCCAATGGACTTTACGCCAGGTATTTTTGATATGGGCTTTAACGGTTTAGGTGCTGATACCAATCGCCCACAAACGACCCTAGCGAAGCAATTAGCGCTATATGTTGTAATGTACAGCCCAATTCAAATGGCGGCAGATTTACCACGTAACTACTTAGCGAAGCCAGATGCATTCCAGTTTATTCAGGATGTACCAACTGATTGGCAACAAAGTATTGCACTACAAGGTGAAGTTGGCGATTTCGTTGTATTTGCGCGTAAAGAACGCAAGCGTGATCAATACTCAGGTAACGACTGGTATCTAGGTGCTGTTACAGACGAAAAAGCTCGCACTTTAGAAGTGAAGTTAGACTTCTTAGATAAAGGTAAAAAGTTTGAAGCGCAAATCTACCGTGACGGTGACAAAGCTGAATGGGTAAATAACCCTTACGACTTAAAAGTAGAAAAACGCATAGTGACTGCTGATGATAAGCTAACGTTAAAGCTTGCCACCAGCGGCGGCACAGCGATTCGATTTAAAGCGATGTAAGCTGCTAGTTGCTAGTTGCTAGTTGCTAGTTGCTAAAAAATTATGAAAAGCGCGGCATTTGATGTCGCGTTTTTTTATTGCCATAAAAAAGCAGCCCACTCGGGCTGCTTGAAACTTATAGCTTAAGGCTTAAAGCTAAATACTTTTAAAAAGGCAAATAGATTTGCGCGCTGAGGCCACCTTCTGGGCGATTAAGTAGTTGTACTCGGCCGCCGTGCATATCGACAATACGTTTAATTATCGCAAGGCCTAAGCCACTGCCTTCGCTACCGCGAGCAGCATCACCTTGTTTAAACGGTTCAAATACAGTTTCAAGTTCGCTTTCAGGGATCCCTGGGCCATGATCGTTAACCACGACCATGGCAAACTTTTTATTACTACTCACGCGGGTTTCGACCTCTATATCTCCATCTGAATAGCGAATTGCGTTTTCAATCATATTAGTAACAACACGCTTTATTGCTACCATACTCACTGGCACTTCGCTTAAGCTCGGATTCTCTTTAAAGGTAATAGTGCGGTGATGTTTTTGTTCAGCTTCGACAACTTCTGAAACAATCGCGTTTAAATCTTCTAGCTCAAGTTCTTCACGTTTGTGATGACGTAAGTATTCAATGAATTGGTCGATAATGGCATTCATGTCTTCAATATCATGAATGATCCCTTCACGCAGGTAATCTTCATCGTCCGACATCATTTCGGTGGCAAGGCGAATACGTGTAAGCGGTGTACGCAAGTCATGGGAAACACCTGCCATTAATAACCGACGGTCGTTCTCAAGAGCTGCAATACCACGCGACATTTGGTTAAACGCACGGGTTACTTCAATGACTTCTGTAGAGCCCTGCTCTTCTAATTTGGTAGAAAAGTCACCCACGCCTACTTTCACAGCAGCTTGTTGCAATGCTTTTAAAGGTCTATTTAGATGGCGGGCAAACAACCACCCACCGAGTACACTTAAAAAGCCAATACTCGATAAATAAAAAGTTAAAAACTTTAAGTTGTTTTCTTGTAGGCCTGTGAGCGGCACACGCACCCAATAACCCGGTGCTTGCGGTGCTTCAACCCAATAAACCAGTGGATCGGTTTGGCTTATTCGTACCCGAGCAGAGCCATTAAGCTCTTTCGACATGCTCCGCGATAGCATTGAGTACTCACGAGTTTCAGCTAACCCCTCACTCATCGCTTGGCGCTGGGTCATCACTTCGATACCGGTGATCTCAAAAAACTTGTCAGAGGCTTCTTTGCTTACCTCAACGCCCTCTTCCCATTCAATAAACACGGTTTTCACCTGTTTAGATAGGATCAGGTTTACTTGTTCTATAGTTGGTTTAACAACATAAAAACTAACCGTGATATAAGAGACAATTTGATTGATTAACAGCAGGGCTGCAACCAAAAATACCGTTTGTCCAAACGCACTACGTGGAAACATGCCCATTACTGTTATTTTTCACCGTCTGGCACAAATACGTAGCCTAAGCCCCATACTGTTTGTATATAACGAGGATTAGCAGCATCCACTTCAATCATACGGCGTAAGCGTGAAACCTGAACATCGATACTGCGCTCAAGCGCACTGTAATCTCGGCCACGCGCTAAGTTCATCAGTTTATCGCGACTAAGCGGTTCACGTGGATGAGTCACTAACGCTTTTAATACCGCAAACTCACCACTGGTTAACGACATTGTTTTATCACCATGGCTCATTTCGCGGGTCGCAAGGTTTAGCGTGAAGTCGCCAAAGCTAATTTCGTTTTCTTCGGCAGCAGGCGCACCTGGCACTTCTTTAGCACGACGACGTAAAATTGCTTTAATACGCGCTAACAATTCACGTGGGTTGAATGGTTTAGGAATGTAATCATCAGCACCAAGCTCTAAACCGATTATACGGTCAACCTCATCGCCTTTGGCTGTAAGCATTACAATTGGAATGTCATTTTCTTTTTGACGTAAACGACGGCAAATTGATAATCCATCTTCACCTGGCAACATTAAATCTAATACTATCAAATGGAAGTTTTCACGCTCTAATAAGCGATCCATCTGCTCTGAATTTGCTGCTGAGCGAACAATAAAGCCTTGTTCTACAAGGTAACGCTCTAGCAAGCTACGTAAGCGCATATCGTCATCAACAACCAATACTTTTGTCGTTTCGTGTCCCATAACTTTCATTCTTTTTGTAATATGTTACTTATTAATATAAATGAAAAAGTTAAGAATAAAAAACGAATTACGCGCTTAGATTGTTACTGAACATTTCAAAATCCGACTCGACAAAGGTAAAAGACTTTTATACCTTGCGGCTGGTTTTCTTTTTAGGCTGAATAAAATGGCAAAGACAAATTTAATAACCCGAGAAGGGTATCAGCAATTACAACAAGAACATGACTACTTATGGCATGAAAAGCGCCCTGAAATTACCAAAATTGTTACTTGGGCAGCAAGCTTAGGCGACCGTTCTGAAAACGCCGATTATCAATTTAATAAACGTGTTTTACGACAGATAGATCGCCGTGTACGCTATCTTCGTAAACGCATGCCAGATCTTAAAATTGTTGACTACAACCCACAGCAAGCGGGAAAAGTGTTTTTTGGTGCTTGGGTCGAAATTGAGAATGAACAGGGCGAAAAAAAGCGCTTTCGTATTGTCGGCCCCGACGAAATTTACGAGCGCAAAGATTACATTTCGATTGATGCACCTATGGCTCGAGCGCTACTTGGCAAACAGGTTGATGATGATTTTTCGGTGAACACGCCTGAAGGCGCAAAAGAATGGTATATCAACGAGATAACTTATCCGGATGCGAAATAATTTTTGCCAGAAAATTCAGAAAGCGTTAATTAGTGATTGTTTAGTCTAAAAATGTGATCTATAACTAAAGGTACTCAAGATAAATCATTACTTGAGTTTTAGAAGGTAGTAAGTATGTCAAACGCAATACAACGCATAATGAGTAATGCCATTGTATTCGCACTATTAATTAGTGTGAGTTTGATATCTTACGCCAGTGATATAGAAAGCCATTCAGACAGTGTTACGCCAACCGCTCACTTTATTGCGTGTGATAGTGCAGACCCTGCCAACTTAGATACCGACCTCGATAAACATACTCCTGCGTTCATTGCTAATGTAGCCCAACCACTGCCAGATGTACGTGTGGTTTCGTATGTTCACCCTTGTAATAAGGTGTCTGTTTATAGCGCGCACCAGCGAGGGCCACCTGCTTTTTAATTAACTCAAATTTTCTATTTCAGTTTTATTAAAATGTATGGTGACCAAAATGAATAATTTCAAAGAATTACGTCTTCAAGATATCTCTAATGGCGCATTATCTAATGCAGTGAATGAAGTTGAGCCAACACTAGATCTCACTTCTTCAGCTTTAAAAGTACTTAATAGCTTTACTAAAAAAGACCCTTTACGTGCACATTACGGCACCACTATTGTTGATGCTTTAAAGCAAACAAATAGCTGTTGCTCAGATTTTATTTTAGTGGTTGATAGCGAAGATAAACTACTCGGCATCACCTCTAGTGCTGATCTGCAAAGCTCAAAAATTATGATCCTTGCACAGCGCTTGAACTTACACCGTGACGAAATTACTTTACACGATGTAATGACGCCACTTAGCAGCTTAGCTGGTGTGAGCCTACAAAGCATCAGCTACGCAAGTATTGGCGATGCACTGCAAACCATGGAACACCAAGGTATGATGTTCTTATTAGTAACCAGTGCTAAACAAGAAATATGTGGTTTGATTTCAGCTCGAGAGATCGCTAAAAAATTACATATCCCTGTTAATATCAACCCAATTGCTAATGGCTTTAGCGAAGTATTACAGCAGGTTGATCACCCGCACTAAGCGTTAAAATCTGCGTTGTGTAAGACTATTTTTGCAGGCCTTAAAAGCAGTGCTTTTAAGGCCTTCTTATTGTGATATTATTCAGGCAATTAATCTTCAGTTTTACTGATTTTCTATTTTTAAAAAGGTTTATGCATGAGCAATATCTCTGCACGCTTAGCAACAGAGCTAAGTGCCCAGCAACCACAGGTTGTTGCTGCAATCAAATTACTTGATGAAGGTGCCACAGTTCCTTTTATCGCCCGTTATCGTAAAGAAGTAACTGGTGGCTTAGATGACACGCAACTACGTTTACTTGAACAGCGCTTATCGTATTTACGTGAATTAGAAGAGCGCCGTAGCTTTATCCTTAATACTATTGAAGAGCAAGGCAAACTAACAGCCGAGCTAAGTGCTGATATTAATAACGCTGACAGTAAAACTGAGCTTGAAGATTTATATCTGCCTTTCAAACCTAAGCGTCGTACAAAAGGGCAAATTGCCATTGAAGCGGGTATTGAGCCGCTTGCCGATGCGCTATTTAACAACCCAAGCCTCGACCCAGAACAACAAGCAGGTGACTACATTAATGCTGATGCAGGCTTTGCAGATAATAAAACGGTGCTAGATGGCGCTAAATTTATCTTAATGGAACGCTTTGCTGAAGACGCAAAATTGCTAGCTAAATTCCGTAGTCATATCGCACAACATGGTCAGATTGAAAGTACTGTAATTGCTGGCCAAGAAAATGAAGGCGTAAAGTACCGCGACTACTTTGAGCATCAAGAACCGCTTAAAAAAGTACCATCACACCGTGCACTTGCTATGCTGCGTGCTCGTAATGAAGGCGTATTACAACTTAGTATCAACCCTGAGCCAAGCGCAGAAAACCCGGCGCAAGTGTGTGCACAAATGATTGCCGATCATTATCGCTTAGATGTTAGCAATTCTGCTGCAAGCAGTTGGTTAATGGGCGTAGTGCAATGGGCATGGAAAATTAAGTTAAGCCTTCACCTTGAGAATGAATTTTTAGGTGCAATGCGCGAAAAAGCAGAAACCGGCGCAATTGACGTTTTTGCTAAGAACTTAAAAGATTTATTAATGGCCGCACCTGCAGGTCCACGCACCACGTTAGGTCTGGATCCTGGTTTACGTACTGGTTGTAAAATTGCTGTCGTAGATAGCACAGGCAAGCTGTTAACAACACAAACGATTTTCCCGCACGCACCACAAAATCATTGGGATAAATCGCTTCGTACTCTTGAGCAATTATGCCGCCAGCATAAAGTTGAGCTAATCGCTATTGGTAATGGTACCGCTTCACGTGAATCTGACAAATTAGTAGCAGAACTGATTAAAGCCAACACTGAGCTTAAACTTAATAAAGTGATGGTTAGTGAAGCAGGCGCTTCTGTTTATTCAGCATCTGAGTTTGCCGCTAATGAATTCCCTAACCTTGATGTTTCACTACGTGGTGCTGTGTCTATTGCACGCCGCTTACAAGATCCACTTGCTGAGCTGGTAAAAATTGAGCCTAAATCAATCGGTGTAGGTCAATATCAGCACGATGTATCGCAAAGCCAACTTGGTCAAACGCTAACATCAGTGGTTGAAGACTGTGTAAACTCAGTAGGTGTAGACCTAAATATGGCGTCAGTGCCACTACTTACTCGCGTATCTGGCTTAAACAAAACGTTAGCACAAAACATTGTTAGCTACCGTGATGCGAATGGCTCATTTAGCAAACGCTCTGAACTTAAAAAAGTTGAACGTTTAGGGCCTAAAGCCTTTGAACAAGCTGCCGGTTTCTTACGTATCAGCACAGGCTCAGATCCTCTTGATAACTCGTCAGTTCACCCTGAAGCCTACCCGGTTGTTAAGCGTATCTGCGAGAAGAACAGCTTAGATGTAAACAGCCTAATTGGTAACTCTGACATCCTAAATAAGCTCGTTGCAAACGACTACACAGACGAAAAATTTGGTTTACCAACGGTTACCGACATTATCAAAGAACTTGATAAACCGGGTCGTGACCCGCGTCCTGAGTTTAAAACAGCTGAATTTAAAGCCGGTGTTGAAACCATTAACGACCTAAAACCAGGTATGATTTTAGAAGGTGTAGTGTCTAACGTTGCTAACTTTGGTGCCTTCGTTGATGTGGGCGTACACCAAGATGGTTTAGTGCATATTTCTGCTATTACTAACAAGTTTATTTCTGACCCACGTGAAGTGGTTAAAGCTGGCGATATTGTAAAAGTAAAAGTAGTTGAAGTAGATGCTGCGCGTAAACGTATTAGCTTTACCATGCGTTTAGACGATGATGTTGATACTAGCAATAAAGCTGCACCCGCTAGCAAACCTAAGCCAGCTGCGAAAGCGAAAAGCGCACCTAAGCAAAAACGCGAATTTGGCAATGTTGCCATGGGTAATGCCTTTGCAGATGCATTTGCCAATGCAAAAGTGAAAAAATAATAGGCTGTAGGCATAAGTCGAAAAAACCGCGTAAGTGTAAACTTACGCGGTTTTTTATTTGTATAGCAATTTAATCAGTCTCGTTGCTATGAAAGGCTCAATAAACTGAGCCTTTATCGCTATTACTTACGACGACGAAGTGCAAGTAATGGCAGGAGTAACACAATGAAGTGACCTAATGAGCCGCTTGAAGAGCTCTTTGTTTCAGCTTCAGTTTCTGGTGTTACTTGTGAAGCGAATTCACAGCTACCATCATCTTCATTCGCAGTCGCATCATAGTTAGTTGCAGCAGCATCAGTACAGCCGAGCTCTACACCATCAGACTCAACCATAAGCAAGAATTCTTTGCTTACTTTGTCTGCTGGGTTTGCTTTGTCTTGTACTGTAACAGTCACCATTGTTTCACCATGGAAATGTGCATCAGGGATTAAGTTAAACGACATTCCGTCAACTTCAGCCGTAACATTCTCACCGGTTACCACTAATTCATTTGGCGACTGGTCTGCATCAACAACCATCACATCAACACCATCGATACGGCCATTTTCTGCTACCGTCATATCAGCGATGTCGCTCATTTTCAGGTTGCTTTGTACGCCGATTGAGTGCATTAACGAGCCACCTTCTTGGCTACCTAGTTGGTAATCAAGGGTGATATCTTGCACAGAACCTTTCGCATCAGGCATAACCGTAGCAGTAAAGTTAAACTCAACTTCACTTTGCTCTGGGCCAACATAATCAAAACAGATCACTAAGTCATCTTGTAAGATCTTGCCAAGGTCGTCATAACCAACCACATTGCTTAATGCACCGTCTTTAAAGCCGGCAGTTGTAGAGTAAACACTATCACCACCTTCAATAAAGATAGTCCCTTCATCAACACCTGCGCCTAGGTTATCGTAAGCAAAAATAGCTTCGAACATACCTTCATGGTCATCGATACCACTACGTAAAATCACTTCATAGTCAAACGTGTCGCCTGTGTATTTATCAGTCACATTATCGAATTCCATGAATACGAGATCACCTAAGTCAGGACGCTCTTCTTTATACTGAGAAGCAATTGTTAGACCTGTTGGATCCGTTGGATGGCGAAGGTTTTCAATTTCAAACGAGCCACGCCAGAATGGTGCAAGCGCTTCAACTAAGAAACCAGGACCGCGGTGTGCACTCATCATCCACCAAATAGGTGTGAACTGCATTGCACCTGTTGGGTGTAAACGTACTTCGTTATTATTTACTTGGTTGTAAATTTCAAACTTCGCACCTTCTTTATAGAATAACCAATCAATTGGCACATCAAAGTACACATTTGAGCCACCTTCATACCAAGCAGCTTCAGGTTGAATGCGGAAATCACCCCATAAATCGATATATCCTCCTGTCGAGAATTCATCAATCATTGGCGTTTTACACATCTCATTAGTGATGTTGTTAGTTACCACATAATCACGTTGTACGTTACGCGTTGCGTCTTGTGTACCTTGAATAGTTAACGTGTTGCCTTCTACAACTAACGAAGCTGCAACTTCTTCATTGTTTGAAGTTAGCGTTTCAGGCCAAACTTGCATGCCATCAGGAATCGTCAAAGACAATGAATAGTCACGCGCTTTAGATTCATAGTTGGCTTTAAGTTTTACATTAACGTTAACTAAGTCCATAGCGCGAGCTGTGTCTTGGTCAACATTTAAAGTAAGTGCTTGGGCATCACGCTTTAAATTAACCGATGTGAAACCAAGGGTGCCTTCAGCTCCCGCAGCATTACCTAATGCAAAGCCGCCATAATAAACATCATTCGGTTGCGCATCTGGTAAATCCCAATTTACAGCAATTTCATAGTTACCATTGCCGCTGTGCTGCTGTGGCGCTGATACACTGAATTCACCGGTATTTTGCTCTTTAACAATGGCGTAATGCGTCACTGTTTGGTAACCAACATCACGTAAACCTGCTAGAGCTGCAGTCGCAAACCAGTATTTACCAGGCTTAGGGTCAATAATGTTACAGTAGTTATCTTCAACACTACTTGAAGAATAACAAATCATCTCTTCATTTAGCGCTTTGATCAGTGCAGTAGAATCTTCCGCAATCTCTTCATCAGACACCATGAATGAGCCGCTTTCATTAGCATCATAACCCACAACCAAGTGTGCTTTTTTCATTTGCCAGCGAGGCTCAGCAAGATCTTCTAAATCAGTCGTTTGCTCGGTAGATGCAACTTTAACCATTAAGCGTTTTGTACCTTCTGGTACTTCAAATGCCTGGATATCCCACGCTTTTTCAACGCGGTCTTTTGTCACATAAGGTGCAACACCTAAGATATTTGCGGTAACCTCAGTTGGTTTTACTAGACCATAATAAGTCGGCGTAAATTCACTGTAGCTATCGGTATTAACAACGATTGATTCTGATGCATTTGCACGTGCCATATCGATATCAACCATGGTTGGTAGCTCATCAATGACGTTTTTCGCAACTAATGTGAAATGAGCATCAGGCGAGTCGCCATCAGTGTTCTTGAATAACACTTTACCGTTGAACCAAGCATCTTTATTTAAGATATTGTCCCAAGGCGCACCTTCTTCAACAGGATCAAGCTTAGATTCGATGATATTTGGCAACTTCATAGTAACCATCACATCTTGTGTTTCACCAGCTTGAAGTGTGAAATTACTTGGTGTTACGCTAACTTCTACACCAAAGCTTTCTTCTTCACCTTCAACAGCCCAACCATAAGCAGTTGCATCCCAAGTACCATCTTTTGTTGCTTTAACTGTTCGCATCCACGTACATTCAAGCTCACAGTCATTGTTAACTAAAGAAGGTAGGTTCAACCACTCAACTAAACCACCATTGCGCGGGTTCGCATTATGATAATTTTCAATAGTCTCATCCATGATAAGACCCGCATTTGCAGCTTGTGCTACGTCAATCGCACCGCCACCAGCCATGAAGTTGTAGTATGGGTCAATTAAAGTAACGCCGTTAGAAATACGTACTTTATTTGCCGTCATCATTAGCGCTGATTGAATTTCTGCTGGCGTCCAATCTGGGTGCATTTGCATCATTAGCGTCATTGCACCCGTAACATGTGGCGTAGCCATTGAGGTACCGCTCATGAAAGTCCAATCAGAAGCACTTGGATAAGCTGTAAATGGTTGGTCATCAGCATTCGCAGCATATATATCAACACCTGGTGCAGTCACGTCTGGCACAAGGTTATTGATGTAATAACTTGGCCCCATAGAACTAAAGATAGCAAGTTGATTACCTGCCTCTTCATCAAATGAATAGTTATTTTCTGGCTCGCCAATTGTCGCAATAGCTGCGCCATCAGGGTTAGCATTAACCCAATTACGAATTGTATAGCGTGCATTTGCTGGTAAGTGAATACCTGGGATCACATAGTTATCAGCAACAAGGCTCTCTGCAGAACTAATGTTTTGTAGAATAAAGCCGCCCGCTCCACCAGCTGCCACGTTCTTTGCTTTATCAACACGCGCAATGTCACCACGTAAACATATTACAATTTGGTCAGCTGTAAACGTGCCAGCAGGGAAAGGTGCGTTACAGCTTGCTGCATCGTAACCATCACTTTCATTAGGATCGTCGTATTTTTCAGCAAGAACAACTTCGCCAGTAATACCGCCAGAGAAACTCTTACCTGTATACTCACCAGCATAAGGCGTGCGAGTACCTTGGAAGTTATTTATGGTTTTAACACCTAAATCCATCACGCGGTCATGAGTTGATGCACCAACAGTGGTTACCCACGGTGATGTATGATCCGCTGAAATATAATAAGGACCCGAGTTACCCGCTGCAGCTGCCACTGAAATACCTGCTTCGCGTGCACTTAAGAAAGCCATTTCCATTGGATCTTCCCATGGGAAGCTTTCGCTACCACCAATTGAGAAGTTGATTGCATCGACACCATCTTCAATCGCATCTTCAAATGCAGATAAAATTGCTGATTCAGGACAGCCTGAGTAAAGATCGCCAGAACGGCCTGCATAACAAACTTGGTACGAAATGATATGCGCACGAGGTGCCACACCACTGGTACTTTCAAACGTAAATGGTAAGTTTTCACCATCACTTACTTTTTCACCGGTTGCAGCTTGAAGCGGCGTGTTTTCGATGTAATTACCCGCCGTAGTGCTTGCTGTGTGAGAGCCATGACCATTATAGTCTTCACCATTTTCAGGGCGGCGATCTGCACGTGCAAATTGATAATCAGCATTCATTGCTGTGACTTCTGGATACGAGCGAACACCAATTAGCTTGTCATTACATAGCTCAGGTTCTTCCTCACAGTCACCTACGAAGTTACCTGCACCTAGTGGATTTTTCTCACTGTACTCTTCGTCGCTTGCAAATGCAGGATGGTCTGTATTGATACCTGTATCAATAATACCTACAACCATACCTTCACCTTTAACACCTACCGATGAAGCCGGTGTTGCACCCTGCCATAATTGATCAGCACCAATAAACTCAGGACCACGGTCTGTGCGTAATTCAAAAATACGGTTAGGAGTAATACGCTTTACGCCTGATTGTGTCGCAAGTAGCTCTGCATCAGCTTGTGTCATTTCGACCACTACCGCGTTATTTGCAAGAGTAAATTGCTTTTTAATCGCAATATTGGCACCTCTTGCACGCGCCTTACTTAATACTGCTGTTTGACGTTGCTTTAAAAAACCTTGATACGCGCGCACACTTTGCGACGCTGTATCAATACGCTCTTTAACCATTAAAGAGCGAGATTCAGTAATAGCTGTAGCGCTGAAACCTTGAATATTACCTTGATAACTTGCTACAGGTTCATCATGCATTTGCACAATGTATGTTTGAATGCCTGTCACCCCATCTTGAGGTTGAAAAACATGTTCCGGCTGCTGACTTTGATAGTGCTGGTTTAAGCGTTGAGCACTTCCTTTGAGTAAGCTTGGATGATCTTCGATTTGTTTTTCTTGTTGATAATTCGCGATATCTTCAGCTGTAAATGTTGGCTGATAAAAGCCTTTATCTGACACTTTGTTAAAGCCAGGCTCTGCCGCAGCATAGCCTGTAGCGCCGACATACAAGGCTGTAAGTACGGCTACTGAACTTTTCTTCAAGTGTGCGATTTTCTTATTGCAAGGTTGCATATGATTCCCACTGATTTAATTCTAAACAGCTCATAAATTGCTTGAGCTGACACACTAAATTATTTAGCAGGCAAACATATACAGAGGGGGGGTTACATGGTCAAACCGACCTGTACACACTTGAGACACAAAATTAACATTAAATAAACACCAGAGCGGTAAAAACAAACGCATTGCAGGATATTTATACAAAATGTAGCGTTTTGTACAAAATACGATTACAGAAACAAAGTGAGTAGTGAAAACAGCTAGGGAAAGGCATCCCTAGCTGCTAAAAAATTAGAAGTTATAACGAACCGAAAGTGCAAGGTCTGAGTAATCATTTGCATCACGATAGCTTGCGCTTATCAGCCAAGCTGGTGTAAAGGCATAGTTTGCCCCTAAATGAAATGCAGCATTATTTTCGCTCTCTTCGTCGTGCAAACGCTCGTAGCCAACGCCAGCGTTGATCTCAAATGAATCAGTTAATAGATGTCTGATTTGCGCGTTAGCAGACAAAATATCTGCGGTTTCTGAATTTGAGTGATTCTCTGAAAAGCTATTAAAAACTTGATCTTGGTATGAGACAACTTCTTTAACATTAAGGTCAATTTCTCTCTTTAACTGGCCAATCTTTGCTGAAAAATCAACTTTAGTGCGATCGGATAGCGAATAAATATAACCTAAACCAATTTCGTAACGCGTCATATCAATATCATAATCGAAAGTATAAGCTATGACAGTATCACCTAAATAATTATCATTGCTATCGTAAACACCTGAGCCATTGAATTCATTCGTTGCAGTCACATCATCATTTAAAATTGAATAATGACCTGTAACATACCAATTCTCAGCAAACTGCTTACTGAAATTAAAGCCATAACCTTTAAGAGATCGCTCATCTAAGCCATCAATTTCTGTCTTTTTATACCCGGCTTCAACAAAGTCATAGCTTAGAGGCGAGGTGTTTTCTGCCATGACAGCGGTAGAAGCAAGTGATAATGCGCAAGCAAGAAGAGTGTATTTCATTTGTTAAATCATCCTAATTATAAATCGTGGACAATCTACCAAAGCGAGTAAGGACCCGCAATGGAAACAATATTCGTTTTTGTAGTCTAAATGTAAGAAACTGTTAGAGTAATTAATAAATTAAGTGAGTAGTTATGTAGTATTTAAACTTCGTTAGCGACAAGTTTTAACCACAAAGTGATTAACTAATACTGTTAATTGATATTAGTTAAATAAAGGCAGAGAACTGGTTTTGGTTAGTGGGCGAAGTTGCCGCTTGATAAAAATTAGCAATACGCGCTGCACGCTCGTCTACTTCAACATCACGCTTGGCTGTTTTAGTTTCGCTGGTTTGAGTAGCGCTATCTTCGGCATACTCACTGTTTATTTTGAAAGTCGATTTGCCTGAGTCAGCATCGCCATCAGCTGATTGACTGGCAAGCTCAGCTTGCGCTGCCATAAGCTTTTGTGTTGCATCGGCAGCAATTGAACGATCAGCACTTGAAGGCTCTTGAGGTGCAAGCGCAGCTGCACGCACCGTCTGCATTTTTTCGATTGTAGCTTTTGGGTCGCCTTTGATTTCAGCAACGTCAATTTGCACCTCGCCGCCCACGGCATAGTTTGTACCATCAGGGCCGCGTTGATACTCATAACTTGGTGAGCCAGCATATTGCCCCCCTACGGTTGCATGCGCTTGTTCATGAATACGCACTTCGGTATCGCGGGCTTTTAGCTCTTTAATTTGCTCAGCGTCTTGTTGCTCTTGCTCAGCAACCTTTTGCTCTTTTTGCTGCTCTTGTTTAGCTTCTTGCTGTTCTTGCTCTGATTGTTCAGGCTCGCCTTGTTCGCTACCTTGTTGGCGCTCTTCAATCACTTTTTCTTCAGCAAGACGACCTTTAGCATCATAGGTACCAGCCTCAGAACCTGGCTGCTTGGTTTTGTCGCCATCATTCAGGGTTTTATTTTCTGCGTTACTCGGCTTGGTAGCAGCAGGAGGTGGGATCACTTCACGTAACTGATTATCACGGCGAGCACTTTCAGTGTGCACATTCGCTGTGTTGATATTAATCGAAGGAAACGGAGTGACGATATTCATAAGTACTAAACTTTAATATCTATTAATGTACCGAGCACTTCATCAGCAGTCTGAATCGTGTTGATATTGGCTTTTGCATTAAACTCTTCAACTTTTAAATTAACAAGCGACTCATCAATTGGGGCAGGTTGTGAAACTGGCGGAGTTACAGCTTCATTTGGAGTTGCAGCTTGTAATTGGCGTTGTTGAGCTAATTGGGCATCATCTTGCTGATCAATTGAGGCACGGCTAATCTCAGCGCTCGCCTTTTCGATACCTTGGCTTGCACGGTTATAACCTTCTACCGCATTATTAAAAACAGAACTGATTGGCATAACACCCTCCAACAGTGAGATCTACCCGTTAAGTATCGCTCATAAAACGAGCAAAATAAAGCTAAATCCCGCTATTTTTCTGGCCTCTCAGCGAGTTTTGCTTAACACATTGATTTCAGTGCTGATATAAATGCCGCTTTATGTGAAATAAAAGGCGCGTGTGAGGCCTTATCTAAAACTTCATATTCAAATTGAGGTTGTAAGGCATGCATTTTTTCAATCGCGCGATAAGGTACTAATGAATCTAAGCGACCGAAAATACCACGCACTGGTACGCTAAGGTTAGCGAATAGTTCCCGTAAATCATCCTGCTGTAAAATGTCTAAGCCCGCACTTAAAGCTTGCTCTTGAGGCGCAGGGTATTGGTTTAAAAGTGCTTTAAGTTGCTTAATGTCATCTCGAGCTGATTCACTGCCCATTGCTTGTATCGCCAAAAACCGTTCTATGGTTTTTTCTCTGTGACTAACTAGCTGATCTTTAAATGCGTTCAATACGTCAGGTTTAATACCTGGCCATTCGTCGGTTTGCGCAAAAAAAGGCGTTGAGGCAACCAACACAACCTTTGCTACTTTGTCAGGCCAATATGCTGCAATATACAAGGCAAAAAGCCCGCCCAACGACCAGCCAACAAGAATAGACTTTTCATTTAGCTGTGTACTTAGTTGTTCAGCTGCAGCATGCAAAGTGTAAGGTGTAGGGATTAACTGCGCGTTACCAAAGCCAGGTAAATCGAGGCAACGGACTTCACCATCATGAAAAAACTCAAGCTCAGGTTTGATCACTTGCCAAACCCCTTGGTTCATTCCCCAGCCATGTAATAGCACCATATCATTTTGCATATTTTGTATTTCCCAACCACACTTAGCGCTCATAATAGCGTTTAAAGGAATGAATGCAATGTCTCACTTACCTCATGCCTTAAAACTAGGGCTAGACGCACTATTCCCCAACTTTTGCATTAGCTGCCAGAATCACATACAGGCTGATCAAGCTTTGTGTCAGTATTGTTTAGATGACCTCAATTTATTTGACCTTACACACCATCCAAATTTGTTACACCGACCAGATATCTGTGATGCATTTCCTGATAGTAATTTTGATCATTTAATTGCCTGTGCTTGGTATCAAGCGCCTTTTAAACTTTGGCTCAAGCAATTGAAGTTTAATGACCAGCAATATTTTCGTGTGGCACTACAACAAGTAATACAGAGGCAGCTGCAATTAGCTCATCAAGTTAATTCAAGTTGGCCCGATCTTTTTATTGTGCTACCACTGCATAATCAACGCTTTTTAGCGCGCGGCTTTAATCAGGTAAGCCAAACTTGGCTGCCTGTTTTGAAAAACCAGCAATGTACTGTTAGCTCAGCTCTTTACAAGCAAAAAGCAACCAAAGCGCAATCACAGTTAAGTAAAGCGAAGAGAGTTAAAAATCTACAAAATGCCTTTGTTTGTCAGCAAGATTTAACAGGAAAAACCGTGGCGATTATTGATGATGTGATGACCTCTGGCGCAACCATAAATGCTGCGACAGAAGCCATAAAACATGCAGGGGCAAAGCAAGTATGGGCTATGCTCACTTGCCTAACGGGGTTAGGCAACCTGCATTATGATTAATTGTGATTACTTATCACCAGAGGCATGAAAGGCATTACCAAAAAATAAGGCATTGCTTAGTAATCGACTCGTGCCGTACCAGTAACCACGGAATACAGGGTTATCTGTCATGCCTATCACACTGCCTTTGCCATATGAATGCGCAATGAGGCCTGCCGCGCCCGCGACTTGCTCTACATTTACGTCATCAGTAAAGCCAGCTAGAAGCGGTTTATCTGTGTAAGTAAGCACATTAACAAATGGGGCATCTGACTTCTCAAGTAGCCAAGTGCTATTCTTAAATACAGGTAATGTATTACGGTTAAGCGAATACGTAAGTGGATGAGATAAATCCACTGAGGTATTAAAAATTGCACCGGCAATACGCTGACGACCAGCTAAGTCATCTTTATCAGCATAAGTAAGTCCTGTTGTATCAAAGGCACTGGCTACATCGCGACGAGATAAGTAGTTTGCTTTTAGTAGCTGCTGATCAGCTAAGAACTTAGCACCACCTTTATGACCCCAAATAACACCGCCTTTACGAACCCACGACTTAATAGCAACTTTAGTCGCATCATCAAGGCGATTGAAATTTCCGTGCGCTAAAATAATATGGCTGTAGTTTTCAAGGTCGATGTTACCTAAGCGCTCCATTTCGATAATGCTTGGCGCGGTGCCTACAAAACGATCTAAGTAATACCACACTTCACCAAGCTCATACTGGCTAGTTCCTTGACCACCCACGAGTAATACTTTAGGCGCTTTCACAACCGCCATTGCACGAGAACCTAAATCAGCACCTTTAACCGTTAAGCCCGAACTAATTGGCGTAATTTCAATGCCAAACTCATTCTGTGCTTGGTTTAAATAACTAACCCAGTTGCTATCAGTTTGCAGACCAGCAGGAACAAGAATACTACCTGGTTCAAAAGCTATTTCACCTGATGGCGTTTTTGCTGTAAGTGGGCTTAATGCCACGCGTGCTTTCACACCTTGTTCAAGCAAGCTATTAAGCATTTTTGGCGCTAGGTAATCATCCCATTTAAATGCATAGGCATAGCTTTGCGGTAATGCTGCAAAGCTTGACTTAACACTTTGTTGCCAAGGCATTTTAGCCACATTTAAGCCCCAGTTGCTGCTTACCTTTGCAAATTCTAGGTTGAAGGCATGAGCAAGTGTCCAGCCAGATACATCATAAAAGGTATTATCAACAAAACGCTGTTGCTCACTGAAAATCGCTTTAATTAAACGAAATTGTGGCTGTGCTAATGGCACATAATAGCTCTGCTCAGAAAAGCTTTGACCGTTTACTTTTAGCGGCTCTTCTAACATGTACGCATTGATTTGATGTTGTCTAAGTAAATCAAGGAAGTATTGCATGCGGCTTTGATCAGCGCCGCCTTTGACAACATACCCTTTAAAGTCTTCATCACCAGCAAGATCAACTGCTTTGTTGTAAAATTTTGCTTGATAATCAAGTAAGTCTGTACGGTTATCAATCGCCGCTTGGAACGTCGATAAGCTTGTTAATAACTGATTTTTAATCGTAAACGGGAAGCTTAACGGGCCGTTAATAGTTTCTTGTAAGTGACCACGCGAGCTCGCTTGTTCAAATAAGATGCCTACACCGCCATTTACGTCTGGGTAAGTTGAGCCTTTACCATAGTAAAAGTCATCAAAGCTTTCTTCTGTGAAGTAAAGTGCATTGTGCTCATCAAGTGTTTTTGCATGATAGTTTGCAATGGCTTTTGTCAGCGTGACATTTTCTTCAGGCGTAATTGGGTGCTTACGAGTTGGGATCCCTGGTTGGAAAAAGTAAGTACTGTTTGGGCCCATCTCATGAAAGTCAGTTAGAATATTCGGTTTCCATTGGTGAAACTGTGCAATACGCGCACGCGATTCTGGGTGCTGCAGTAACAACCAGTCACGGTTTAAATCAAACAAGTAATGGTTAGTACGGCTACTTGGCCAACTTTCGATATGCTCGCGAGTTTGTGGATCTGATGATAACTTCATGCCGCGGTTGCTGTTTGCCCAATTTGCAAAACGCGCTAAGCCATCTGGGTTTAATGATGGGTCTAGTAAAATAACCGTGTTGTTAAGTAAGGCGTCAATTTCTGGCCCCTGTGCTGCAGCAAGGTAATACGCAACGAGAAGCGATGCATTGCTGCCTGATGATTCATTACCGTGAACACTGTAACCCATCCAAACAACCGCAGGCTGTTTGCTTGAGTCACTCGCTTCACCATTTAGGCGAGCTAAGTGAGCCTTGCGGATTTGCTCAACTTGGCCAAGTTTGTCGGACGCTGTAACCGTTAGCATCACCAGTGGACGCTGCTCATGAGTGCGACCGATTACTTTAAAATTCATTCGGTCACTTTTTTCAGCAAGAATTTGCATATATTGCACAAGTTGATCGTGACGTACATGCCACTCACCCACTTCGTAGCCTAACACCTGCTCAGGAGTCGGAATACTTGGGTCAAATTTCACATCTTGTTCAAAGTAATAAGAAAGAGGTTTTGCTAATGCGCTGACGCTCACTAGCATGGTTAATATTGTTATTATGAAACGCATAGATAGCACCCGTAATTATTTGATGTTTTAACGCTACCATTCGATAAAATAGATGCAACTTTTTACGCTCAACACTGGCGACAACACGATGAGCGGAGTATGATACACAGTATCCGAGTAATTTAGTCAAGTATAGTCCGTTTTATGATCTCTATTTCTGAATCTGCACAATCTCATTTTGCTAAACTTTTAGCAGACCAAGCTGAACAAACAAACATTCGTGTGTTTGTAGTAAACCCAGGTACTTCGCAGGCTGAGTGTGGTGTTTCTTACTGCCCAGAAGACGCCGTTGAAGCGACTGATATTCGTCTACCATTCAATGGTTTTGATGCCGTTGTTGATGCAGAAAGCGCCCCTTTCTTAGAAGAAGCTGAAATCGATTTTGTAACTGACAAAATGGGTACTCAGTTAACGCTTAAAGCGCCGAATGCAAAAGCACGTAAACTTAGCGACGATGCATCACTGCAAGAACGTGTTCAACATATGCTTGAAACCGAAGTGAATCCACAGCTCGCTAACCACGGCGGCCAAGTTAGCCTAGTAGAAATTACTGCTGACGGTATCGCGGTACTGCAATTTGGCGGTGGCTGTAACGGTTGTTCAATGATTGACGTCACACTAAAAGAAGGCATCGAGAAAGAAATGATCGCCAAGTTTGACGAAATCAACGGTGTAAGAGACATTACTGATCACCAATCTGGTGAGCACTCTTACTACTAACCGGTATATTAAGCATGCTTAAAAAATGGGTATTTCGCTTAGGCAGCGACCCCAAATTAAGCTTAAAACGCTTTCTTCGCGGCCTAGCACTGTTTGTGCTAGCCGTGATTTTTATTGCCATAGGTTACTATGGACCCGCACTATTTCAATTAATTGGCCTAGCCATACTAGCAGTGGCTTTATTCTTTGCTGGTTGGGGCTACTTAGGTATTTTTGCCAATCGTTTTGCGCAAGTTTTAGAGCGCTCGTCTCCCAAAAATCACGACCCTGATTTGTGGAAGTAATTTAATCTAATAATTGCTGATTATTGACAATTTTACGATAGCGAAACCACAGCGTTAACCCGCGCATTAGCATAAAGCTGGTCATCGCAAACCATAAACCATGATTTTGCCAGCTACTCACTACCCAAAACAGTCCAAAAAAGCCCACTAGAGCACTAAATAACATAGTATTACGCATGTCTTTAGCACGGGTTAAGCCGACAAATACACCATCAAATAAGAAGCAACCCATCGCCGCGATAGGCAATATAATCACCCAAGGAAGATAAACCGTTGCAAGGCTGATAACTTCGGGCACATCGGTAAGTAAGCGAATAATTGCCTCGCCAAATAATAAAAATATAAGGCTATAAAACAGTGCAAATAACCCACCCCAAAACAAGCTCAAATTAACCCATAACTTAATCTGCTTAGCGCTGTGCTCACCTTTCGCTTTACCGACCTTTGCCTCACTTGCATAAGCAATACCATCAAGCGCAAAGCTCACCAACATTAAAAAGTTTAGCAATACGGCATTAGCCGCTAAGGTTGTTTCGCCGATACGTGCGCCATAAAAAGTCATAAAGCTAAAACATAGCTGGAGTGCTAATGAGCGAATAAAAATATCGCGATTTAAGCTTACTAAATCAAGTAACTTAGTAACACTTAACCAGGCTTTCACGGCAAGGTTAACACCTTGCTTTTTAGCGAGCTGTTCAACTAACATCAGTGCAAAAGCAAGGGCGATATAATCAGCGATTAAAGATGCCCACGCAGCTCCAGCCACACCCCAATCAAGAAACACCACAAAATAAATATCAAGCACAATATTGGTTATATTGGTGATAAGTAATAAATAGAATGGCCCGCGGCCATAATGAACACCTAGCATCCAGCCAAGTAAAACCAAATTACACAAAGCAGCGGGTGCACTAAAAATACGAATCGAAAAATAGCTATTTGCTTGTTCTAAAACAGCTTCATTCGCATTTGATAAATATGCCATTAAGGATTGAATAGGTATACTCAGCGCTATTAATAACAGCGCAACCGCTGTTGCTAGTAACAAGCTGCGCTTTAATAGCTCAGCGAGTAAGGTGTGATCGCTTTTACCATAAGCTTGGGCAACCAAGCCTGTGGTGCTCATGCGCAAAAAGCCTGCTAGCCAAAATAATAACGAGATAACTGCTGAGCCGAGCGCTATACCAGCTAAATAGTGAGCGCTTCCTAAGTGGCCGATTACAGCAGTATCAACTAAACCTAACATTGGCACGGTAATATTTGATAAAATCATCGGACCGGCTAATAACAGTAAACTTTTATGGTGTGCCTTATGACGTTTAAGAAAATGTTTCATTTAGTATTTGCAGTCCTGTTAGGTTTATCTTTGCGTGCCCATGGCGCAGTCATTCTACAGTATCACCACGTCAGTGAAAGCCTTCCTGCGGTAACCAGCGTCAGTAACGAAACATTCACTGAACATATGCAATATTTAAAAGATAATAACTTCAACGTTATTCCACTAGATGAACTCATTACCTCGTTACAAGCTGGCCAACCGCTAACAGATAAAACCGTCGCAATAACCTTCGATGATGGCTACAAAAATAACTATGAAGAAGCTGCGCCCATCTTAGAAAAATTTGACTATCCGTACACTATTTTCGTAAATCCCGAGCTAATTGATGAAGGCAAAAGCTATGTAATGACGTGGCAGCAGTTAAAGGAGCTATCGAAAAAAGGCGCCTTAATTAGCAACCATACGCAAATTCATAATTACTTACACCGCAAACAACCAGGCGAGACTGAAGAAGCATGGCTTGCACGTACTAAAGAAGACATTTTATCTGCCCAGCAGCGCATTAAAGAAGAAATTGGCCATGATTACAAATACCTTGCTTACCCTTATGGCGAGTTTAATAATTCACTGCAACAACTAGTAAAATCGCTAGGATTTGTTGGTATAGGTCAGCATTCAGGGGCTGTAGGTATCCATTCTGACTTTACCCGGTTACCACGCTTTCCGGCATCGGGCTTTTATTCAAAGCTTGATACGCTTGCCACTAAACTCGACTCTCAAGCATTCACTATCAAACAGCTCACCTATTCAGATAGCGTGACGGACGAAAACCCGCCAAGTTTAAGCATTCAATTTGATATGCAGGACTTTCATAAAAGCCAGTTTGCTTGTTATGTATCAGGTATTGGTCAAGCTGATTTAACCTGGCTTAGTAAAGATACGGTGAAGATCACCTCACCTGAAAAACTGAAAAAAGGCCGCTCTCGCTTTAACTGCACGGCCCCTTCTATCGCGAAGAAAGGCAGCTATTATTGGTTCTCTCAACCTTGGGTTATTGTACCTTAACTGCTTGTTTTAGCATTTGCGCTGTGACTTTATCTAGGCGAACCACTTCATTAGCCGCATTGAGTTCGACTGCGGCTTTTGGCATGCCCCATACCACTGACGATAATTCATCTTGCGCTATGGTGTAAGCTCCTGCTTGATTTAATGCTAATAAGCCTTGCGCGCCATCACTACCCATACCGGTCAATAACGCTGCTACTGTCGCTTTAGGGCAAGCAATAACGAGGGAGTTAAATAGCACATCGACTGCTGGGCGATGGCGATTAACCAGCTCACTCGAATCAAGCTGACAAAACAGACCTCCGGCTTTTTTCACCACACTCAAATGCTGATCGCCCGGTGCAATATACGCCCAGCCAGGTTGTAGTTTATCGCCATGTTCAGCTTCTTTAACGTTTATTTTGCACGTTCTATCCATGCGCATCGCAAACGAAGTACTAAAGACCGGCGGAATATGCTGAGTAATCACAATCGGTGGGCAATTTTCTGGCATGCGCACGAGTACTTCTTTAATCGCCTCGGTGCCACCTGTTGAAGCCCCTATGGCAAGTACGCTATTGCCCTTAAATTGTAATGTTGCTAGGGCACTGTCGTCTTCAACTTTTGTTTCTTTAAAAGCTCGCACTCTAGCGCCAGCTGCAGTACGCACTTTTTGATGTAATAAATGGGCATAACGCTGAAGATTTTCAGTGACATTGATAGTTGGCTTAGCAATAAAATCAACAGCACCAATTTCGAGGGCTTCCAGTGTGATTGGTGAGCCTTTTTGAGTCAGTGTAGAAATCATCACAACTGGCATAGGACGAAGGCGCATCAAGTTTTTTAAAAAACTTAACCCATCCATTTTCGGCATTTCGATATCAAGCGTTAAGACATCGGGATTAAGGCGCTTAATTAAATCTCGGGCTTGATAAGGGTCTTCTGCCGCGCCAACGACCTGAATGTCTTGCGCTTGCTCGAGCACTTCCTTGAGTAAACCACGGATCAAAGCAGAATCATCAACTATGAGTACTTTGATCATTTGCTCTCCTAAAATAATTCAATATCCGTTTCTGCATCTTGCTGCTCAATATCGTGTAAGTATTTAATTTCACGTTTTTCAAGCTTATCAGAATGCAATTCACGCATTTTCTTAACCTGCGCCTTGCCTGTTTGTGGATCAAACATCACCTTACGTGGCCAAGGCCCGCCAACATCATGGGATACTAAATCCAAACCCTCTTCAAGTACATAGGCATTTGCAAAACGAATGTTGCCAACACCAATATCTGTCATTGAGCGGATTATTTTCCCGCCGCCAAACAGCTTTACTTTGAGGTTGCGTCTAGAAGCACCATTTTTTAGGATTTCATTGATCAAGTATTCCATTGCCCAGTTACCATAACGGCAATTAAGGCTATGTGCGTTGCTCGGATCAACGCCTTTTTCAGCCGGCAGCATAAAATGATTCATACCACCAATACCTAAGCCTTCATCGTAAATACATGCAGCAATACACGACCCTAACACAGTTGTGATCAATTCATCAGACTTAGACACATAAAATTCGCCTGGTAATACTTTAGCAACCACTTTATGGCGCTTGCCATCCCAAAACCGTTTAACGTGCTCAAAACCAGACAATACAGGTTTAAAATGACTACTCATAGACCACCTTTTTGATAGATAGTTTGGCCTAAATTCTTAAACTCTTTGTGGTCCTTACCCAGTGTTTCGGAATGCCCCAAGAATAAATGACCTGAATCGGTCAACAAATCGTAATAACGTTTAAATAGAGTATCTTTCGTCGGCTTATCGAAGTAGATAACTACATTGCGACAAAAAATAACATCAAACGGCCCTTTCATAGGCCAGCTTTGTAATAAGTTTAGACGTTTAAAGAAAATATTCTTTTGTAGTTCGGGTTTTACTTTATATAACTGACCGTCATGGCTTTTTAGAAACCAGCGCTTAAGTTGGCTTTTGTCTAAACCATTCACATTGGCAGCGGTATAGGTGCCAGCCTGTGCTTTAGCGAGCACATTTGAGTCTAAGTCAGTAGCTAGAATTTTCACATCCCAATCAGATGGGAATAAACCGCTTAAGGTCATAGCAATGGTATAAGGCTCTTCGCCGGTAGAGCAGCCAGCAGACCACACCCTTACACGCTTTTGTTTAGCATTACTAATCAGCAGTTTGGGGACTATGGTATTTTTTAGATAACTAAAGTGATGTGGCTCACGAAAGAAAGAAGTCAGATTAGTGGTTATGGCATTAATAAACTCACTAAACTCTTGTTCTTTATTCTCTTCAAGAAAGTCTAAATATTCTTTAAAGTTCTTAAGCTTATGTTGGCGAATACGCCTTGCTAAGCGCGAGTAAACCATCTCGCGCTTATGCTCAGCTAAAACAATGCCGCAAGCATCGTACACTTGTGACGAAATAGCTTTAAAGTCACTATCCGTTAGTAAAAACTCTTTCATGTGCTTGACCCTGCAGCTGTAACATTAGATGCAATTAACTAGTTAGAATTTAATTGGGAAGAGTTTTAAAACTCTTCCCACTCATCACTAGGGTCAACAAAGTTATTACCTTTAGGTGCCGAACGCACTGGTGAGCTTGGCTGTTTAGCTGCAGGCGCTGAACTTGCACGGCTTGTAATATCCATCTCGTTATTCGATAACGAGAAGAAGTTTAACAAGCGGCGCATATCATTCGCTTGCTCTGCCATTGATTCACCCGCGGCAGAGGCTTCTTCAACTAATGCTGCATTTTGCTGGGTCATTTCATCCATTTGGGCAATGGCTTTATTGACCTGCTCAATACCAGAGCTTTGCTCTTCAGAAGCTTGGGCAATATCAGAAATCATTGCAGTAACTCTTTGTACTGCAGTAACAATTTCTTGTAATGTTGAACCCGATTCATTGACGAGTAATGTACCATCTTCAACTTTTCCAACACTGTCTCGGATCAATTCTTTGATTTCTTTTGCTGCAGCTGCTGAACGTTGCGCTAAGTTACGAACCTCACCTGCAACAACTGCGAAACCACGACCTTGTTCACCTGCACGTGCTGCTTCGACAGCGGCATTAAGCGCAAGTAGATTTGTTTGGAAGGCTATTTCATCAATGACACTAATGATGTCTGCAATCTTCTTACTTGATTCATTAATTGCTGACATACTGGTTACAGCGCGATTTACAACTTCGCCACCTTTTTGCGCTTTAGTACGTGTTTCTTCAGCAAGTTCATTCACTTCTTTTGCATTATCAGCATTTTGGCGAACCGTACTGGTCATCTCTTCCATGCTTGATGCTGTTTCTTCAAGTGATGAAGCCTGCTCTTCAGTACGTTGACTTAAATCAGCATTACCTTGCGAGATTTCTTCTGCACCACTGGCAACCAGCGTTGCTGAGGTATTAATGCGATTAATCACTTCAGTAAGCTTATCAGCCGTGGCATTTGCATCACGTTTTAATTTATCGAATGAACCTTGATAGTCTTGCTCAATACGTTTTGATAAATCACCGTTTGCCATAGCATCCAGCATATTGCCTGTGTCTTTTACTGCATCATCAACAATACTAACTAGGCTATTTAAGCCCTGCGCTAGACGTAAGAAGAAACCTTGTTTACCCGCTTCTTCTACACGGGCTTCTAAGTCACCACTACCCGCTGCAGCAACAAGGCCGGCAATTTCTTTTTCAATCGCGACTTCAGCTGTTCTATCTTCCCACTCCACAACCGTACCAATACGCTCGTTGTCTGGGGTGAAAATAGGGTTTGCAACCAAACCAAAAGTACGGCCGCCGACTTGAATTTCAGTACTGTACGTATCACTTAACTTAGCAAGCATGTTACGTTGATGTGCTGGATTCTTATGGAACACATCAATATTTTGACCAATTAAATTATTACTGTTGAAGTTAGGTAAATCTTTACGTAAATCACTTTCAGCAATTTTCATCATGTTCAGAACGGCTTCGTTCATGTAAATAATGTTGTTGCCAGAATCAGCAATCATGGTGTTAGTTGCCACGCGATCAAGTGCTCGGCGTACTCGCAAGTTTTCTTCTGCTGCACGCTTTTCAGCATCCGCTTTATTTACGCTATCAGTTATATCTTGCCACTCAACAATAGTACCTAAACGCTTACCCGAAGCGCTCACCCAAGGAGTCGCAATCAAGCTAAAAATAAGCCCCGCCAAACGCAATGTGGTTTTGTATGGTTCAGATAATGTTTTTAGTAATTCACGTTGATGTGATGGTTGTTTATGAAAATCATCAACACACGTACCCACTAAATTCGCCACAGAGAAGCTAGGTAGCACTGTTTGTAAAGTTGATTCGCGAGCTTGCAGCATTTGCTTTACTTGCTCATTAACAAAGATAATTTTTAAATCGTTATCGGCAATCATCACATTAGCTTGGCATACACGCAGCGCATTTGATAAATCAGCATCACGTTTTGACTGACGTTCAAGCTCTTTTTGCGGTGTGATGTCTGTAGCAAATTTGATAACTTTAGTGACATTACCATTGCTATCAATAATTGGGTTATAGGTACCTTGGATCCAAACTTGTTTGCCATTTTTACCGACACGCTTAAATTCATCAGTGAAGAACTCACCGCTGCGTAATCGCTGCCAAAACTGTTGATACTCAGGGCTTTGCGACTCTTTTTCAGCAACAAACATAGAGTGGTGTTGCCCTTGGATTTCTTCGAGTCGGTAACCCATGGTGTTTAAGAAATTAGCATTGGCAGTTATGATCTGCCCCGACGGTTGAAACTCAATCATCGCTTGCGACTTTCTAAGTGCCGCAATAACTAAATCATTTTCCGACTCAACATTTTTAGGACTGCTAAACCATCCCATACCCTTCACCTTCTTGTTAATCTACCCAGTTAAATGTCCATTGTTTTTTGTAGGTCAAGTAATGCGACCATTTTCTCACCCACATTGACTAAACCCGCAACAAATTGCGCGTTGTCTGAGTCAGACAAATGTGGCACTGCCTTCGCTTCATGCTCAGCAATGCTATAGACATCCGAGACGGCATCAACGGCGATGCCCATAATTTTACATGTATTTTCAAGCTGTACTTTTAGAACAATTACAACGGTTAACGGTCCGTATTCAATGGCTGAAATACCAAAACGTAGCCTTAAATCAATAATCGGCACTATGGTGCCGCGCAGGTTGATAACCCCTTTGACGAAATCCGGTGAATTAGGGATCACCGTAATTTCTTCCCAACTGCGAATTTCTTGCACCGTTAAAATATCAACACCATACTCTTCTTCAGCCATGAAGAAGGTTAAAAACTGTTTTACATCTTGATCTTGTTCAAGGTTTAGTTTGTTATGCAGGTCGTCGTGCTGTGCAATCATGACGCCTCCAAATTCGCTTTTGATTCAATAATCAATTCTTGGCTCCCAGGCTTTCTAAGCCCAGATAATTTAATCAAGCCACTAATATCAACAATCAAAGAAACACGACCATCCCCTAGAATTGTCGCCCCTGAGACACCATCAACTTTTTGATAATTGGCCTCTAAGCTTTTGATTACCACTTGCTGTTGCGACAATAAGTCATCAACCAATAAACCTACTTTTTGGTTGTCACTCTCTACGACAACCAACAAGGTTTTATCAAGCGTTTCAATCGCCCCTTTATGATTGAAAATATTATAAAGCCTTAAGATTGGAATATATTCGTCACGTAAACGCAGCACATCTAAGTCTTTGCCTACTCGACTCACTTTACTAATATCGATTTGCAATGACTCAATTATCGAAATCAGCGGGATGATGTAAGTGTGCTCAGCAATTCGGACTAACTGCCCATCTAAAATAGCCAACGTTAGCGGTAGACGAATTGTAAATGTCGACCCCACGCCTGGTGCAGAAGCCACTTCAACAGAGCCGCTAAGTGCTTCGATATTGCGCCTTACTACATCCATACCAACGCCACGACCTGATAAGTCGCTGACTTGATCGGCTGTAGAAAATCCTGGTAAGAAAATAAGCTCGTTGATTTCGTTATCAGACAACTCATCGGTTTCTGAAATTAGGCCGTTTTTAATTGCCTTTTCACGAATTTTAGTGGTATTCAGGCCCTGACCATCGTCCATAATTTCGATAACGATATTGCCACCTTGATGAAACGCATTGAGCGTTACAGTACCAACAGGGTCTTTTCCCGCTGCAACGCGTTTATCAACGGTTTCTAAACCATGATCTAAGGAATTTCTCACTAGATGCACCATGGGGTCAGAAAGTTTCTCCATCACGGTTTTATCTAGTTCGGTTTGTTCACCAAGTAATTTAAGCTCAACTTGTTTATCAAGCTTTTGCGAGATATCGCGTACTAAGCGAGGAAAGCGACTAAACACAAAGCTGATAGGCAACATGCGAATACGCATGACATTTTCTTGTAAGTCACGGGTATTATGTGCCAGTTGTGCTAAGCCCTCTTTTAATGAGGCTATAGTTGCTTCAGTGATCTCTTGCTCACCCAATTGACTTAACATCGCTTGGGTAATCACTAATTCACCCACCATGTTGATCAATGAATCAACTTTGTCGATACCAACCCTGATTGAGGTTGATTCTGCATTGGCTGTGGTTGCTTTAACTGGCGCTGGCTTTTTCGTATCAGTGATTGGTTTAACTGCTGCAGGTTCAGCCTCTTGCGCTGGCGCAGCCTCTTCAGCAACAGTTTCAACAGCGGCAACCTCTTCATCACCAAACAAACCACCACATAGGGTGATGGTGATATCAGCATCATCTTCAACCCACTCGAAAATTTCTTCGATGCAGCTTTGCTCTTTGTCTGTGGTTAAGAAAAAGCGCCACGACAAAAAACAATCTTCAGGGGCAAGGTTAGTAATATCGGGCACATCATCTTGAAAGGCTTGTGTTTCAAGTTCTCCCAATTCCGCTAATTCACTGATCATGTACAGTGGTTCATTACCGGTTTTAAATAAATGATGGTGTGGTTTGAAATCGATTTGATAGGTGTTAAAGCTGCTTTCGCTAACAGCTTCTTGCGTTGGCTCTGGTGCTTTACTTGCAGCACGCATACCAAGAATTTCTTCAAATTTAATACGCAATTCATCAGCTTCAGTTAGATCTGGCTGCTGCTCAGCTTGTAAAGTTCTGAGTAAAGCCCGTAAACAGTCAACTGATTTTAAAAGTAAATTTACATGCTCAGCAGTAAGATCTCGTGAACCTTCACGAATTTGATCTAAAAGGGTTTCGAGAACATGAGTAAAGTCTGCAACAGCACTAAAGCCAAAGGTACCGCTACCTCCTTTTATTGAATGCGCAGCGCGAAAAATTGTATTTATGGTCTCTAAGTCTTCTTCGCCAGGCACTAAGTTTAATAACTCAGCCTCCATAGCGTCGAGTCCTTCGAAGCTTTCTTCGAAGAATACTTCAAAAAATTGGCTTAGATCTATACTCATGCCCCGCTCCTATTATTAGCGAATCACTTTTTTCAATACCGCTAACAATTGCTCAGGATTAAATGGCTTAACAATCCAACCAGTTGCACCAGCAGCTTTACCTTCAGACTTTTTATCAAGACCCGACTCTGTAGTCAGCATCAGTAAAGGTGTGAACTTGTAATTAGGTAAGCTACGTAATTCACGAATAAGGGTAATACCATCCATTACCGGCATATTCACATCAGAAATAACAGCATCAAAGCCTTGTTGTTTTGCGATATTTAAAGCTTCGCTGCCGTCTTTCGCTTCTGTCACATCAAAGCCAGCTTTTTTAAGCGTAAAACCAACCATTTGGCGCATAGATGCAGAATCGTCTACTGCTAAAATTCTTTTCATAAAAACCTCTTAATTGGCATTCTCAAGCACAAGATAATGGCTTAAGCCCAAACTATTAATTGCCTGTTGCAACGGCTTACTCTCGCCAACCCAAATAATTTTGTGTTGCACCGAAAGTAAATGCTTCTGTAATGCACATAAAAGCTGAATTGATGCTGTGTCAGCACGGGTCACTTCACTGATATCCAAACAGATATCATCATTTGCTGACAACTCTTGTAGCAAATCTTGATGGAGTGTTTCGACCTGACTAATAGCTAATTCTGTAGGGAGCTTTAACATTACTTATACCTTCCCTGCTTTAAACAATTCATAACAAAAGCTTAGACTGACTAAATAAAAATGCCATAATTTGAATCAAAAAATAGTAAAATTTTTTAGTAGCTTAGACATTTATATCAAAAAAGGAAGCTTTTCTTTTGCGGAAAATGACTCCCTTAACCAAGAAAGTTTACTTTGCGTAATAATCTGCTATTTTTTTGAACTCTTCAGTCAAAGTTGTGGCGTTTATTAATGGCACGCTGCCTTGTTTAAATTCAGGCTTAAAAATCGCACGTACCGAGCCATCGCCATCAACCATCACTACCGACGCGCTATGATCAACTGCATACTCTTGCTCATCACTATCGTTAATTGCGTAAATTAAGCCAAGCTCTCTGACAAATGGAAAAAGCTGTTTGTGTGGGCCTGATACTGCAAGAAAATCAGGATTAAAGTAATCAATGTAGGCTTTGCGTTTTTCGGTTGTATCACGCTTTGGGTCAACGGCAACAAACCATACCTGCACTTTGTAATCTTGGCTTAACTGCTTTTGTACTGCCGTTAGTTTCGCCAATGTCATTGGACATATATCAGGGCAACTGGTGTAGCCTAAAAAGACCAAATTCCAATGCCCCATAAACTGACTGTTATCAGCGGGCGCACCATGTTGATCGGTTAATAAAAACGGACTAATCAGCTTTGCTTGCTCATAAACCAGTGCTTCGACTTCAGGAGCGGTGTTGTTTTTACCACAACCGGTTACAAACAATACCGCACTGAAACATAAAAAAGCGACGATTCGCGTCATAAAACTAACCATTTATCAATGAATAAGGCGATAAAGAGTAGCATTAAATGCACGATTGAAAAACGAAATAAGTCCATTGCTGTATCATCTTTTGGGGCAATTTTTAGTTTTAACGCTTTATAAATGAATATCGCGTTTAAAACGCTTGCTCCTAGTAAGTAAATTAGCCCTGACATGCCAATTAAATAAGGCAACACACATACCAAAGCAAGCAAAATGCTGTAGCCAACAACGCAGGTTTTACAAAATTCGATACCGTGAGTAACAGGCAACATAGGAATCTTTGCCCGCTCATAATCGCTTTTACGTGCAATCGCTAATGCCCAAAAATGTGGTGGGGTCCAAGTAAATATAATCATCACTAACAGCCAAGGAGCCGCAGCCATATGGCCTGTTTCAGACACCCACCCTAGCAACGGCGGCATAGCACCTGCCAAACCACCAATAACAATATTTTGCGGTGTGGCACGCTTTAAAAATGAGGTGTAAATAAAGGCATAGCCGACAAGCGCAAACAAAGTAAGAATGGCGGTGAGCGTATTCGCCCATACCATAAGCATAACAAAGCCTAGTATTCCTATAGTTGCAGCAAAGCTCAAAGCATGTTGTTTACTGAGCCGACCTTTTGCCACAGGACGATGACGTGTACGTGCCATTTTGCTGTCGATTTCACTATCAACAACATGATTGATCACGGCAGCAGCAGCCGACAGCAAGCCAATACCTAGCAAACTTGCAAGCTGCACAAATACCCCTCGCCCAACATCGGGAGCCAATGCCAAACCAACCCAAGCAGTTAGTACAAGCATGGCAACTACTTTAAATTTACTGATAGCTAAGTAATCTTTAAGTAACTCTGAGCTTTGAATAAATAATGATTTTTCTGAGCTTAGTAATAATGCCATCACAGCCTCCTAGGTTCTTATTTTTAAGTGGAAGCATAGTCTTACCATGCTAAGCAGTAACAATGCGGCCATTAGGTTGTGCGCAAGCGCTACACTTAATGGGAAGTGCCAGTGCACAACAGCTAGACCTAAACAGATTTGGCACAACAAAGCGATTAATACAGTGACTGTGCAGTGCTTAATTTTTCGAGAGTAACAGCGTGAATATATGCGCCACATGATCAGCGCTAACACCACACAAGTAACCAGCGCCCAAATACGGTGTAGCAGATGAATAGACATACGCGCCTGCTGCGATAAAACGCCATATTCATAGGTGCTGTGCTCAAGCGGTAGCTGAAACACACTCTTCAAAGAAAACGGTTGTCCGTAGCTACACAGCGGTAAGCCATTACAATGCGGAGCGGCGTAATTTGCTGCAAGCCAGCCACCCAACGCAATTTGCAGTATTAGCACCACCAAGCCCACCAGCGCTAACTGATAATATGGCTTTGCGCCGCTATCACTGCTAGCAACAGGGTCGGTCTTTAAACGTAGATACAATAAAAACAGCAACGACAAGATACTAAAACCGCCGAGCAAATGCCCCATAACAACCAAAGGCTGTAGGTTCATAGTGACAGTCCACATGCCCAATACGGCTTGGAATACCACCAATAATAATAGTGCTAATGGCAGTTTAACCGGCGTATTTGGATATTGGCGTTTTAACCAGGCAAAAACAAACAAGGCTAAAATAAGTAAACCAAGGGCACCGGCAAAATAGCGATGGATCATTTCTTTCCATGCTTTTGCTGCTTCAAACATCATATCAGGGTAGTTTTGTTCAACATGTAACAAAGCAGTTTCATGTTTTGGCACAGTTAAAAATCCATAGCAACCAGGCCAGTCAGGGCAACCAAGCCCAGCATCACTCAGCCGTGTATAGGCACCAAGCCCAACAACTAAGATAGAGAAGAAAACCGTAATTAAGACTAAATATTTATAATTTTTATACATCTTTATCCCCTTAATGAGGTTTAACTTGAACGCGCATAGTTAAGTAGTTTCTTTAAGTCTTTAAGTAAGCCTTTTTGAATCAGTCTGTTTTGTTCTGGCTCAGCCGTGTAGGGGTAATGCAAAACCACTAAGCCCATGTGATCAACCAAGTATAAGTCTCCCGCTTTGAGCGCAGGACTTACTGCTAATTGACGCCAATTTGCCGATACCTGCTGTTGATTTGTCAGTACCGCCACATCCACTTTTTGCTGATTTTTACCTAAAGCGACATATAGGTTATCTAGACTGGCTAATTGGTTTGCACAAACTTCACTGCACTCTTTTGGGTAATTAAGCGCAATTGTCCATTGTTTAGGATCGCCTTGTTGCCAATCAGCTAATTTAACTTCTTCGCTTAAAAGCTCACCATGATTACTCGAACCACTCGGTAACCACTCAAGCTTTAATGCTGCATAAGCAAGTGCCAGCGGCACAAAACAGCATAAAACGAATAAACTAAGCGGGTTTATTTTCATAACCTCTCCTTCTCATCGCAAAATAAGCAATAACAACACACGCTAAGCCGATTAATAACCACTGCACGGCATAGGCGTAATGTTTTTCTGGCCCCATCACGACACTCTGGTAATGCGGGGTTGCAATACCATCTGCTTCATTGCGATAACCAATAAAGTCTTGTAAGGGCTTTGCTAATTGAGCACTAAAAATTGCTAAGTCGATGCCTTGAATACGCTTAGGCCAACCTTGTTCTGCACCAATCTCATCGGCAAGTGTGAAGCCTTGTAAGTTGCCTTGTTTTAATTGCACAGTAGCCGTAAAGCTTGTTGATTCTGGCCACACAACGGTTGGCAACTGGCTACGGTTTGTTGGAGCTTTTAGCCAACCAAAGTTAACGATTAAAGGCGCGGTTTCACCTGCAATTGTCATCGCTACTAGTAAGTCATAGCCCACTTGCCCCTGATAAATTTGATTATCAAGCAGCCAGTAATGTTGTTTATTTACCTCGCCAGAGACTTTGACTTGCAAGCCCGTTTTGTTCAGCTCACTAGGTAAATTTTGCAGTTCTTGCCAGCTCAAAACGCCTTGCTCTTTCGAAACGGCTAACTGGCTTAGTTGCTGCTGTTTTTGCTCGCCTCGCTGGTATTGCCAAACGCTTAGTCGCAAACAAATAAGCACTGCAAGTATCACAACGCAAATTGCGATAATTGAGCTAAGCTTTTGTTTACGCCATAAAATTAACTGCATTTGGAATACCTAATATGATTAAAATCATTATTGTTTTGTTATTACTTTATATTCTGTTCAACCTATTTAGAGCACTGTTTGTGATGATGTCAGCAAAAGAGCACTCGAAACCCATGTCGCATTACTTAGGTCGTCGAGTGCTGTTTTCAGGTATTGTGCTGGTGCTCATCATTGCCGCAATGAAATTGGGCTTTATTCACACCAACCCGTCGCCGCTTCACAAAGCTACAGCACGTACACAAACACAAATAAACACAACCACACCACATCAACAAAGTGCCAATACCAAGCAGCCGCTTGAAAGGCAAAATGCTTTTCACTCGTGAAGTGGCCTTTAAAAATTCTGAGCAGCACCACAAATAAAATAATGGTGCCTAGTGTCACGTGCATACCGTGAAAGCCAGTTAACAAGAAAAAGGTATTCCCATAAACGCCCGCATCTAAGGTCAAACCTAAATCTTGGTAAGCATGCATATACTCGTAAACTTGTAAGCCAAGGAAAATCACACCTAACAGCACGGTTAAAGATAAAAATACCTTTAGGGCGCCGCGCTTATTGTTTTCTATCGCAACATGAGCAAAGTGAATTGTGACCGATGAGGTAAGCAGAATAAGCGTGTTGATCAGAGGTAGACCTTGCCAACCCATAGCCTGTGTGGTCTCGCCCGCTGGCGTAGTTAATAACGGCCATACGGCTTCAAAGGTTGGCCAGAGCACTTCGTTGGTCATGGCATTATTACCAGCACCACCAAGCCAAGGCACCGAAATCATACGTGCGTAAAAAAGAGCGCCAAAAAATGCCATAAAGAACATAACCTCAGAGAATATGAACCAGCTCATACCTTGTCTGAATGAGCGGTCCATTTGTGCTGAGTAAAGCCCTTTATGAGACTCTTCAATAACGTTTCTAAACCAACTAAAAACCATATAAATTAATATGGCAATGCCTAGATACAAGACATACTGGCCACTACTGCCCTCACCACTTACTTGCATCACAGTTAAACCAGCACCGACAGCAATTAAAAACATCGCGATGGCACCAACTATTGGCCAAGGACTCTCGGCTGGAACATAGTATTTTTCATAATTTTGATTCATTTTGTTTGCTCCCAATTAGCAATTAGCTTGGCGGCTTTTAATCGTTTTTAGCCACAACATGCCCGCTAATATCAAACACGGTATACGACAACGTCAGTTCCTCAACGTCGTCGGGTAACTCAGTATCAACATAAAACAACAAGGTAAATTCCATTTCTTCACCGGCTTTCATTGGCTGCTGATCAAAGCAAAAACAGGCTATTTTATGTAAGTACTTTGCCGCTTTACCCGGTGATACTGATGGAATTGCTTGCATGACTTTGTCTTCATTACTGGTGTTCTTTGCTGAGAATTTAACTTCACGCATGGCACCTGGTTGTACCGCCACGCTGTATTGCTCAGACTGCACCTTAAATGGCGCGCCGCTTTGGGCGTGAGTGGTAAAGCTGACATCAACTTGGCGCTGTGTATTTATTGATTCACTCGCGCTCGCTTTTTCTAATGATGGCTTACCATTCAACCCTGTAACGTCGCAAAACACGTCGTAAAGCGGCACCATTGCAAAAGCAAATGCGAACATGAGCAAGCATGTAATCAGCAGTTTTTTTAGCAAAGGTGCATGGTTCATTACTTAATCTCCGGCGGTGTTTCAAAGGTGTGATAAGGCGCTGGAGAATCGACTTCCCACTCTAAACCTTCAGCTCCATCCCATACTTTGGCAGGTGCCTTTTCGCCACCTCGAGCACATTTAAATACCACCAATACAAACAACAGTTGCGATAAGCCAAATGCAAAACCACCAATACTGATAATGGCGTTAAAGTCAGCGAATTGCAGAGCATAATCAGGAATACGACGCGGCATACCAGCAAGGCCAACAAAGTGCATAGGGAAGAACAACACGTTGACACTGATTAGCGATAACCAAAAATGCCATTTCGCCAGCGTTTCGTTGTACATGTTGCCAGTCCATTTCGGTAGCCAATAATAGGCTCCCGCCATAATTGAGAACACAGCCCCCGTCACAAGCACATAATGGAAGTGAGCCACCACAAAATAGGTATCGTGATACTGAAAATCTGCTGGTGTAATCGCAAGCATCAAGCCAGAGAAACCACCTAAGGTGAATAACACAATAAAGGCGATGGCAAACATCATCGGAATTTCGAAGCTAATCGAACCTCGCCACATGGTGGCCACCCAATTAAACACTTTAACGCCCGTTGGCACTGAGATCAGCATGGTGGCGTACATGAAGAACAACTCGCCAGCCACAGGCATCCCAGTGGTAAACATATGATGTGCCCAAACGATAAAACTTAGCAGCGCAATCGATGAAGTTGCATACACCATAGACGCATAGCCAAATAGCTTTTTGCGCGAGAAGGTAGGTACGATAGTCGATATAATGCCAAAGGCCGGCAAAATCATGATGTACACTTCAGGGTGACCGAAGAACCAGAAAATGTGCTGGAACATCACAGGGTCGCCCCCACCGGCTGCATCAAAAAAGCTGGTTGCAAAGTATTTATCGGTCAACACCATAGTGACCGCCCCTGCTAGAACTGGCATAACAGCAATTAACAAGAATGCAGTGATTAACCATGTCCAAACAAATAGCGGCAGCTTCATCCACGTCATACCTGGCGCTCTTAGGTTGACGATAGTCACGATAACGTTAATCGCCCCCATAATTGAGCTGATACCCATGATATGTACGGCAAACACAAAAAGTGCAGTGTTATCGTTGCTGTAAGTTGTTGATAGTGGTGCGTAGAAAGTCCAACCAAACGCAGGACCACCACCAGGCATAAGTAACGAAGCCAATAGGATTAAAAATGCAAATGGCAAAATCCAAAAGCTCCAGTTATTCATACGTGGTAAGGCCATATCTGGTGCGCCTATCATCATAGGTACCATCCAGTTTGCAAGCCCAGTAAATGCAGGCATAACAGCACCAAACACCATGATCAAACCATGTACGGTAGTCATTTGGTTGAAAAAGTGCGGGTCGACTAACTGTAATCCAGGCTGAAACAGTTCAGCGCGGATCACCATTGCCATCGCTCCACCAATTAAAAACATGGTGAGTGAAAAAATCAGGTATAAACTACCAATGTCTTTATGGTTGGTAGTGTATAGCCAGCGCTTAAAACCTTTAGCTGGATGATGATGGTCGTGATGCGCATGCCCTGTTGCTTGCTCGTTAATAACATTACTCATTAGTTCGCCTCCGCTGCTGCATCAATCGCGGCTTGAATTTGACTCGGTTGGATAACATCGCCGGTATCATTACCCCACGCGTTTCGCTTATAAGTAATAACCGCAGCAAGTTGCTTAATTGAAAGCTGTTTATCAAACGCTTGCATTGCTGTGCCAGGCTTACCGTGTAACACGATATCTATGTGATCTTTTACATCACCTAATACAATCGGGCTGCCTTTAAGCGCTGGAAAAACGCCCGGTAAGCCCATACCAGTAGGTTGGTGACATGCAGCACAGCTTGCCATATACACTTGCTCACCTAAGACCATAAGCTCTTCTTTAGGTAATGTTTGATCAAGCAAAGCAGCATCTGCTGCAGCCGCATTGGCTTTTTCTTGCTTGGCATCTGCAAGCCAATTAGCAAACTCATCTTCAGGTAAGGCTTTCACCACAACAGGCATAAAGCCATGATCTTTACCGCATAACTCAGCACATTGGCCACGGTAAACACCTGGCTCGTTAATACGTGTCCACGCTTCATTGATAAACCCAGGATTTGCGTCCTTTTTAACCGCAAAATCAGGCACCCACCATGAATGAATTACATCGTCTGAGGTCATTAAAAAGCGCACTTTCTTATTGATAGGAAGTACTAGCGGTTTATCTACTTCAAGCAAATAATGCTCAGTTTTCTCTGCTTGGTTGTCTATTTGATCTTTAGGAGTAGATAGAATCGAGTAATAAGCAATGTCTTCACCCATGTACTCGTAATGCCACTTCCATTGTGAGCCAGTCACTTTAATGGTGATATCGGCTTTAGAGGCATCTTCCATGGCAATTAAGGTTTTTGTGGCAGGCACAGCCATGGCGATTAAGATGACAAATGGAATAGCAGTCCAAAGTATTTCAACTTTTGTACTTTCATGAAATTGGGCAGGCTTGGCCCCTTTGGATTTACGGTGGTGTATTAAAGCCCAAAACATCACCGCAAATACGATGATGCCGATTACACAGCAGATAATAAATATCGTCATGTGTAACTCATAAACATTATTACTTATATCGGTCACCCCTTTACGCATATTGTATTGGCTATTTGCCAATGCAAGCTCAGGAAGTGCAAACAATATAAGCCACAAGGCGTAACGCAGTTTACCCATGTGACGGCTCCTTTAGATGCTATTGCAAGACGCAAAGCGAAAAGGCGATACAACAAGGTGCCCATTCGTTTTTCTTATTGTTCAGAGCGACTACGTATCATTTTGACCCACTTATGATACCGACCCCATGACTAACACCTCGCACATTTTTGTGTCTTTTTATTAATTAGGTGTTAATACAGTGTATTAACCAATTAGTTAAAAAATGACCAATAAGCAAGTTTTAATGATAATAAATGTTTATTTTGGTGCAGAAATAACAACTATAATCAGCGCTTTATTTAATGTTTAGGAGTAAGAACGAAATGTAAAAAGAGAGGAAAACTGCGCTATATAAGGCTTTAAATGAAGAGTAAGGATTCACAAATCCTAATTAAGTAGTAAAATTTCAGTGGCGCACCAAATTGAGTCAATTTAATGCACCAAATTGGGAACGTTTACATCCAGTCAGCGTTACGAATAACACCTACCGCTAACCCCTCGATGTTGAACGACTCATGCTCAAGGTCAACCTCAATAGGCGAAAACTCTTCGTTCTCAGCGTGTAAAAGTACTTTGCGACCCGCTTTTTCTAGACGCTTAACTGTTACATCTTCATCGACTCGAGCTACAACTACTTGCCCGTTTTCAGCAACTTGTGTTCTGTGTACTGCAAGCAAATCGCCATCCATAATACCAATGTCTTTCATACTCATACCATTTACACGCAGTAAGAAATCGGCAGCAGGTTTAAATAATGAAGGATCAACTTGGCAGTGACTTTCAACATGCTCTTGCGCCAAAATAGGTTCACCAGCTGCAACACGGCCAATTAAAGGTAAGCCTAGTTGCTCTGGCTCATCTTCTTCAATTAACTGAATACCGCGACTCGCCCCTGGCTTCATTTTGATCATGCCTTTTTTTGCCAGTGCTTTTAGGTGTTCTTCAGCAGCGTTGGCACTTTTAAAACCCAATGTTTGAGCTATTTCAGCACGCGTAGGTGGCATGCCTGTATCTTTAATAAAGACTTTAATTAGTTCTAAAATTTGCGATTGGCGTTTAGTTAATGGGCGCATACAACTGGTTTTCCATACAGTACATTTAACTGTGAGTATATACAGTTATTTGAAAATCGCAAATTTAAATTAACTCCATCATATTGCTACAAAACTAACATTGAACCACACCGAAAGATGCCATAAGGTATTATCTTTAATTAGCAGGCTAAGGAAACACAATGAGTATTTGGCACCAACCAATCACGTTAGAGCTTTGCAAAGAGCTGGAACAAGGGATTACCGGTCAAGGCACTTTAATGAAAACTATGGGCATTGAGGTAACTGAAATTGGCGATGATTATTTAATGGCAACCATGCCTGCTATTCCTGAGCATCATAACCCTATGGGCATGGTCCATGGCGGAGCAAACATTGTATTAGCAGAGACAGTGGCAAGCTATGCAGCCAATTTCGTGGTTGATTTCAATAAGTTTTATGCTGTTGGCCAAGAAATTAATGCCAACCACATGAAAGCGTCACGCAAAGGAACGTTAACAGCAACTGCGAGGCCGCTGCATTTAGGTAAGCGAACTTCTGTTTGGGATATTAAAATTACCAATGCCGCAGGAGAGCTTTGCTGCGTATCAAGAATGACCGCAGCTGTTGTAGAGCGATAAATTCTGGCTATTTTTCGACAGGATAAATAGTAATTTCAATCCCTGCGCCAATTGCAGAGATACGTAACAAGGTATCGGCATGCAGGGGTTGGTTAAAGCATTTAGGCGAATTACCTGATTCAAAGCCTATATCAAATGTACGCTTTGAGCACGATAACCACTGTTTTAATGCATTGCGCGAGCAAGACTCAATAAGCTCGCAAAGCTGGTTAATTGCTTTATCTGGAGAGCTGATATCTGCGGTTGCTTCAATACGTGCTAGTTGGCGGTATTCATCTTGGTCATAATGTAAAACCATGGCGTTTTTCTTCAAATCAGCAACAAGCGCACTTATATCGTGCTTTGACTCAAGCTCCAGATCTACATTTAAAAATTGAATTTCCGACATACTCTCGTTTTTACCCTCTATTTATATCGACTGAAACTTTAACTCAGTTTTGTATATATACCAAATCTAGAATACAGTTAATGCGACATTATGCCGCATTGGCAATCTAGCTAAACAACCTAAAATAGCGCCCACATAACAATAATAACGGGGTAATAATGAATAAACGCCTGTTTAAGTATGCTCGTAAAGGGCATAAATGGCTTGGCTACTTACTTGCTTTGCAGATCTTTTTTTGGCTCTTAGGTGGGCTGGTAATGAGCTCATTACCACTTGAAAAAGTGCATGGTAAGCATCTGGCTAATCGCAGTTTAAGTAGCCCATTTTTATTGTCGGACTACCCTGCTTCAATTGATAAAATAACAGCGCAATTCGAGCAAATCGAGGGTATTAAATATAGCCATTTTTTAAATACCCCGATTATAGAAGTTACATCCTTTAGCGGTACGTTTATTTTTGATGGCAGAACAGGTGCTAAAATGCCTGCACCGAGTAAAGCGCAAATCATTGAAAATGCCCAAGCTCACCTGCTTATTGACGCAAAAATAACGCAAGCGCAGTTATTAACAAAAGGGCCTAGAGAAGTCGGTCACAAAGCCAATGTTTGGCAAATTAGCTTCGATGATTGGTTAACAACAACCTTATATTTAGATAGCCAAACCGGTAAAGTTATAACTGTGCGCAGCACCCTGTGGCGCATTTTCGACTTTTTCTGGATGCTACACATTATGGATTATGATGAGCGTGAGAACTTTAACAATCCACTACTCATCAGCTTCTCAGCCACCAGCGTACTATTTTGTATTACAGGAGTTCTCTTGTTACTACAAAACGTTCGAATTAAACGTAAAAAGCCAGCTACACGTGTTGGTCAATCAAAATAGGATTGCCATCTGGGTCGGTGATAATAAAACTCGCGTCACCGGCCTTTTGTATTTCTAATCCTTGTTGCTGAAATTGTGCAGCTAATTGCTCAAAGGTTGCAAATTCATCCAAAGCTTCAGCATTTTGATCCCACCCAGGGTTAAAGGTCAGCATGGTTTTATCAAACATACCTTGAAACAAACCTATCAAATGTTCACCGTTTTTCATTATTAGCCAATGCTGTTCTATCTCCCCAGCAAACTCTTTGAAACCTAGCTTTTCATAAAACTGCTTTGAAGCACGAATATCTTTTACATTTAGACTTACAGAAAAAGCACCTAATAACATGGTTGTAATTCCTTTAATAAAAACGGCCTAACAACTATAGCTGAGTTGAAAAACTTTTCCTTTTTAGAATAGTCGCTCTAGAATAGCTGTTCCTGTAGTTCACTGATGTGATGGATATGCGTTTATTTCTATACTTAGCCCTTTGTTTTATTTTCACTTTTCCTATATCCGCTAAAGAATTTTCGAGCTTTTACAGTGCCAAAAAGCATTTAATTAAGAACCTACCAAGCAATAGTAAAAGCTTATATTGTGGTTGCGATATCAAGCGCCAAGGTAAAAAACTTGTGCCAGACCCTGATGCGTGTGGTTATATTCCTAGAAACTCTGTCACCCGTTCAGGAAAAGAGAATGCTCGCGCAAAAAGAATAGAGTGGGAGCACATTGTGCCTGCCTGGGAGTTCGGTCATCAATTACAATGCTGGCAGGATGGCGGTCGCAAAAACTGTAAAAAGGTCAGTGAAAAGTTTCGTCAAATGGAAGCTGACATTAATAACCTTGCCCCCGCAATTGGTGAGATAAATGCAGACCGTTCAAACTTTCGCTACGGCATGGTCTCAACATCAAGTGCAAGTTACGGAGCATGTCCCGTAAAAATCGATTTTAAGCAACGCGTATTTGAGCCGCCCATTTATGCAAGAAAGCAAATAGCCGATACCTATTTTTATATGCAAAAAACCTATGGTTTAAAAATATCTGATAAACAACGTAAATTATTTGAATCGTGGCAAAAGCTTGAAATAGCTGAAATTAGCAATCGCAAATCTTTATAACTAGCAGCACATTCGTTTACATTTTAGACACTATAATTTATTGCTTTCAGATTAAGTAATTGTTAGTTTTTAAACAATTTATATAAGAAAGGAAGCACCATGTTTAAAAATAACAAACTCGCTTTAGCTGTCTTCTTAGCGGCTTCAGGCATGTCTTTATCTGGCTGCGGCGGTGGTGGCTCATCGAGCAATACCGATACCACGAATCCACCACCAACAACTTCTGAACCCACTTGGACGGCTGGTGTCTTTGAGCCATCAAGCGAATTTAAAGATCAATGCGCTGTACCGCGAACAGGCAATGATCCATATAACGATAATCAACCTTACCCAGATACAGCAGGCTCTGAGTTTACTGAGAAGATGTGGCTACGTTCATGGAGTGACGAAACCTATCTTTGGTACGATGAAATAGAAGACAATGACCCAGATAACTTCAGCTCTGTCGCCGCTTATTTTGAGCAATTAAAAACCTTCGAAAAAACAGACTCTGGTGCTTATAAAGATCAATTCCATTTCAGCAGGCCAACAGAAGAGTATTTTCAAGAGTCGCAATCAGGTGTGGTTTCTGGCTATGGTATCAATTGGGCATTTATAAGTAATGTTCCGCCACGAGAGTTACGTGTTGCCTATTTAGAGAGTGGCTCACCAGCTGCAAATGCAGGCTTACAACGCGGTGATACTATTTTAATGGTCGACGACGTCAGCATTGACACTAATACCCAACAAGGCGTAGATATTCTAAATGAAGCGCTATTTGGGCCGACAGCTGGCGACTCGCACAATTTTGTTGTACGCAGTAATGATGGCACCGAAAAATCGTTTACTCTAGTCGCAGGTAATATAACCCAAACACCTGTACAAAATGTCGATACTATTACCACAGGAGATGGCACTAAAGTTGGCTACATGCAGTTTAACAGCCATATAAGTATTGCTCAGCCTGAGCTGATAAGTGCTGTGAATAAGTTCAAAACCGACAATATCGACGAGCTTGTGATCGACCTTAGATACAATGGCGGTGGTTTATTAGCGCTTTCTTCGCAACTTGCCTATATGATTGCAGGTCCAGCTAATACGAGTGACTATTTTTACTATCAAGTCATTGAAAATGACAAGCAGCCCGAGAGCGACCCATACCCGTTTATTGATATTGAAGTCGATTATTCTACTTTCGAGGGAACAGGTAACACTCTCCCTGACTTAAATTTATCGAAAGTCTATGTACTCAGCACTGATAATACGTGTTCAGCATCAGAAGCACTTATCAATGGCTTAAAAGGCATAGATACTGAAGTTATTTTAATAGGTGGTAAAACCTGCGGTAAACCATATGGTTTTACCCCAACGCATAACTGTGCAACCACTTACTACACCATTCAGCTAACGGGTGTGAATTACAAGGGCTTTGGCGAATACTCTGACGGCTTAGTACCAACTCCTTCACCGCAATTCGATGCAGATGTAAAAGGCTGTGAACTCGATGACGACTTTAACCACCAGTTAGGTGATAGTGATGAAACACTTCTGAGTGCAGCGCTTTATCATATTGAGAATGATAGTTGCCCAGTGGTAACGCAAAGTGTCACAGCTAAGCAAGCGACAACCTCATCTTATGCTGCTGATGAAGCTGGTATTGCGCTAAAAGCTAATACTACACTTTACAAAAATAATATGGATTTAACCCGTCCGCTACCAGCTAAGGAAGGTGATAATGAATAAAGCACTGTTCTTAACCTGCACCTTACTGGCAAGCATAGCAGGCTGTAAAAGTACTCAAGCAGAGCAACCGCAAGATGCAACGCTTGTTCGGGTAAACCCGGGAGTGATTACTGATATACAGCAGGCTATTCAGTCTGCTAAAGGCGGTGCACTGGTCACCTTAGCCGATGATGTATTTACTAAAAGCGCAGAGTTACTGATTGACCACGGCACCAACAAAGGGCCTGATGGCCTGCCAATTATGGGTGCCCATTCAATTCCTTCTGAGAAGTTTGTGTTGCAAAAAGCAGGTGAGCAATGCCTGCTTTACTACCCCAAAAAAGAACTCCGTATTCCACTTCCCAATGTAGAGTGCGAAGTTAACTAACAAAAGGCGCAGCTTAGGCTGCGCCTTTTACATCATAGGCTTTGGTGAGGGCCAAACACCTCATAATGAATGCGTTCACTTGCAACCCCAATACCTAGTAGTTGCTCTTTTATCATTGCCATAAAGGCGATTGGGCCACACAGGTAAAAGTCACCTTTGCTTATTGGTAAGCTTTCAGCGATGTGGTTTACATCCATTAAGCCCGCAAAATCGCTCCCCTTGCCATCTTTAAACCAGGTAACACAATGTAATGAAGCGTGCGCTTGCTGTTGCTTAAATAAGTACTCTTTAAAGGCAAACTGCGTCTCACTGTCGCAAGCATGAAGGTAATGAATTGGCTGATTAGGTTGATTACTTAATAGTGTTTCGAGCATCGCCATCATCGGGGTTTGACCAACTCCCGCTGAAATCAATACAACAGGCGAGTCAATTTCGCGAAGCACAAAGTCGCCTGCAGGTGGGTAAATTTTTACCTCATCCCCCTCAGTTAAGCTATGTAGGTAGTTAGATACCAAGCCTTCTTTTTTCACGCTAATTCGGTAATTACGGCCATTACTTTGCTGCGATAAAGAGTATTGCCTCACTTGCGTTAAATCACTGTTTGCAGGCGTTACTTTAATCCCTAAATATTGGCCTGGTAAATACGCCACAACAGGCTTTGCATCGGCAGGCGTTAATGTGAAACTACAAATTTGCGATGACTCCATACGTTTTTCTGTAATAGTGAAAGCACGGGTACCAAACCATCCTCCCGGCGCCTTTTTGGTTTTTTGATATAGCGACATCTCCTCATTAATACATACATCAGCTAATAACGAATAGGCTTCACGCCATGCATACTCAACCTCAGGGGTAAATTGTTCTGGCAATAACTCTTTTAAAGTCGCAATCAAATGTCCACCAACAATAGGATAATGCTCTGGCAAAATATGGTAACTGGTGTGTTTATGATTAATGCGCGCAAGCGCATCTTTTAACACTGCCAAGTTATCAATATTTGCCGCGTAGGCAGCTAAGGCATTAAACAGCGCAAATTGCTGAGAGCCCGATTGCTGATGTGTCATATTAAAAATATTTTTAAGCTCAGGGTTGTAGCTAAACATACGATCATAAAAATACTCAGTCACTTGAGGGCCTGCTTGTGCAAGCAACGGCAAAGTACTTTTAACAATCTGGATCGTTTTTTCAGATAACATAGTTTTTCCTATTGGAGAGATTAACCGCGGCGACCATCAACACGACGATTCACTAAGATGGGCGCACAATGAAATAAAAATAAGCTAAAGCCAGCAACCCACAGCAACGCACTTAGCTGCCATGCAAGGTGATGACCTAAATAAATGGGAAGTAACGAGCGTACAATGGCAGCTATCACAATGAGTACAAATGCCAAACTAATGTACGCAGGGGCTTGTAATGCGAGCCCTGTATGACCGTGAGAGACACGAACCATCATGGCGATGATCATCACACCTATGGTGCCAACAGTGATCAGATGAAGCGCGTCTTTGAATAAGATAATAGAGCTGAAATAACTCATCGCGATGAGTATTAAACCCACAGATAAAGCCCAATAAGCCACGTGTAATGACCATAGCAAAGGTACTTTTAGAATGCCTTTATGCCACCACAAAACACACCGAGCCCCATGTAAACAAGCAAGCCAAACAAAGATCCAGCCGGTACTCATTGCGCTAAAAAATAGCTGACTCATAAAGAACCAAGCAATGGCGAAAAATGAGCTAAATACGACTAATTTATCGAGCTTGGGGGTTCTAACTTGTTCACTTAGGTTAAGGCCGCGCGCGGTAAAAAATGGCACAACTCGCCCAGCCACAACACCAACTAGCAGTGTCATGATAAGTACAGCGGTATCAACAACCCCCAGTGCCAGCGACATTTTATTAAGTACAACTAAACTTAAAAAAATCACATTGAGCGCACAGAGCAAAGATGCGATGACAACAAATAAGTAGTTATGGCTGCTTTTCGCCTGTATCAGCATGTCAGCTAAGATAATAATTCCAGCTAGCCACCAAACGAGTTGTAGCGCACTAACAAGATAAAGGTTCAGCTGCTCGAACCCCGCAATCTCAATAAAAAAACTAAGCCTTGCAACAAGCCAAATCATGCTAAGCAAACAAAGCTTAATACCACTTACACTCGGCACACCTGTCCATGTTTGTGCGGCGGTTAGCAAAAAGCCCATGGCAACCACGCCTGCAAAGCCAAACAGCATTTCGTGAGCATGCCAAAGCGTTGCGGGCATTGTTAGGTGCCACTGTGCATAGCCCGTCAAGATTAAAAACCAGTAACTCATAGCAAATACAGCTAAGGCACCTGCCGCCAAGAAAAAAGGCCGAAATGCTAATGCCCATAACGGCCACTGGCTGAGTTGATAAAATTTGATCTTAGTTGGCATAGGTTCAGTTAAATTAATGACTTTCATTCGTGCTCTCAGCGTTTAATTTCCCCAGCTATTGCACAGTTCAAGCCAAAAATAGAAACCATTAAATATCAATGCATTAAATTTGAACACTTGATAAATAAGTCAAAATGACACACAATTAAAAACATCAATAAAACACATTCAGGTCAAATTGACATGATGCTCAAAAAATCCCTTCTTGATGTTGCACTTGCACTTACCAAAGCAAGCAGTGTTGATCATAATTTCAGTTATCTGTTGAGTTGCATTAATGATTGGCTTGAATGTGATGCAGTTGCCTTATTATTGAAACAAGGCGATGTGTTAAAGCCCGTAGCCCTTCATGGGTTGTCGGACGATACGTTAGGAAGACGCTTTAAAATAGCGGAGCATCCGCGCTTATTTGAAATATGCCGTGGCAGTGAACCGCTAAAATTTGCCAAAGATTGTGGCCTACCCGACCCCTACGATGGTTTATTACAAAGCCAGCATGGAGACTTTCCTGTTCATGCCTGCATGGGCGTGCCGCTGCTGAGTAGCAAAGATAACAACGAACTATTGGGTGTTTTGACCTTTGATAGTTTAGATGAACATGCCTTTGACGCTTTAGCAATGAACGAGCTCAATCAACTAAAACAGCTAGCTGCAGGCTATGTTGAGCATGCCCTAACCTTGCAGCATTTTATGCAGCACGCACAGCACAACCATCAAGTTGCGCAGCAGCTTAACCTTGAGGCACTAACACGAGAAGGTGTCGAAATTATTGGTAATAGCCAAGCAATGCAGACCCTTAAAAATGATATTCAGCTGGTGGCTGCCTCAGAATTTAGCGTATTGATACAAGGCGACACAGGCGTCGGTAAAGAACTCGTTGCGCGCAATATCCATTTAAACTCAAAACGCCGCGACATGCCGTTGATCCACTTAAACTGCGCATCGTTACCAGAGAACTTAGCAGAAAGTGAATTTTTTGGTCACAGTAAAGGCGCATTTACTGGGGCACATACTGCTCGCCAGGGTAAGTTTCAACTCGCCGATGGTGGTACCCTGTTTTTAGATGAAATTGGCGAGCTTCCGCTTGCTATGCAAAGTAAGCTATTGCGCGTATTACAAAGTGGTGAAGTACAAACGGTGGGGGAAGATCAGAGCCGTTATGTTGATGTCAGAGTGATTGCAGCTACCAACCGCGATTTAAAACAAGAAGTCGCTGCGGGGCGCTTTCGTGCAGACCTTTATCACCGCTTAAGCGTTTACCCATTGTATGTTGCACCACTAAAAGAGCGCGATAACGATGTTATTTTATTGGCAGGTTTTTTTATTGAGCAAACATCTAAAAAATTGGCAATTAAGCAACTTAAGCTTAGTAGCGATACACAGTTACTACTGCGTCAATATGATTGGCCAGGCAATGTGAGAGAGCTTGAACATGTGATCAGTCGAGCAGCACTCAAAGCCAAGCAGCAGCAATGGCAACAAAGCATTGTCACAATCGAGCCTGACCATTGTGATATCGCTAAAATGGCCGTTGCTGCACCAAGCCCTGTTGCAGTTAACGAACAAAAAGCCACTCGCTTATCGCTGAAAGAGGCAACCGACGCTTTTAGTTATCAATTGATTATGCAACAACTTGAACTACATAACCTAAACTGGGCTGCCACAGCACGTAGCTTAAGTGTTGATAGAGCCAACCTTGTGCGCCTAGCCAAACGGCTAGGCATTAGCGTTAAAAAGTCTGTTTAAGCTTTTAAATCTTTAAAATAGGCTTTTAAAAGCTGACTAAATGCTTGGACTTTGGCTGTGCGATGCACCAAGTGATGCGTTACCAGCCAAAGATCCGTTGGCCAGTTTAGCTCTTTAGGAAGCACTGGCAGCAGATCAGGGTATTGGCTTGCCACTTCATGCTGTAAACCACCAATTCCTAAGCCTCTCACAATCGCCCTTGTAGCTTCTGATGTTTCAGACACCCGTAACTTAATTTGCGAAGGTTCAATATGTTGATCAACCCATGCAAAATAAGGCACTTTACCGTTATAGCCAGCCACCCCAGAAACAAAACTATGCTGTTGCAACTGCTCAATATTCTTTGGCATGCCATACTTTTCAATATAACTTTTAGAGGCATAAAACCCTGACGAAAGTTCAGCTAAATGCTGGGCAATATAGTCGCCTTCATCAGGCCGAGGACCCGCTCGCACAGCAATGTGCGCCTGACCGTGATCAAGGCGTAAACGGTTTTGATCAAGAATAACTTCGAGTTGCACTTGCGGGTGCAGACTTTGAAACTGCTCACAGACATCACTAAGCACATCAATAAAACCACTAACCGTAGTTAATAATAAACTGCCTCGCAGTTGGCTATCAGCGGCAATAATATCGTTGTGAAGTTTTTCAAGTTCAGCGTTAATCGATTTTGCAGTCGCAAACAACTTAGCGCCTATTTCTGTCACTGTATAGCCACGGGCATGGCGGTGGAATAACCGCGCATCAAGGTTATCTTCTAAATTATTGATTCTTCTAAGCACTGTGCTGTGGTGAACACCTAACGATTCGGCAGCAGCGGTTAACGTGCCGAGCCTTGCCACCTCATAAGCGACTTTTACATCTTGCCAATCATCAAATTGAATCGCCATAACGGCTCCTTATGTGCATATACGCACATAAGTTTTGCGTTTATTTGGCTTTTCTGCAAGCTGTTTTTTGCTACAGTGAGTATATCAACAGTGAAGCTTAAAAAAGGAAGCCATCATGACAGCACCAAAAATTATTGCCCTAGCAGGCAGCCTACGTAAAGACAGCTTTAATCAAAAACTGATTAATGAAGCTGCACGCTTCGCCCTCGAAAGTGGTGCTGAAGTAGAAGTGATTAAATTAAGTGATTTAGACTTACCATTATTTGATGAAGATATTGAAGCGCAAGGTACACCTGCTGGCGCACAATTATTAAAAGATAAGCTTCGCGCTGCTGATGGCATTTTATTAGCAAGCCCAGAATATAATGGCTCAATTACAGCGCCACTTAAAAACGCAATCGATTGGGCTTCTCGTACAGAGCAAGGCGCAGTGCCTGCATTTCGTAATAAAGTGACTGCACTTTATGCATCTTCACCGGGTGGTTTAGGTGGCTTACGTGGTTTAAATCACGTTCGTGATATTTTATCAGGTATTGGTAGTTTAGTACTTGCAGATCAACTCGCAGTACCTGCTATCCACACTAAATTAGATGAGCAAGGCCGCATCAGCGATGCTGATACAGCCGAGCAAGTTGCCAGCCTTGCCCAGCAACTTGTGAGCGTAGCGAGCAAATTAAATAAGTAAGCCTGATTTAATAGCCCTAGCTTAGTTTTGTCGCTGCTAGCTTAGCAGCGATAAAGTCTTCATGAGTTACATACAGCAAGCTTGCGACGCGGCGAATAACCATTTCTTCATGCTTATCTAAATTGCCATCTGCGTAGGCTAAACGCCACAACAGCTCGATGATTTCAATACGCTGCTCGGCACTGCACTGGGCATTAACTTGTTTTGAAAACTGAAAGTAATCTATTGCATCATCTAAGCTTTGCGATGCACTTGCAACTAACTCTTGAACCTCTTCTTCGTTGAGCGAGAAATACTTCTTTAAGGTCTCATTCAGGGTCTGTTGCTCATCATCTTGTAACTCATTATCTGCACGCATAACCTCAATTAATAACGCAGCAACGGCGGTTTTTAGGTCATGCTCAGCAATGCTAGATTGGGTATCATTCAGCGCTGAAAACAGCTGTTTTATTTTATTGAGCATCACATTTTCCCTTTTTGGGTGTTAGACTACATGTAAGACGTAACGTTACCTTAGTTTGACTATGGATGCTAACTCAGGTTCAACATCACGATGAAACAAGGTATTAATCACATGGAGTTAAGTGTTTATGAGTGAAGTGAGAAGTACACAAGCACTATTAATCAGCGCCGTTTTAATGTTAGCGGGGTGCAGTAATGCGCAGGCAGCAAAAGGCGAAACCGAAAAGCTCTATGACTTCGACGAAAAAGTCCACTACTACCAAACTAAGTTGGCCGACGGCCGCTACCACCTCGAAATTCAGTCTGACGACTACAAGCACTTTCGCAATCAAAGCGTATTCTTACTGCGCCATGCAAGTCGCTTATGTAGAGACAAACCTTTTATGCTAAGAGTGACTGATGGGGTGCAGGAGTATGAACGTTTTCCAACTAAACCACGCGCCTATCAGCCACCTTTAACGGTTGTTTTACAGTGTGAAGACGAAGCTAAATAGCACTAGTCTTCATATCCCCACGGCGCGTTTGGCGGCGTGATAGGTTTAGTTAAGTCAAAATCAACACGAAATTCACGCCCTTCACGCACTAAGCGATACGAAAATTGCTTAGGATAAATATACATTTGCCACGTGTTACCCATTGATTGGGGAATACCTTGGCTCACAAACAACTCTTTTGAATACTGATCAGCCGGGAACGACTGCGCGTTAGCAAAACCCGCATCAAGGGTATGGCCACCATACATGGTTGATTTATCATCGCTGCCATCTTTATGACGATGGTCATGCTTTAAACTCAAACCACTGCCCGTTTTTGTGATGATCCAAGTACGAGATGCATCATCACCAACATGAAATGGCACTTGTAACTCACGCTCGTTACAACGACGTACATGCATTACTAACTTTTTGCCCGCAAATGAGCTCGGGCCAGCAGCGTTATCAACGCTCACTTTACCTTCGTAAGCTTTACCGCAATGGGCGGCAATATTATCAAAAAAGCCATCATGGCTTGGAATTGACACTAACGGTGCAGGTCGCGCAGCCGCTACTGATGATGCTGCCACGAGCATCGATGCTACTAAGTATTTCATGGTGTGTTCCCTAAATAAAATTTCAGTCTAGGCTAATGGTTTAAAGACCATAAAGAAAACAATTACGATAAAAAACAAAAAAACGCGGCCTTGGCCGCGTTTAGGTTCACATGGAAAAAACAGGTTATTGCCAAGGGCGTTCTGCTGCAAGTTGCTGCTCAAAAGCATCAATTTGGCTGTTAAGTGTTTCAGTCACACCGATAAAGTCTAAGCCACTTAACAAACGCTCTTTAATGTCATGGCGAATATCAAAGTGAATAGTGTCAAACTTATCGCTACGAAGTTGTTGGTTTTCTAAATCAACTTCGATATGAATATCGTCATGCTGTTCACTCAGCACAAATAATTGCTCAAGTGTTTCTGCAGGCAATGCGATAGCAAGCATTTGGTTATTGCCGCAGTTATTAAAGAAAATATCGGCAAAGCTTTCCGCTAAGATAACTTCAAAACCATATTGCTTTAATGCCCATGGCGCATGCTCACGCGATGAACCACAACCAAAATTGTCGCGAGTTAAAAGAATTTGCGCACCTTGGTAACAAGGGCGGTTCAAAATAAACTCAGGGTTTGGCTCGCCGTTATCTAAATAACGCCAATCGTAAAAAAGCGCCGCATCAAAGCCATCACGGCTGGTCGACGTTAAAAATTGCTTTGGAATTATTTGGTCAGTATCAACATTGTTTTTATCTAACGGGGCCATTAAGCCACTAAAAAATACACTCATTAGGCTTCTCCTCTGATATCAACAAAACGACCATGAATTGCCGCTGCCGCAGCCATTGCTGGGCTCACTAAGTGAGTGCGTCCACCGCGACCTTGGCGTCCTTCAAAGTTACGATTAGAGGTCGACGCACAGCGTTTGCCGGCTTCTAATCTGTCGTCATTCATTGCTAAGCACATTGAACAACCTGGCTCACGCCATTCAAAGCCAGCTGCTTTGAAGATATCTGCAAGGCCTTCGTCTTCGGCTTGTTTTTTAACAAGGCCAGAACCAGGAACAATCAGTGCTTCAACACCCGCTGCAACCTGCTTACCTTCAACAATTTGCGCGGCAGCACGTAAATCTTCAATTCGGCTGTTTGTACATGAGCCAATAAATACGGTATCAACAGTCGCAGAAGACAATTTATCACCGGCTTTTAAACCCATATATTTTAGTGCACTACGAATCGCATCAGCTTTGATTAGATCTGGTTCTTGCTCAGGATCAGGAATGAATTCATCTACGCCAATCACTTGCTCAGGGCTGGTACCCCACGTAATTTGCGGTTGAATATCAGCGGCCTCTAATTCAACAACATGATCAAACTCTGCGCCTTCATCAGTTTTTAGTGTTTGCCAGTAGGCAACGGCACTATCAAAGTCAGCACCTTGTGGTGCAAATGGGCGACCTTTTAAATAATCATAAGTTGTTTGATCTGGTGCGATTAAACCCGCTTTTGCGCCCATTTCAATACTCATATTACAAAGCGTCATACGCGCTTCCATAGACAGCGCTTCAATCCCTTCGCCACAAAACTCAGCAACATAGCCAGTACCACCCGCAGTGCCTAATTTACCAATCACCGCCATGATTAAATCTTTGGCAGTAACGGTTGGGCGCAGGCGACCATTAATTTGAATTTTTAACGACTTGGCTTTTTTCTGCTGTAGCGTTTGAGTGGCTAGTACATGCTCAACTTCTGAAGTACCAATACCGTGCGCTAGTGCACCAAATGCACCATGGGTGGAGGTATGGCTGTCACCACACACTATGGTTGTGCCCGGTAAGGTAATGCCCTGCTCAGGCCCCATAACATGCACAATACCTTGATTAATCGAATTTAAATCATAAAGTTGAATACCAAACTCTTTACAGTTTGCATCCAGTGCCATTAATTGATTTTTCGACACTTCACTCGCAGCATCTAATGAGCGACTTTTTGTTGAAACGTTATGGTCCATAGTCGCAAAAGTTTTTTCTGGGCAACGTACTTTGCGGTTTTTCTCACGTAAGCCAGCAAAGGCTTGCGGCGAAGTAACTTCATGAACTAGGTGACGGTCGATATAAAGTAAATCAGTTTGATCATTAATACTGGCGACTACATGAGCTTGCCAAATTTTATCGTATAAGGTTTGGGCCACTTGCTATTCCCTCATTTTAGTTACGCTGAGTGACGAGCTCAGCGCAAACAATTTTTAATTAAATACGTGCCACAATTGCCGCAGCAACATCACTGGTGGTGTACCCTGCATTTGGGTAGATATCGGGCGTACCAACACCTGCTTCAACCGCTTCTGCCACCGCTTTTTCAATCGTACGAGCCGCTTCATCTTGCCCTAGTGAGTAACGCAACATAAGCGCAGCACTTAAAATTTGTGCGATTGGGTTTGCAACCCCTTTACCAGCAATATCAGGTGCTGAGCCACCAGCTGGCTCATACAAACCAAAGCCAGACTGATTTAAACTCGCTGATGGTAATAAGCCCATAGAGCCTGTGATCATCGCGCACTCATCAGACAAAATGTCGCCAAACAAGTTATCGCAAAGTAATACATCAAACTGACTTGGCTGTTTTACTAACTGCATTGCCGCGTTATCAACATAAATGTAGTCAAGGCTTACTTCTGGGTAATCTTTGCTTACTTCAGAGACCACTTCACGCCAAAGTACGCTGGTCGCTAACACATTCGCTTTATCAACCGAGGTAACATGATTACTACGCAGCTTAGCGGCTTCAAATGCAAAGCGTGCGATGCGCTCAATTTCTTTACGTGAATATGTTTGGGTATCGAAAGCGGCTTCTTGCTCACCTTCACCACTGCGGCCTTTTTCACCGAAATAAATACCGCCTGTTAGCTCGCGAACACATAAGATATCAAAGCCTTGTGCGCTGATATCTGCACGAAGTGGTGACGCAGCACTTAGTGCTGGTAGTAATTGTGCTGGGCGTAAATTACAGAACAAACCAAAATGCTTACGCAGTGGCAACAGTGAAGCTCGCTCTGGTTGCTCATTCGGTGGTAAGTTTTCCCACTTAGGGCCACCTACCGAGCCAAATAAAATCGCATCGGCATTTTCACAAGCACTAAGAGTGCTTTGCGGCAGTGCCTGACCAAACTCATCAATGGCAGCACCACCAATCGCGTGGTGATGACGAGTCAAAGTAAAACCAAACTTTTCGCTTACAGCATCCAAGACGGTTTCTGCTGCTGCCATAACTTCTGGACCAATCCCGTCGCCTGCTAATACTGCGATACTGTAATTCGATTGACTCATCCTGCTTTCCTCTGTTGTTTTAAATCAGACACTTTTTGTGCACGATAAATTAAGTTATAAACGCGGATCATGGCGCGTACCGACGCTTCAACCACATCCGCTGCAATGCCCGCGCCGTGATATGGGCGACCATCGTATTTAGCGATAATATTCACTTGTCCTAGTGAGCTGGCACCTTGGCCTGTTGCTTCTAGGTTGTATTCAATCATTTCGACCGACATACCCGTTAAGCGCTCAATTGCTAAGAATGATGCTTCAACAGGGCCGTTACCTGTTGCTGCCTCTTGCTTAGACTCGCCATCAATTGTCATGCCGATTGTTGAGCTCGCCACCGATTGTGAGTTAGACGTAGAGTTAACAAACTCAAGTTGGTACTTCTCGTCTTTATCTTTGATTTGGTTAAAGTAAATCATCGCTTCTAAGTCGTAGTCATACACAGTACCTTTTTGGTCTGCTAATGCTAAGAAGCTGCTGTATAAGCTATCCATATCGTAATCAGATTTTTGATAGCCTAACTCTTCTAAACGATGCTCAATAACATGACGACCTGAACGCGAAGTCATGTTTAATTGATTATTAGGTACACCGACACTTTCTGGCGACATAATTTCGTAAGTGTTTTGGGCTTTTAATACGCCGTCTTGGTGGATCCCTGAGCTGTGTGCAAAGGCATTTTCACCAACAATTGCTTTGTTTGGTTGTACTGGCATATTACAAATCTTCGCGACTTGGCGCGAAGCACGGTAAATCTCTTCACTGCGAATATCGGTATGAACTTTTAAGTGGTCTTCACGCATCTTCATGATCATCGCCACTTCTTCAAGCGAGCAGTTACCTGCACGCTCACCAATGCCATTTATTGTACATTCGATTTGGCGAGCACCGGCTTGTACTGCAGCGATTGAGTTAGCAACCGCTAAACCTAAATCGTTATGGCAATGCACGCTTAAACGCGCCTTGTCAATATTTGGTACATTGTTCATTAAGTGGTGGATCATCGCAACGTATTCGTCTGGCGTTACATAGCCTACGGTGTCAGGTAAGTTGATAGTTGATGCACCGGCATCAATAGCGCTTTCAACGATACGGCATAAATCCCAATGCGGTGTCCGACCTGCATCTTCACACGAAAACTCAACGTCATCGGTGTAGTTACGCGCAAGTTTAATCGACTTAACAGCCATTGCCGTTGCATCGTCTAAGCTCATACGTAATTTGTGTTCAAGGTGTAATGGACTGGTTGCAATAAATGTATGAATACGGCCCTGCTCTGCCGGGCGAAGTGCTTCACCACATGCTTCAATATCTTTTGCAACAGCACGTGCTAAGCCACAAATAATCGGCCCTTTTACTTCAGTCGCAATGCGCTGTACAGAGCGAAAATCTGCCGGGCTAGATACCGGAAAACCCACTTCCATTACATCCACATTTAAGCGGCTAATGGTATGCGCAAGTTGAATTTTGTCGTCTTCGGTTAGGCTTGCTTTTAATGCTTGCTCACCATCACGTAACGTTGTGTCAAAAATCCAAACCTTATCTTTCATAAACTGTCCTCGTTCCCAATGACCCATTAGCGAGATAAAAAAAACCCCGCGGTTGCGGGGTTTTTTAATGTTCTACAAATGCAAATACACTAAGCCCCGCTCACTGATTTAAGCAGTAAGAGGTTTAGTTTTAATGTAATTGAATGTGTAATTTGCATCTTAATTTACTAAATGTGTGTTCAGTGGCTGTATTTTTAACATTCAAAAAACCTGCTTGCAAGCATAATTTTTCCACAAAACCGATTTTTAAATCGCCTTACCGGAATTAAAAATCCACAAAAATGCATTTTTAAGGTTAATCAACCCTCATTGAGTGTATTGAACGTTTAAAGTTTCGGAAGGTAAAGCCTCTATTGCTTAGATTAACTTTTGCGATTGGTTACTATCACGCACGTATAAAGTGGCACCGCGAGCAATATAACGTAATTGCCAGATTAAACGCTCAACCAGCTCTTCGCGTTGTGTCCCTTCAATATCGAGGGCTTCGGCACCGGCATTAAATACTAAAGTCACCATGGCTTCGGCTTGAATGTATGCATGAGTTGGATCGCATGGTGTTTCGCTTTCAAGGTAATGCGCAAGCTCTAAAATGAAATGTTTAATTTCACGAGCAACCGCGGCACGAAATGCTTTTGAAGTTCCTGAGCGCTCACGCAATAACAATCTAAATTGGTTGCTCGAGTTATCGATAAACTCCATAAAGGTAACGATTGATGTCGTGATCACACTACCACCACTCTCAATACGGCGACGCGCTTGGCGCATAAGCTGGCGAAGTGTTAAACCAGCTTCATCAACCATGGTCAAACCAAGCTCATTCATGTCTTTAAAATGGCGGTAAAAAGAGGTAGGTGCAATCCCTGCTTCACGGGCAACTTCACGCAAGCTTAAATTAGAAAAACTATGATCGGCACTCAATTGATTGAATGCAGCCTCGATTAGTGCTTGTCGTGTTTTTTGTTTCTGTTGCGCTCTAACACCCGACATGGAAACTCCCAGCGTGAACTTTTAATGATTTTTCGGTTAATGAGACAGTCTAATACTTGACGCGGAGAGAATGAAACACTATTTTAGCGTACAACTGTACGCCGAGATTTATTCAGATGAAAAAACCACCGATTATTTGGACCAATGTGCTATTTTTTAGCCTTACATTTTTGGCCGCGATCACCCTTGTTCCTTGGTATGGCTTTAGCTACGGATACACCAGTACACAGTGGATAGCCTTTGTTGGCTGTATGTTCTACGCCGGACTTTCTATTACTGCAGGTTATCATCGTTTATGGGCACACAAAGCCTATGATGTGCATCCTGTTATTGAAGTGATTTTTGCCTTAGGCGGTGCTTTTGCATTACAAAATAGTGCCTTGCACTGGAGTAGCGATCACCGTATTCACCATGGTCAAGTTGATGATCCAATCAAAGACCCTTACGCCGCTACTAATGGCTTTTGGTATAGCCACATCGGTTGGATGCTGCGCGATTACCAAGGCGAACAATACGGTAACTACAGTAACTGCCGAGACTTACAAAAAAACAAAGTCGTTATGTGGCAACACCGTCACTATATGAAGTTAGTCGTCGCGACTAATTTTGGTATTCCTTTACTACTTGGTTTAATGCTTGGCGATGTATGGGGCATGTTATTACTGGTTGGTTTACTGCGCTTAGTATTGAGCCAACACTTTACCTTTTTTATCAACTCGCTGGCACATATCTGGGGCTCACGTCCGTACACAGAAAAAAACACCGCCCGTGATAATGGCTTTTTAGCGCTATTCACATATGGTGAAGGCTATCATAACTTCCATCACATTTTTGCTAGCGACTATCGCAATGGCATTAAGTGGTATCACTATGATCCAACTAAGTGGATGATCCGCTCTTTAGCGGCAATCGGTCTTGCTTCAAAATTAAAGCGCACACCGATTGAGCGAATCGAAAAAGCCAAAGCAGAAACCTTGATGAATAAGACTCAAGGTCGCCTTGCAAAATTGCCTTTAGCGCAAGATAAGCTTACATTATTACAATCTGAGTACGATTTACTGCTGAAAAAACTGCAACACTTCTGTGCCTTGCAAAAACGCGTGTTAGAAATCAAACGTAATAAAATGATGAAACAGTGTGAAAAATCAGCATTAATGACACAATATCACGAGCTTGAAGCCGCTTGGGAAAACCAAAAGCAGGCTTGGCTTGCACTAAATGCGAGGTTGTTAAAAGCCTCTTTTAGTTAACATAGGAGCGGCTGTGGCCAAACAACAAGTAAAGCAAAAAGATACTCCATCTTATCAATATGATGCGATCATCATAGGTACAGGTCCTGGCGGTGAAGGTACCGCCATGAACCTATCTAAAAGTAACAAAAAAGTCGCTGTTATTGAGCGTCAAGAAGCAGTAGGTGGCGGTTGTGTGCACTGGGGTACTATCCCGTCAAAAGCATTACGTCACTCTGTAAGTCGTTATATTGAATATAAAGCAAACCCGCTATTTAATATTAGTGAACGCCCTAACCGCTTAACTTTCCCAGATATTTTGCGCCACGCAAGTAACGTCATTTCAAAGCAATCTAATTTACGCAGCAGCTTTTATGAACGTAACCGCATTCATATGTATCAAGGTGATGCTGAATTTATTGATAAACACACTATCAAAGTGACGCACCTAGACGGTTCGTTTGAAACGCTTACTGCACAAACAATCGTTATTGCTACTGGCTCGCGCCCTTACCGTCCACCAGGTGTAGACTTTAAACACCCACGTATATACGACAGCGATACCATTTTAGGCCTTGAAGATGACCCTCATCGTGTGCTGATTTATGGTGCTGGTGTAATTGGTTGTGAATACGCCTCTATTTTTAAAGGCTTAGGCGCCAAGGTTGACCTAGTGAATACCCGTGACCGCCTACTTGCCTTTATGGATGCAGAAATTTCAGATGCTCTAAGCTATCACTTTTGGAATAGCGGTATTGTTATCCGTCATAATGAAGAGTTTGATCGCGTAGAAACTCGCGATGACTGTGTGGTAATGCACTTAAAATCAGGCAAGCGCGTAAAAGCTGACTGTATTTTATTTGCCAATGGTCGTACGGGTAACACAGACACATTAAACCTTGAAGCTGTTGGCCTAAAAGCGGATGGTCGTGGCCAGCTTAGAGTGAATGAAACATACCAAACAGAAGTCGATAACATTTATGCTGTGGGCGATGTAATAGGTTACCCAAGCCTTGCCAGTGCGGCATTTGACCAAGGCCGTATTGCAGCCGATGCGATTGCATGTGGTAACTGTGATGAAAAGCTGATCATTGATATTCCAGCAGGTATTTATACGATCCCTGAAATGAGCTCAGTGGGTAAAACCGAGCAAGAGTTAACTGCTGCAAAAGTCCCTTACGAGGTAGGCCGTGCTCAATTTAAGCATTTAGCGCGTGCGCAAATTGCAGGCACTGAGGTGGGTAGCTTAAAGATTTTATTCCATGTTGATACCAAAGAAGTACTGGGTGTGCACTGCTTCGGTGAGCGTGCCTCTGAAATCGTTCACATCGGTCAAGCGATTATGGAACAAAAGAACGGCGGTAATAACATTGATTACTTTGTAAATACCACGTTCAACTACCCGACTATGGCTGAAGCCTATCGCGTAGCTGCATTAAATGGTTTAAATCGTTTGTTTAAATAACGAAGTGAATTACAACAAAAAGCCCGCTAAATGCGGGCTTTTTTTGACTAGCTTTTGCTTACTTGTGGTATTTACCACTGAATTCATGAACGGCGTTGATAAATACACCTGCATTTTCTGGGTCTACATCTGGTGTAATACCGTGACCTAGGTTGAATACATGGCCAGAGCCTGTACCAAAGTCTTCTAGGATAGTAGCAACTTCTTGGCGAATACGCTCAGGCGTGCCATGCAGCATTGCTGGGTCCATGTTGCCTTGCAGCGCGACTTTATCGCCAACACGACGCTTTGCATCACCGATGTTAATAGTCCAGTCTAGACCTACTGCATCACAGCCTGTTGCTGCAATTGCTTCAATCCACTGACCACCATTTTTAGTAAATAACGTCACAGGCACTTTACGGCCATCGTATTCGCGAATTAAGCCATCAACAATCTTGTGCATGTATTGTAATGAAAACTCATTGTAATCACGTGGGCTTAATACACCGCCCCATGAGTCAAATACCATTAACGATTGCGCGCCCGCTTTAACTTGCGCGTTTAAATAGTCGATTACTGAGTCAGCTAATTTATCAAGTAATAGGTGCAGTGTTTGTGGCTCTGCAAAGGCCATTTTCTTGATTTTACCGAATGTTTTGCTGCTACCACCTTCAACCATGTAAGTGGCAAGTGTCCAAGGTGAACCAGAGAAACCAATTAGCGGTACTTCACCTTTTAATTCGCGACGAATCGTACTTACCGCATTCATCACATAACCAAGCTCATCAGTTGGATCGATATTTGGGATTTTTTTAACATCTGCTAATGAAGAAATCGGACGTTCAAATTTTGGACCTTCACCTGTTTCAAAGTAAAGACCTAAGCCCATAGCATCAGGAATAGTTAAAATATCACTGAATAGAATTGCAGCATCAAGCGGATAACGACGTAATGGCTGTAACGTTACTTCACAAGCAAGTTCAGCGTTTTTACATAAACTCATAAAGTCGCCTGCTTGGGCACGTGTAGCACGGTATTCAGGTAAATAGCGGCCAGCTTGGCGCATCATCCATACCGGTGTGACATCAACAGGTTGCTTTTGTAGTGCACGTAAATAACGATCGTTTTTTAATTCGCTCATGCGTATAGAATCCTAGAACTGAATGAAATTGAGCAGATTGTATCACCATATTGCGCGTCTCACTATGGATAGATAATCAAGGCTAGATATAGATCATGTTTTTTCAGCCAACCTAAGCCTAATGTGCGTTTTTTGAGCGAAAACAAAATAAATTTAAAACTTTCTATTAATAAATTTGCAACATACAAAAAAGCTTGGTATAACTTACCCCGCGTTAACAAAAACAATAATAAAAATCTTATAACAATAAGAACAACAATCTTCCCATAATAATAAGAACGCTTGTTTTAACAAGTCTAAGAAAAAGAATTAAACCACCAATTTTGGTGGTTTTTTCTTTTCTAAATCAGCAAATTACAACTCATCCGCTTAGATAAAAATTGCAAAATTAATACTAGTAGTTTTGAATCAATTCCCATACACTGCAATGAGAGCAAAAAAAGTCCACTCTAAAAACAAGGTCATTTTTTGGCCTATTCAATGCTGAAAAGTATGTCTTTAGAATGACTTTTACAATCTGTTGCAATTAGACACTAAGAATTTAGTTGATCTTTGTGTCATATTTCCTTTTTATATATACAAAGGAAAACCTACTCAGCGAGGAGATGAAATATGCTGACGCGTTTGGAAAAAGCTCAACAAAAATGGGGTGGTAGTCACTCTGTAATCGACAAATGGCTCACAGAACGTCAAGAGCTGCTTGTGTTGTTCTGCCGTATTGCAGGCTTTTCACCGTACGAAAAGAAAGATCATGCCCTTCCTGATCAGCTGCAAATTCAAAACTTTTGCCAAATTCTGATGGATTACCTTTCTGCTGGCCATTTCGAAATTTACGACGACATTGCCAAAGCGTGTGAAGAAAAAGGTCCTGAGAGCCAAAAGCTGGCGAATGCCTTATACCCGCGCATTTCTGAAACCACAGATGTAGCACTCGACTTTAACGACAAATACGCAGAAGTTGACAAAGATGACTTGCTTGATGAGTTTGATAAAGACCTATCAATCTTAGGCGAAGCACTTGAACTGCGCTTTGAGCTAGAAGATGAGTTAATCGACAACTTATATTCTAATCACACCAGCTAACAGCTTAGTTGCACAGCAGAGAAACACTCTCTGCTGTAGTGTTTTTGCCTTGCCAAAAAGAATCATCTATTCCATTTCGTAACAAATATTTGAAATATTTTTTTCAATGCGATACTCATACTATAAAAACATGAGGCTCGCTATGAATAAACGGTCATTTTTAAAGTCACTTTCAATTCTTGCCGCTGGCGCAAGTCTGACATCAGCTCCTTTAATGGCGGCGCAGAATACTAGCACCCAAACATTAATTAAGCCAAAAGCGCTGGAAAAATGCGGCACAATTGGTGTGTGTAGCCCGTCAGCTGCCACTGCCGAACAGGCTGATATCATACTAGCAAAAGGCGTTATAGAGGCACTGGGATACAAGGCTAAGCTTGCACCAAACATTTTAGCAAGACGCGGCCATTTAGCTGGCACTGATGCAATGCGAGCCGGAGACTTAAATAGTTTATTCAGCGACAAAGAGGTTGATGCCATTTTGTGTTTACGTGGCGGTTCAGGCGCTGCCCGTATTTTACCTTTGCTAGACTACGCAATGATCCGTAACAACCCAAAACCTCTGATGGGCTATTCGGACATTACCGCTCTTCACAATGCATTACTGTCTCAAGCTGGGTTAATCAGCTTTCATGGCCCAAATGCATCGAGTGACTGGAACCCGTTTCATGTTGCGCAATTTAAGAGCATGTTCGAAGCGCGTAAGCTAATACAATTCCAAAACTTACCAAAAGCCGATGATGAGCTTGTTAACACACAGTATCTGACCCAAACGATTACACCAGGTAAAGCCTCTGGACGATTAATCGGTGGCAACTTAACGGTACTGACAGCCCTTGCAGGCTCGAGTTATTTACCAGACTTTAATGGCGCAATTTTATTTTTAGAAGATATCGACGAAGCGCCGTATCGAATTGACAGAATGATGAGCACACTAAAACTCATGGGCGCACTTGATAAAATTGCAGGCTTTGTATTTGGCGATTGTAATGACTGTAAGCCAGGCCGTGGTTATGGATCGTTAACCCTTGACGATATTTTTGCAGATTATATAAAACCACTGGGGATCCCTGCCTATCGTGGGGCTATGATTGGCCATATTAAGCGTCAATTTATCCTGCCTGTTGGCACTGTGGTTGAGCTTGATGCAGATAGTGGCACATTAAAAATGAAAGAAGCGGCATTTAGTTAATAAAATTTGCGCATAAAAAAAGGGCTAAAAAGCCCTTTTTTATTGAGTTAAATATTACTCAGCTGGTACAGCTTTGTCATCGCTTTGGATTTCAAGTAATTCTACTTCAAAAACAAGCGTTGAGTTTGCTGGGATCTTACCAAGATCACGCTCACCGTATGCAAGTTCAGATGGAATAGTGAACTTGTACTTAGAGCCAACTGGCATTAATTGTAAACCTTCAGTCCAACCAGGGATCACACGGTTAAGTGGGAAAGTAGTTGGCTCATTACGTGAGTAAGAGCTATCGAACTCAGTACCGTCTAATAAAGTGCCTTTGTAGTGTACTTTAACAACGTCAGTTGCTACTGGCTTTTCGCCTTCACCTTCAGTGATCACTTCGTACTGTAGGCCAGACTCAGTTACTGTAACGCCTTCTTTTTTCGCGTTTTCAGCTAGGTATTTTTCGCCTTCAGCTTTGCTCTTTTCAGATTCTACTTTCGCTTTTTCTTGTTGTTTAGTGCGAATGCTTTGATCAAGCGCCGTTAACACTTCACGAATTTTTTCGTCATCAAGTTTAGCGTTACCCGCTAGTGCGTCTTCAAAACCACGCTTAAGAAGTGCTTCGTCTAGTTCAACGCCTAGCGCTTTTTTATCAGCAAGGTCTTGGTTTAAGAAGTTACCAACAGATGCACCAATACCGTATGCTTGTTGTTGAGCTTCAGTCTCTAGTTTAACTTCAACTTGCTGTTCTTTTTTTGCTTCCTGATTACAAGCTGTAAGCGCTAAAACTGACGCTGCAATCAATGACAATTTAATCGTCTTTCTCATTTTATATCTCCGACACACTTTGCAGTTGTCAATTATTGTATTATTACTAGTTAAAGATTAACGACCTACATGGTAGGCTGCTTGTCTAATAACTAACGTCATGCCTATGCATGATCAGCGATTAGACTAACAACCTAGGCCTTCAACGAGACCTAGTCTAACCTCTCAATCACTAAGAGTTAAGGGGAAATATTCGTAATATGTCGATATTTCGTACTTTTTTGTATCTGCTCAGCCTTTGCTTAGTTGTAGCCTGCTCTGAGCAACATGAGCAATCAACTGCACGCTATGAGCATGCGGCTAAAGGTGCCTTCGCCAGTGCGCTGTCACACGATGGCAAATACAGCTTAATCTCATCAATACACCATGGGGTCGCACTGTGGGATAATCAACAACAGGTGCTAAAATACCAATGGTTTCAACAACAAAATCAAGATAGCTTGGTTCATACTGTTGCTATCTCTTACGACAATAGCCATGCAGTTACCGCTGAGAAGTCCACCTTTGCAGTGTGGGACATTGCCACGGGCAACAACACGGGTTATTACAAAATACACGCCTCAACAATTCGAGATATCGCGATAAGTAACCAAGGGCGCAGTGTATTATATGGCCGCGCCGACGGTGTAGTCGTTTACCTCGACTTAGAGAGTGGCAGGCGCATAGAGTTCCTTGGCCACCAAGAAAAAGTCAATGTTGTTGATCTATCGCCTAACGGTCACTACGCCATTAGCGGCTCAAATGATTATGTTGCTTACTTTTGGGATACTCGCACAGGGCAAGTGATCCACCGCTTTAATCACCCAAGTCGCGTTACTCAAGTCGCCCTTGATCCACAAGGTCGTTACGCATTTACCGCAGACAGTATGAAGCAAGCAAATGTATGGCAACTGACTACAGGTGATCTTGTTAGCAAACTGGCGTATATTGCGCGTCAGAAAATTTTTACCGCCGTCCGTTTTAACGATGAAGGCACTTTAATTGCCACCGGTTCACCCAATCGATTGGTTGATTTATGGCAGCTAGAGTCGGGTAAAAAATTACAAACGTGGCAAGTGATTCCTCGTGAAGGAAGCCGCCCGAAATCAGCCGTGGTGTTAGATGTTGCGTTTACTGATAACAACCAAGCGTTATTAACCGAAAGCTCCAGCGGATTCGCTGAAAGTTTTAATCTAAGAGAATCAAATGAATACAATTGAAGATCGTCTAATGGAACTTGAAGCGAAAGTCGCTTTTCAAGATGAAACAATTGAAATATTAAACGATGAGCTTAAAGCGCACCAACAGCAGCTGGCTAAAATGAAACGCCAGACAGAGTTACTTGCAGAAAAGATTAAAGAAGCGCAGCAGCCATCTTTAATGTCACAAATGCAAGAGCCGCCACCGCCGCACTATTAATTAGGTAGTGATAGAGCCGGGAATTAATCGCCCGGCTTAAATACACCAATCACTTGCTCAAATTGGCGTGTTGAGGCTTGCACTGCCTGCTCTGGTTGCGTCATTTTGTGGCCACACTGTACGCACTCCACTTTTTCCACATCATGTTCTTTATAAAGCATCATGGTATCCATGGCCTTACACTCAGGGCATGATGCGCCAGCAATAAAGCGTTTCTTTTGTTTCATAGATGATCTCCCGTGGCATGTAGGCGGCTATTTTAGCCTAATAATTCTCTGTTTGATACGATTGCGAAGGCTAATGTGATCCGTGTTATGATAGCGGCAATTTAATCAGTGCTGTGCAAGTAAACATTCATGATCCAAATTTCAGACATCGAACTTCTACGTGGTGGTAACGCCTTACTAAAAGGGGCCTCTGCAACCTTATTCCCAGAGCATAAAGTCGGCCTTGTTGGCGCTAATGGCTGTGGTAAATCAACGCTGTTCGCGCTATTAAAGTCTGAATTGCAACTCGATGCCGGTGAATGCCAAATTCCTAAAGACTGGTCAATTGCCTCTGTGAAGCAAGAAACACCCGCGCTCGAAATCAGCGCTCTAGATTATGTATTACAGGGTCATCCGGAATATTACGCGCTAAGAATTGCACTACGCGAAGCTGAGCAAAATAACGACGGCGATGCGCAGGCAAAAGCACATATTGGCCTAGAACATATTCAAGGCTATAGCATTGAGGCAAAAGCAGGAGAGCTATTACACGGTTTAGGTTTTAGTAATGAGCAAATAGACAACCCTGTGAGTGCCTTTTCTGGTGGCTGGCGTATGCGCTTAAACTTAGCACAAGCACTGATCCGTGATGCCGATTTATTACTGCTGGATGAGCCAACCAACCACTTAGATCTCGATGCTGTTTACTGGTTAGAGCGCTTTTTACGTGCCTACACAGGCACTCTAGTGCTTATTTCCCATGACCGAGAGTTCTTAGATGCCGTTGTTGACCAAATTTGGCACATAGACGCACAAAAAATAAATGTTTATAAAGGCAATTACTCGCAATTCGAACGCCAAAAAGCAGAGCGCTTATTACAACAACAAGCGATGTTCGAAAAGCAACAAGAACAAATTGCTCACCTAGAAAAATTCATTACGCGCTTCAAAGCAAAAGCCAGTAAGGCTAAGCAAGCACAAAGCCGCGTAAAAGCCCTAGAGCGTATGGAAAAGCTGGCTCCAGCCCATGTTGACTCACCCTTTGATTTTGAATTTTCTGAGCCAACAGCACTGCCAAACCCATTAATGACTCTCGACCAAGCCAAAGCAGGCTATGGCGACACCACCATTTTGCATAGCATCAAGCTAAACCTAGTGCCGGGTAGCCGTATTGCGCTGCTTGGCCGAAATGGTGCGGGTAAATCAACACTGATTAAATTATTAGCTGGCGATTTACAGCCTCAAGCAGGTGAAGTATTTCAGCATCAGGGCTTAAATATTGGTTACTTTGCGCAGCATCAACTCGAGTCACTCGATTTAAAAGCCAGTGCAGTGACCCATTTACAACGTTTAAATCCGCAAGCTCCAGAGCAATCACTGCGTGACTTTTTAGGTGGCTTTGCATTCTTTGGCGATAAAGCACTTGAGCCAGTTGCGCCATTTTCTGGCGGTGAAAAAGCCCGTTTAGTACTAGCAATGCTGGTATATCAAAAGCCAAACCTACTGTTACTAGATGAGCCAACCAACCACCTAGATTTAGAAATGCGTCATGCTTTAGTTATGGCGCTGCAAGGTTTTGAAGGCGCTATGGTTACCGTATCGCACGACCGCCACATGCTTAAAAATACCGCTGATGAGTATTACCTCGTTGATAACGGCGAAGTAACACAATTTGGTTATGACCTTGATGCCTATTACCAATGGCTACTCAATGCCAATAAAGAAGCTGCTAAAAGCCCTGAAGACAATGCCCCTAAAGCCCATTCAAGCGTTAACCGCAAAGAGCAAAAGCGCTTAGAAGCTGAGTTCAGAAAGTCAGTGCAGCCGTTGAAAAAGCAAATCGAAAAGCTTGAAAAGCAACTTGATAAGTACTCTACAGAGCTTGGGGAAATCGAAAACGCACTTGCCGACAATGACTTATACAATGATGAAAATAAAGCCAAACTGACAGAGCTACTCGCTAAGCAAGCAAGCTTAACACCCAAGCTTAATGACGTTGAAGAAGAGCTGCTCATGGCACTTGAAGAGCTTGAAAAAAAAGAGCAAGCCTTTGCCGATGAAACCGCTTAACAGCGAACAGTTTTGGCAGTTTGCATGTCAGCTTTACAGCAAAGACGGCATGCAAACCAAGCTACTAAGCTATCAAGACCTGCAAGGCAAAAATGTGAACCTTTGCCTGCTGCTTTATTATCTTGATTCTTTAGAGCTGGCTGTAACACCCTCTCAACTGAGTGAGCTTGAGTCGTGCATTGCCGAATTTGACCAACAAGCTTTACAGCCCCTACGAGCCACACGCGCCTACCTGAAAACTATTCAAAACGAGGTTTCAGACTACCCCACCATCCGCAAAGAGCTACTGAGCGCAGAACTAAAACTAGAAAAACAACAGCAACAATTACTGATAAACACAGCGAATACGATGGCATTCACTCAGTACACAAATGCTGAAAATATAAGGCTTTATGTTGGTAGTTAGTTAGCGAGTTAGCGAGTTAGCGAGTTAGCGAGTTAGCGAGTTAGCGAGTTAGCGAGTTAGCGAGAGTAAAGTTTAAAGAGTCTAGGTCAAGCCTAATCAGAGGAAAGGTTTACATGGATTATGTTGGGCTTCGCTGTGCTCAAACCAACCTACCCGAAGAATGAACAAAGTGAATGCTGAGTAAGACACCGCACTTAACAACTCCACCGCTCAACTGACGTCTGAAAGCTGATAGCTGATAGCTGATAGCTCCGCTTACGTTGGGTTTCGCTTCGCTCAAACCAACCTACCCGAAGAATGAATAGGGCGAATGCTGAGTAAGACACTGCACTCAACAACTCCACCGCTCAACTGACGTCTGACGGCTGAAAGCTGATAGCTCCGCTTACGTTGGGTTTCGCTCCGCTCAAACCAACCTACTCCCTCCCATACCTATCATCAAATCGCTCGATGTCAGTTTCATCAAGTATCGCTCCGGTTTGTACTTCGATAACGATCAGTGGCGTGTTTTGTTGATTAGCAAGACTGTGTAATTGTTTAGCCGCAATATAACAAGATTGATCAGCTGTTAATTCAAATTCGTCATCGCCTACTCGCACACTTGCCACGCCAGATACGACAACCCAGTGCTCTGCACGGTGCTGATGGCGTTGAGTTGAGAGTTTTGCACCGCTGTTTACGATTATTTTCTTTACTTTAAAGCCTGTACTTTCAATTAAAGTTCGATAGTTGCCCCAAGGTCTAAATACGGCTTGATGGTGGGTTAGTTTATCGTTATCGACAACAGCAAGCTGTTTAAGTAAATCTGGGAGCTTATCGAGCGCACTTTTGTCTGCCACTAAGGTGGCATCGTGAGTATGTATAATTGCTTGATTACTCACGCCGAGCGCTGCAATAGTATGGTCAGCTTCGCTGATAAGTAGATTATTTTCGCTATCTAAACTTACCCCTTGCGAGGCTAAATAATTGCCATGCTGGTCTTTTTCTGCGATTTTCGATAATGCAGAAAAGCTGCCGACATCACTCCAATTTAAATCAACAGGAATAACAGCAACGTTATCGCTACGCTCCAAAATAGCATAATCAATAGAATCACTAGGACATGCTGTAAGCTCAGCCGCAATAGGCCGTTGAAAACCTAAATCTGCGGTGAAGCTAGCCGCCTTTGCGACACTGTCAGCAATCTTTGGTGCAAAACGATTAAGCTCACTCAAGTACACATCTGGTAAAAATAAAAACATGCCGCTATTCCAGCCATACTCACCACTGGCAAGGTATTTTTCGGCTAATTGCAGGGCTGGTTTTTCTTTGAATTCAGCCACCTTAAAACAACCTTCATGGGCTAACTGCTCGCCTTGGCGAATATAACCATAGCCGGTATGTGGTTCAGTGGGAGTAATGGCAAAGGTTACTAATTGTTGTTGCTGACAAAGCGCTATCGCATTATCTAAGCAGACAATAAGCTTATCAAAATCACTGATATGATGATCAGCAGGCATGACTAGTAAGGGGTCGGTTAGACCATTTTGCAATGCAAATTCAGCGGCCAAGGCAATCGCTGGCGCGGTATTTTTACCTTCAGGCTCAAGCAATAAAGTATAGTTATCTGTGATTTCTGCAATTTGCGTTTTAGCAATAAAACGATGCTCTTCATTACACACTAAAATTGGCGCATTAAATCGTGAGTCAGCTACTCGTAAAAGCGTGCTCTGTAAGAGTGATTTTTCGCTAAGTAAAGATAAAAACTGCTTAGGCATCGCTTTACGCGATAAAGGCCATAAACGAGAACCTATGCCACCAGCAAGAATAACGGGGGTGATTTTGCGACTCATGATTGCTTATAGTAAATAATCCAACCATGAGTTTAACAAATTTTTGAGTATGCGGCTTCGAGCAATTACAGTAACTGAAATTGATCAGCATCTAAGTGAGCAGGAAACGCTCTTCGAAAGTCATCAAGCGGTGACTTTTCTAAGCGCTGAATAATGATACCCGATTGATCATCTTCAAGCTTAGCCAAGGTGTCGCCTTTAAAATCATAAACGGCAGTACCACCACTGTGGGCAACATTATTACCATCAGCACCAATGCGATTCACACCCACGACATAACAGAGGTTTTCCATTGCGCGTGCTTTTAGAAGAGTATCCCAGACATGGCGACGTACCGCCGGCCAATTAGCTACGTTGATCATCACATCGTAGTCGTTGCAATTACGCTGAAATACAGGAAAGCGTAAGTCGTAACACACTTGCGGCAAAATGCGAAAATCATTGATTGCGAATATCTCGCGCTGCTCGCCTGCTGCAACGAAATTGCCTTCGTTACCTAAACAGAATAAATGGCGTTTGTCGTAATACTTCACTTCACCATTTGGCCAAACCCAATAAAAGCGATTAGCCTTTTTGTCGCCTTTTGCAACTAAAACAGAGCCTGCAACCACAGCATTTTTTTGCTTAGCTGTAGCTTTTAACCAATTAAGTATCTCGCCTTGTTCTGGTTCGCTGCAATCTAGATTAATCGCAAAACCCGTGGCAAATGTTTCTGGCAAGACAATTAAATCAACTTGCTCGTTAAAACTGTTAAGCTGCTCTGTAAAGTGCGCAAGATTAGCGCTTTTATCAAGCCAATGCAGTGATGACTGCACTAAAGCTAAGGTTAAAGTTGGCATAAAATCTCCGCGGCACGTTTTAATGTGTCATCATTTTTAGCAAAACATAAACGAATCACTTTGTCGCTGCTTGCGCTGTTATAAAACACACTGAGTGGTACAGCTGCAACACCCGCTTGCTCAACCAGCCATTGGCAAAACTCAACATCATCAAGATCAGACACATCACTATAATCGAGTAGCAAAAAGTAGGTGCCTTCACTTGGTAATATTTTAAAACGGCTTTGCGCTAGTGCTTCGCTGAGCAAGTCGCGTTTTTGTTGATAAAAACCACTAAGTTCATCAACATGTTCTGGCTCTAACTCGAGCATATCGGCTAGTGCATGCTGGGCAGGCGTAAAGCTTGAAAAAGTCACATATTGGTGAATTTTACGAAACTCCCCCATTAATTGGGCTGGTGCAACACAATAACCCATCTTCCAGCCGGTGCTATGAAAAGTTTTGCCAAAGCTTGAGATCACAAAACTGCGTGCAAATAACTCAGGGTCGGTCAGCGCACTTAAATGCAAAGCGCCATCAAAGGTAATGTGCTCATACACTTCATCGCTAATTACATATAAATCATGCTTATTAACAAGCGCTTTAAGGGCATTAATATCTTCTGTTTTAAAGATTTTACCGCTTGGGTTATGTGGCGTGTTGATGATGATGACACGTGTTTTGTCTGTTATAACATCAGCTACAGCTTGCCAATCGATTTTGTAGTCTGGCGCATGTAAGGCAACATGAACTGAGCGACCGCCGGCAAGTTCAATTGCCGGTTGATACGAGTCATACGCGGGGTCAAATACCACAACTTCATCACCCTCTTTAACAAGCGCTTGAATTGCTACGAATAATGCCTCTGTTGCCCCAGAGGTGACGGTAACTTGTTGCTCGTAATTTATGTTGTTATGGTATTTTCTAGCAATTAAAGCCGCTATTTGCTGTTGTAGCTTTGTAACCCCACTTGAAGGCGCATATTGATTCACCCCCTCAAGTACATAATGATTGAGCTGTTTTTTTAGTAATTCTGGTGCATCAAATTCAGGAAAACCCTGAGATAAATTAAGCGCTTGGTGCTTATTTGCTAGAGCGGTCATTTGACTAAAAATACTGGTGCCTAAATTCGGCAATTTACTTTCAAACACAGAGGTTCCTTAAAGATGGTTTTGCGCCCGAAGCGATGCTATCATTGCTTAAAACAGATGTATAGCCGTCTAAATAACTTTTAGAATGTCGAGGAATATATGCATAACAATACCGCTATTTCAGAACTAATTGAAGCTGGTAAATGGGTAAGCCAACGTGGCTGGGTCCCTGCTACTGGTGGTAACTTTTCAGCCCGCACTGCAAGCGGTTATGTCGTCACAGCAAGTGGCTTCGATAAAGGTCAACTCGGCACTCATGCATTTATTGAATTTGATCATGAAGGTAATCGTACTAAAGGCTCTGGCAATCCATCAGCTGAAACTGAGCTACATTTAAATATGTATAAGCTGATCCCATCAGCTAAATTTGTTTTGCACACTCATTCTGTTGCGGCAACCGTGTTATCTCGCGTGATCAAAGGCCACGCTATCAATTTGCATGGCTACGAAATGCAAAAATCTTTAAGCGGTGTCAAATCGCACTTAGATACCTTAACTATTCCTATTTTTGATAATGACCAAGACATTGACCGTTTAAGCTTACTGGTCAGTGATCATCACCTTCACACGCCTATTGAGCATGCTGTATTAATTCGTGGCCATGGTTTATATGTCGTTGGTCGAGATATCAAAGAAGTACTTCGCCATTTAGAAGGCTTAGAGTTTCTATTTAGCTGTGAGCTTGAGCGCCTAAAACTAGAAGGTATTCAAGCTGGAGTTCAGCCATGATCAAAGCGATTTTAACCGATATTGAAGGCACAATTACCCGCATTTCTTTTGTTAAAGACGTATTATTTCCTTACGCGGCAGGGCAATTACCTGAGTTTGTGAAGTCACATCAAAGTGACCCAGAAGTAGCAGCCCAAATTGAGGCCGTTAAAGCACATATTGAACAACCAGAAGCCGATATCGACACGGTTATTAGCCATTTAATTCATTGGATTGAAACGGATCAAAAAATTACCCCACTTAAGCAGTTACAAGGGTTAATTTGGCAAACAGGCTACGAAAATGGTGACTTTACTGGCCACCTTTACCCTGATGCTTATGACTTTTTACAAGCCCAAAAACAAGCTGGTAAAAGTTTATATGTCTACTCATCAGGCTCAGTAAAAGCGCAGCACCTGATTTTTGAGTTTTCTGATTATGGTGATGTTAGACCGTTATTCAGTGATTACTTCGACACCAAAGTTGGCGCAAAACAACAGCAGAGCTCTTATGAAAATATTATTGCAGCCTTGCCTTTTGAAGCTGCAGAAGTGCTGTTTTTAAGTGATGTGGAAGCAGAGCTTGATGCTGCCAAAGCTGCTGGTCTTGGCACTTTACACCTTGTTCGCGATGGCCAAGCAGTAAGCGATGCTCACCCATATATCAACGACTTTTCGGAATTTAGTGCGGAGCTTTTAGCATGAGCCAATTAACTATTTATAACGATAACAACGCAAACGACATACTGTTTCATAGTGAAGACTTAAGTGCGATTGCCAATGAACTAAAAACAGTTGGCGTTCGCTTTGAGCAATGGCAAGCAACGGCACAGATTGACCAAGATACCAGCCATGACGCAATTTTAACTGCTTATGCTAAAGATATAGAGCGCTTAAAAGCTGAAGGGGGCTATCAAACAGTGGATGTTATTTCGCTTGCTAAGGGTAATCCAAATGCCAGCGAACTACGCGGTAAGTTCTTGTTTGAACATACACATAGCGAAGATGAAGTTCGTTTTTTTGTGAAAGGCCAAGGTTTATTCTGCTTACACTTAGGCGACAAAGTGTATCAAGTGCTTTGCCAACAAGGCGACCTAATTTCAGTACCAGAACTCACACCACATTGGTTTGATATGGGCAGCGACCCTGAATTCACAGCAATTCGCTTATTCAATAATACCGAAGGTTGGGTCGCTAAAAGTACTGAGTCAACTATTGCTACCAACTTCCCACTGCTGGACTAACATGGAAAAACTATTCTCGTACGGTACCTTACAGTACCCGCAGGTTCAGCTTGATACCTTCGGGCGTTTGCTCGAAGGTCAACCTGCTACGCTAACTGGGTATGTCATTGGTGAAGTCGAGATCACCGACGAAGCCGTACTTAAAAGTAGTGGTCAACGCTTTCACCCGGCTTTAATCAAAACAGGCAAACAAACTGATATTGTTAATGGCACTATTTATTTAATCACCGAACAAGAGCTTGCTCAGGCAGATACTTACGAAGTAGATGATTATCAGCGAATTGCAGAAACATTCCAATGTAACAACCAAGCTTGGCTATATGTTGCAAAAAACAGCCTTTAATTTACAAATATAAAACAAAAAGACCCAAATTAAGAACAAAAGCTGCTATTATCCTCCCCATTAATAAGTACTAATTATTTGCTAAAGGACTAAACATGGGGTCGGCATTTTCACCCTTACGCGATACCGTTATTTATGTGGGTGAGTGGCAACTTAACACTCAGCAGCAAACCATCAGCGATGGCACTCATAAGCGTGAACTAGAACCTTTATTATTTAAATTACTGTGTTTCTTTATTGAGCATAATGATCGCATTATCACTCGCCAAGAGCTGGTTGAGAATATTTGGCAACAAAGCTTTGTTGATGACAATGCCATTAACCGTGCCATCTCTGAACTAAGAAAAACTCTTAAATCAGAAAAACAGCCCGGGCAAACCATTAAAACCCATTATCGCAAAGGTTATAGTCTATTTATTGAAGTTAAGCCTCTTGATCACACTGTGAGTACTGAGCCGCTTAAAACAGAAAATGTAATAACAGTAGATAAAGACGCTGATACTCAAGTTAAACCTACGGCCATTAATGAACAAAAAGTGCATTCTTCACGCTGGCCATGGCCTTTTGCAGCGTTAGTGCTTGGTTTATTGATTACTGCTATTTGGTTATTTTCACAACAGCCTAAAGCAAATGATGAAGTACAAAACGAAGCGCCATTTTTAGACCTGCAAGCTGAAACCATTTCATGGCATAAAGGCTCTCACTATCGTTTAATGCTAAGCCATGACAAAACTAAGCTTGCTTATATTCTAGAAAATGATGGTCAAAGTCTTTTTGTCGTCGACCTAACCACTAAAAAAGAATACGTGATTGCCTCTGGCAATATCTTTTTACAGGGTTGGTCTGAGGATGGAGAGCGATTATTTTACGGCTCTTGTGAAAACAAAGACTACAGCGATTGCATCACTTGGCAAGCAAGCAACCTGTTATCAAGTGAAGCGTTAATAAAGCCACGTATCAACCAATCTTTGCTTAATTCTCAGCCAAGTCAGTACATTGAAGTGGGTGATGTCGCAATTTCAAGGCGTAATAATTACCGTGGCTTAACTCATTTATATGCTTTATATGCACAAGATTTAAAAACCGGTGAAGAAATTCGCATCACCACACCCAATATCACTGGCACTGGGGACTTTATTTTAACAACTATAAAAAACCCGAGCCGCATCATCTTTGAGCGCCATAATGTTGGCCAAGTAGAGATATACATGGCGAATTTAGATGGCAGCTCGCTAAAGCTTTTAACTACCAACGATTACCGTGCATGGGTAGCCACATATGATGAGCAGACCAACTCACTAATTTGGTATAGCCGCGGCACATCAACTATTGAATCATTCTCTTTTGATAGTATGAGTCGACAACCCGCTATAACAGCGCCGGTAAAACGAGCAAATTATGCTTACCCTTTAAGCAAAGAAAGTGTGTTGATCAGTACTGACCTTCACGATAAAGATGCCGCAGTCTTTGACCTTAATTCAAAAACAATGAGTTATATCGCCACAGCGAATAAGCATGAAGACGACTTAGTCGCATTAGCTAATAATGATGTGTACTTCTCTGACTTTGAGTTTTCAGAACGACAACACTGGCTCAGAAAAGCAAACCAATACATCAATATCACTGGCAAAATTGGTGAAGATAGTTCAGTAATTGCAGCAAATAGTGACAGTAGCCGACTTGTTAGCTTTAATAAAGCCGATCAGCAATTAACATTATTAAATGCTGCTGATTTCTCAGAAATTAAGCACTGGACACTTCCTGGTAGTACCAAGCTGGCAGCTATAAGGGGTAACAAGATTGCCGTGCTATATACCGATCTTAGCAATCAGCTAAATCAAATAATGATTCTTCACACCAACAGCGATGAAGTGATTAAAAGCACTATAGATACACCCCTAGCTATTGCATGGTATGACGATACACAGCTGATTGTGCATTCTAAATACGATAAATACCTGCTTTTAGACAGCGATAACAACACCTATAGTGAGCTGACTACACCAGACAAACTAACTGAGTTAAAGCCTTCTATTGTGTCGATGGCAAGTAACCTACATAGTTTGTATATCGCCACTGATACTGAAGTTTTCAGCATTAATTTAGCCACAATGCAGGGCGTTGAGTCAGTACTTCAAATGAAGCCTTCTCACTATATATCGCGCCTTAATGCTAAAAACGACAAGCTGGCAGTGACCTTCTTAACTGCCAACAATCAAAATAGCATTGAGCTCTACACTAAAAAAAGCGCAGAGTAATTTACGACTTTAACTGTTTTAGAATACCTTGCTCGATATCGGACTGGTTATAAACGCCGCTATCGAGCACCCAACCTGTGACTAGGCTCGCCGGTGTCACATCAAATGCCGGGTTATAAACCTTCGCGTTAGTCGGTGCCCACATCGCTTCACCAAAACTACCACTAACACCGCGCACTTCATTAGGACTGCGTTGCTCAATTTCGATATCTGCACCACACAACGTTTGTGTATCAAGTGTCGTAAGTGGTGCAACGACATAAAATGGAATGTTATGGAAATCCGCTAACACAGCGAGATTATAAGTGCCGACTTTATTGGCAAAATCACCGTTTGCAGCAATACGGTCTGCCCCTACAAATATTTTATCTACTTTGCCCACAGCCATTAAACTGGCTGCCATGTTATCGCAAATCAAAGTATAAGGGATTTGCCAACGCTCAAGCTCAAAAGCTGTTAAGCGGCCGCCTTGCAGTAACGGTCGTGTCTCATCAACCCAAACATGAATATCACCATGGCGTTGCTGCGCTTTATAAATCACACCTAATGCAGTGCCGACACCCGCAGTCGCTAACGCACCAGTATTACAGTGCGTTAAAATGTTATCTCCCTTATTTACCAAAGCCGCACCACGTTCTGCCATGCTATCGCAAAGGGCAATATCTTCTTTAAATAACTGCTCAGCAGTTGCGACAACAGCTGCAACATAATCAGTCTCTGCAAGCGCTGCACGTAACTTGGCCATGCAGTGCATAAGGTTTACCGCTGTTGGGCGTGTTGCTTCTAGTTCATCTATAGCAACCGCAAGTGCTGATTGACTCATGCCCTGCTCGGCTAGGTGTGCAACCAATAAGCTAGCACCTAAGCCGATTAAAGGCGCTCCCCGGATTTTCAAAGTCAAAATCAAATCTTTCATCGTTTCAACATCGTTACATACATGCCAATGCTGTTGATGTGGCAATAAATACTGATCAAGCACGGTTAGCGTACCTTGCTGATATTTAATACTGCTGGCGATGAGATCTTGCATACTGAATCCGAATAACTAATGAATAACTAATTTAAGTGAATAGTTATTTTACATCAGTTTTGACAACTAACAAGCTAGATGTATGGACATCTAAACGGTTATAGGTATAGAATGCTCAAAGTTAATTGTATTACGAGATAGAGCCATGGCTAAATACACTGCCTTTAATGCAGAGCATGCTGTTGATTACATTAAAGAACTTGTTAAAAGTGAACTAATTTCAGTCTTCCCTGCTGATGCAACACTGACTGCATACGAGTTTGGAGACGGAAACTTAAACTTAGTTTTTCGGGTTGCTGATCAGCACAACAACAGTGTAATTCTAAAGCAAGCACTCCCTTATGCCCGCTGCGTAGGTGAGTCATGGCCATTATCGTTAGACCGCGCAAGAGTCGAAGCCGAAGTATTGATTAATCATGGTAAGTTGTGCCCAGAGCATACCGTGGCGATATTGCATCACGATGTCGAGCTGGCATTAACCGTGTTAGAAGATTTAGGTGAGTTACAAATTTTACGTGGTGCACAAATCAACGCAGAGCAATTTCCATTATTGGCCAGCCACGTTGCGCTCTACTTAAGCCGTACAGGCTTTTATAACTCAGACTTTTACTTATCTGCTGAAGATAAAAAAGCCAAAGTCAGTCAATTTATTAATCCTGATTTATGTAAGATCACAGAAGACTTATTCTTTACTGATCCTTACATTGAGCATGAGCGCAATAATTTCCCTGCTGAGCTTAATGAACACGTCGAAAGTATTCGAAATAATGATGGTTTAAAACTGGCCGCGGCCAAATTAAAAGCTAAATTTTTATCTTGCCCACAAACTTTATTGCATGGCGATATGCACAGTGGCAGCATTTTTGTTGATAGCAAAACAACTAAAATGATCGACCCTGAGTTTGGCTTTTTTGGCCCTGTTGGCTTTGATATCGGCTCATTTATGGGTAACTTGCTTCTAAATTACTGTGCCCAAAACGCCCGCATTACAGAGCAAGCAAAACGCCGCCAGTATCAAACCCATTTATTAACCTGCTTACAAGACTGTTATAGCCAATTTGAGCAACATTGGTTAAACCTAGCAAGCAGCGAAGCAACTGATATTAGCTTTGCAAACCGCGCCTTTATCGAAGATTACTTACAACACGTATTGCGTGATGCAATTGGTTACTGTGGCGCTGAACTTATTCGCCGTACTATTGGTTTAGCCCATGTTGCAGATATAGACGGTATTGAAGATGCACAAGCTCGTTTAGCAGTACAACAGCAAACGCTCGTACTCGGCGAGCAACTGATGCTCAATGCCACAAGCTGTAACAATAAAGATGAATTCTTTTCTTTATTAATCAGTTTATTAAACTAATAGTCAAAAAGTAAAAAGGCGCTCAATGCGCCTTTTAATTATTCAACAAGATTATTTATTGTAGTGCTCATACATTTTATCGAGCGGCTCTGATAAACCATTTTCTTGTACCACTCGCACATGCTGGCGAGCTAACTCGCGGGCACTTGATACACCACATGAATGAGCAATCAGCCCTGCACCATAATGAATAAACTTATTATAATTGGCGACACGTTGTGCCTTATCGGTCACATCGAGGCCTCGCTGTAAGCGTTCATTATGAGTCGTAATACCGGTCGGGCAGGTATCTTTATTACATTGTAGAGCCTGAATACAACCAAGCGAAAACATATGACCACGCGCCGACACAATAAAATCAGCACCCAATGCAAGTGCCCAAGCCACTTTTGACGGTACGATTAGCTTACCTGATGCAATCACTTTCACTCGTTCTCTGAGACCATGTTTTTTTAGCAGATCAACAACCAAAGGCAGGCTCTCTCGTAGCGGTAAACCAACTGAATCCATCAAGGGTTGAGGAGCTGCGCCCGTACCGCCGTCGGCACTATCAATAGTGATGAAATCAGGCGCTGATTCAATACCACGATTATTAATTTCACTGAACAAGGTCTCGAGCCAAGTGTATTCACCAATCACCGCTTTAAAACCGGTTGGCTTACCTGTGGTACTGCGTACCGTTTCAATCATATCGAGTAAATCTGCTGGGCATTTAATTTCTTGATGACCATTTGGACTAATCGAGTCATGCCCTTCGGGAATACCCCGAATTTTTGCAATTTCAGCGGTCACTTTGCGCCCTGGTAACATACCCCCTTTACCGGGTTTAGCACCTTGACTCATTTTAATTTCGAACATTTTAACTTGTTCGTGATCAGCAATCGCTTTGAGTTTTTCGGTGCTTAATTTACCGTGCTCATCTCGTACACCATATTTTGCCGTGCCAATCTGAAACACAATATCTGCACCACCTTCAAGGTGGTAAGGGCTGAGCCCTCCTTCACCGGTATTCATCCAACAGCCTGCTAACTTTGCACCTCGCGATAGTGCGCGCACTGCTGGCTTAGATAAGGCACCAAAGCTCATGCCAGAAATATTAAATAACGAGTTTGTTGTATAAGGAGCTTGGCAATAAGGCCCTAACGTGACTTCGCTCGGGTCGAGTGCATCTTCATCTAAGGTTGGGAACGCACAGTTCATAAACATCACCGTTCCCGTTGCTTCAAGGCTTTGGGTTGAACCAAAGGCCGTAGTGCGGTCAACATTTTTCGCAGCGCGGTAAACCCAGCTTCGCTCAGCACGATTAAATGGTAGCTCTTCCCTATCCATGGCAAAAAAGTATTGTCTGAAGAATTCACCTTGGCGTTCAAAAAAATAACGAAAGCGGCCGATCACCGGGTAATTACGGCGAATCGCCTGCTTAGATTGCGTCACATCACTAATGTAAAAGCACACAATCACCAGCAAGCCTATGCCGAGTGCAAAAATAAACAAGCTGGCAAAAACATCGATACTAAAAATTATAAAATCACTCATCCAAGGCCCCTTTGTGAAATGACATCCTTCAAAGCATATAAGGTGTTTATATTACGTGCAATAAACAAAAAAGGCGTGATGTAAATCACGCCTTTTCGTTTCTTTTATGCCGCTATGCTGCTCGTTTGGCTAATTCAGCTTTAATATAAAGTTGAATTTGCTCTTCAAGCACTGACATTGGCACTGAGCCATGACGTAATATTTGATGGTGGAATTCGCGAATATCGAAATCTTGACCAAGTGCTTGCTCAGCTTCGTGGCGTAAACGTTTAATTGTTAGCTCACCAATTTTGTATGACAACGCTTGTGCAGGCCATGAAATATAACGGTCGGTTTCGGTCTTCACGTTATGTAATGAAAGCGCGGTGTTTTCGCTCATAAACTTCATTGCGCGTTCGCGGCTCCAGCCATACATATGCATACCTGTATCAACCACTAAACGTGCTGCACGCCACATTTCATAGGTTAAACGACCAAAATCACTGTATGGGTCTTGATAAAAGCCCGCTTCGATACCTAAAAACTCCGAATATAAGCCCCAACCTTCACCAAATGCCGACAAATATGCATTACGGCGATAGCTTGGTAATGACTCAAGTTCAGCATTTAGCGAGATTTGTAAATGATGCCCTGGTACAGCTTCGTGTAAAGTTAATGCTTCAAGAACATACAACGGGCGCTTATCTAACGCATAGGTATTAACCCAGTAATAACCCGCTTGATCATCACGGCGAGAACCTGAGTAACGGCCGGTTGTATATTTGGGGGCAATACTCTCTGGCACCGGTGCAACACCGTACGGCATTCTTGGCAAGGTGTGGAATAACTTAGGTAACTGCGCATCCATTTTCTTGGCGATGTAAGACGCTTCTTTTAGTAAATCTTTTGGTGTTTTTGCGTAAAATTGCGGATCAGTACGTAAAAAGTGCACAAAATCAGCAAACGAGCCTTCAAAGCCTACTTTCTCAATAATTTTTTCCATTTCTGCGCGAATACGCGCCACTTCTTGTAAACCTAGCTCATGGATTTCTTTTGGCGTCATATCTGTGGTGGTGTAGTACTTAGCGCGATTTTCGTAAAACGCTTTGCCATTCGGCGTACTTGAAATACCAATATCTGTACGTGCACCCGGTTGATACTCATTGTTAAAGAAAGTTAAGTAACCTTGATATGCCGGAATAACTTGTTCTTTGATAATGGTTTGCGCTTGCTTTTGTAGCGCTGCAAACTCGCTATCACTTAAACCTGCCGTGTTATTTAAAAATGGTTTGTAAAATTCAGACTGTGTCGCATCATCAACAATATAAGCCGTGATTGAGTCTTGATAGCCCTCTAAAACAGCCTTTGGTTGAGTTAAACCCACTTCAAGACCTTTACGCATCCAGCCGATATTTTGCGAAAAATAGCGGGGAATTTGTTGTAATTTAGCAAGATATAGCTGGTAATCTTGTGGTTTTGTGTAATCTGAGCTTGATATCATAAATGATAGGCTAGAATGGAAGCCATACTCAGATGTCAGCGGCATATAATGCGCATTAAACACATATTCATCGACACTATTTTGCACTTGGCCACGCAAAATAGTCAGGTTAATGCGGTTTTCTTCCGATAACTTATCACGGTCGATAGCGTCTAGCTCGGCAAGTAGCTCAGTATTCTTCTTGTATTTTTGTTCTAAAAATTCAGCCGATAGATTTTCTAATAAATAACCATCAACGCCATTTTCTTTACCATATGGGCTGATGCTTTGGCGGTAATTAACAATATTTTCGGCTACTTGAGTAAATTGCTGATCAGCATCAATATTTGTGACTTGGCAAGCGCTTAAAGTACAAGCTAAAGCAACCGCAATAACAGAGCGGTTTAAAGTTCGCGACAGTGTTTGTTTCATAGCATTCTTTTTAGTTTTAATCAGTATCGCTAAAGTAGCGCAGCACTGGCTAAAACCCAAGCAAATGCGACCAAGCTCAGGTTAAATACGCTCAAATTAACAGCGTTGTGTAAATAAGAATGAGCAAGGTTTAAGCAATTTTTAATTACACTTGTTAAAGTTGTTGAGAAAATCAGCTAATAGACACAAACGAAACAAATTTAAGTTCCAAAATTAGCGATTTTGCTTTTAAATAGACTGATTACAGATTACTGTAGACTCGGTATTTATGCTTGGAAGCAAATAAACTTTACGGAAGAGATGATTAATTGGTTGATATGCGTATTTAGTGGTATTGAAAAATGATGTTCCATGATCCCATGGCTATTGCTCAAGAAAAAATGACAAAGGTATGTATCTTTTTAGAACATCATGCATTACCGCCGTCACCACTTAACTACCAAGTTGTTTACACCTACGTCAGTCAGTCTAACCCAAAACTTAACGCCGCTATTGACCGTGCCATCGCACAAAGAAAAACCATCGATTGTGTCTATGTAGAACAGCTTTATTTCGATTTTATAGAGCAAGGCCATAAAATGAAAACCGCCATTGTTCGCAACGTTGATTCCGTTATTAACACTCTTTCACGTAATGCTAGCAATAACGAACAAAATATTGTGCGCTTTGCTGATCAAGTTAGTGACTGTGTGCATTCAATCGATGAAAACAATATTGAGCAAACGCGTCACGCATTAAAAATGCTCGGTAAGCAATCAGAAGTGCTGCTCAATCAACACCGTCAATTTAAGCAAGAAATAGCAAAAGCCAAATCGCTGCAAGAAAAAACCCAAAAACAGCTCACTCAATTACGCAAACAACACATTACCGACCAACAAACCGGCTTATACAAGCGCCATTACTTGAATCAACAAACCCAGCTCTGGGTCGGCCAAAATAAAGCGGTTTGTGCTATCTCTATTCACATTGAGAACTTAAACCATTTTATTGAAAACTATGGCGATGTCATTGGTGAAGTTATTTTGAGTAAAGTCGCCAAGCAAGTGCAAAAATACGTACAAGAAAGCGGTTTACCTGGGCGCACAAGTAAAGATGAATTTACCATCCTACTTGCTGATATAGAGCCTGAAACTGCCAACTTAATTGCCGAAAAAGTACGAAATGGTGTAGAAAAGCTGCGCTTTGTCAGCTCAAAAAATGGCACCAAACTTCCAGCTATCACCCTAGCCCTAGGCATCGCTAAACATGAAGGCGATGGCGACTTTAACAGTTTAGCCCGTAAAGCCTCTTTAGCAGCCGCTAAAGCCAAGTCGCTAGGGCAAAGTAGTTTTATTGCCGGCCAATAAAGTTTAAAACTGCGCTAAGTCATGAAAAGCCACGCTAATCTGATGATTTAGTTATAATCAAATTGCACCCCACAGCTACAATCAAGTACACTAGTCTTTATTGCCACGATAGAGATTAATCATGAACGAGAATCAAGAAAAGACCACGCATTTTGGCTATAAAACCGTTGCTGAAAACGACAAAGCATCAATGGTTGCAGATGTATTCCACTCAGTCGCTGCAAAGTATGACGTAATGAATGATCTTATGTCGTTCGGTATTCATCGTTTATGGAAACGCCAAACTATTGCAAGTTCAGGTGTTCGCAAAGGTCACTATGTATTAGATCTTGCCGGCGGTACAGGTGATTTAACCGCTAAATTTAGTCAGCTAGTGGGTGAAACCGGTCAGGTTATCTTAGGCGATATTAACTCTTCGATGCTGAAAGTTGGCCGTGAGAAACTGCGTAACCTAGGTCGTGTTGGCAATATCGAATATGTTCAAATGAATGCAGAAGCATTGCCATTTCCTGATAACAGCTTCGACTTAATTACGATTGCCTTTGGTCTTCGTAACGTGACCGATAAAGATAAAGCTCTGCGTTCAATGTATCGTATTCTTAAGCCAGGTGGCCGTTTACTCGTGCTTGAGTTCTCAAAACCAGAACAAGAAGTATTAAGCAAAGCCTACGATTTCTACTCATTTAATATCTTACCTAAGATGGGTGAGCTGGTTGCGAATGATGGCGAGTCTTATCAATATCTTGCTGAATCAATCCGTATGCATCCAGATCAAGAAACATTAAAAGGCATGATGGAAGATGCTGGTTTTGAACAAACCAGTTATCAAAACCTTACTGGCGGTATTGTTGCCCTTCACCGTGGTTTTAAATACTAAAAATTCTGTAAATTAAGTAGGTAACGCGATGTTAGCAAACGCTCTGTTATCACTAGTCGAACGAATCATTAATCAACTGCTGCAGTTAGACCCTCAGTTAAAGGGTAAGCTTGCAGCAATTGCTGATAAACAGCTGTTGATTGAGATACGTGATTGGCAACAGTCAATTTTGTGTGTTTACAGCGACGAGCAAATTCACTTATACAGTACGCAAGAGCGTAGTTTTGATTGCATGATCAGCGCCGATATCGACACCTTGTTGGCGCTTAAAGATCCATCAATGCTCACGCAACTCATTCGCCAAGATAAGCTCGACTTACAAGGCGATTTAAATCTTGCGCAAGGCTTTAGCAATGCCTTTGCTGAGCTTGATATTGATTGGCCAGAACATTTTTCTCGGTACATTGGCGATGCCCCAGCACAACAGTTGTGGCTCTCTATTCAAGCTTTAAAGCGTCGTGGTTCACAAACAAAAAGTAAGTTAGAAAACACCTTAACAACGCTTTGCCAAGATGAGTTAGCAGTGACCATACACCCTCTTGAGCTTGCTGAATTTAAACAGCAAAACCGCCAATTAAAAAGCCAAGTATCTCAATTAGAGATGCGAATTAACGCGCTGTTACAGTCTCGCTAATGCGCTAAGGAACTTGTGTGTCGTCTGCTCGTCTTTATTACATCACTAAAACCCTACTGAGCTATGGCTTAGACGAATTAATTCCACGTAAACGAGTGCCTTGGTTTGCCAAACTCGCCCGTGGCAGCTTATTTTGGTTACGCAACCAACATAAAGATAAACCTGCAGGTATGCGCTTACGACTTGCTCTGCAAGAGCTTGGCCCTGTATGGATCAAGTTTGGCCAAATGCTTTCAACACGCCGTGATTTACTCCCTCATGATGTCGCATTAGAGCTTGCACTACTACAAGATCAGGTTGAACCTTTTGAAGGTGAACTTGCCCAGCAGCTTATTGAAAAAGCGCTGGGTATTAATGATATTAGTGAATTGTTTAGTGATTTTTCGCAAACACCTTTAGCATCAGCCTCGATTGCACAAGTTCACACGGCAACCTTAATTGATGAGCATGGCGCACCACAAGATGTAGTGATTAAGGTCATTCGCCCTAACATTAAAGAGCAAATTGATGCCGACTTAATGCTAATGCAAAAAGTCGCACGCTTAGTGGCTAAGTTATTAAAAGAAGCGAAACGTTTACGCCCTATTGAGGTAGTAAACGAGTACAAAAAAACCTTGCTCGATGAGCTCGACTTAATGCGTGAAGGGGCGAATGCGATTCAGCTACGCCGTAACTTTGAAGACTCAGATTCGCTCTACATTCCTTTTGTTTACAGCGACTACAGCCGCAGTAACGTATTAGTAATGGAGCGCATTTACGGTATTCCGGTATCAGATACCGAAGCATTGCTGGCACAAAATACCAATATGCAGCTGCTAGCTGAGCGCGGTGTTGAAGTATTTTTCACACAAGTATTCCGTGATAGCTTCTTCCACGCTGATATGCACCCAGGTAATATCTTCGTTTCTCGTGAAAACCCTCATAACCCCAAATACATAGGTATTGATTGCGGTATTGTTGGCACCCTTAATCGTGAAGATAAGCGCTATTTAGCAGAAAACTTTATTGCCTTTTTCAATCGTGATTACCGCCAAGTAGCACAGCTACACGTTGATTCTGGCTGGGTACCCGCCGATACCAGCATTGAAGAGTTTGAATTTGCCATTCGTACTGTGTGTGAGCCAATTTTCAATAAACCACTGGCCGAAATCTCGTTTGGCCATGTGTTAGTCAACCTGTTTAATACGGCTCGTCGCTTTAATATGCAAGTTCAACCGCAATTAGTATTACTGCAAAAGACGCTGTTGTATGTTGAAGGCCTTGGCAGACAACTGTATCCGCAGCTTGATTTATGGAAAACAGCTAAACCTTTTCTAGAAGATTGGGTCAAAGAACAAGTTGGTCCGCTTGCAGTAATGAAAAAAATGTATGCGAACTTGCCATTTTGGGCAGAAAAAATGCCTGAATTACCTGATTTAATTTATCAAAACTTAAAGCGTCAACAACAACCTGTACAATTGCCAGCGCCGCAATCTGCTAAACCTTTGTTACTTAGCATCTTTGCTGGCAGCTGCTTGATTGTTTCAGGCTTATGTTATTTGCAGCATGACTTAGTTGCCAGTGCAATTACCGCAGGCTTTGCTGTAGCAGGCTTTATTGCAGCATGGCGTAGCGCATAAACTAAGTGCTATTTATGTTTTGGTGAGTATAATCGAGACAAGTCTATTCGATAAATTTGAAAAAACGGAGTAACCCATGGGTTTTGGTGGTATCAGTATTTGGCAATTAATCATTATTTTGGCGATCATCGTGTTGTTATTTGGCACAAAAAAACTTCGTGGCATCGGCGGTGATTTAGGTAGCGCAGTAAAAGGCTTTAAAAAAGCCGTGTCTGATGATGACCAAGCTAGCGCTAAAAGCGAGCAAATAGACCAAGCTTCTAACACGCAAAACAAAGAAACCGTAGAGAAAAGCAAAGACGACCATAAGGCTTAATCAACATGGGGATGTGGGAACTTGTTGTCGTACTGATCGTGGGTCTAATTGTATTAGGCCCAGAGCGCTTGCCTGTGGCAATTCGCACGGTTAGCCGCTGGGTAAAAACCTTAAAGTCAGTCGCCAACTCAGTGAAAGCAGAAGTGAACGAAGAACTCCGTATCCATGAGCTTCACGAAAACTTAAAAAAAGCAGAGCAACAAAACTTGCAAGAACTATCTCCAGATCTGCAAGACTCTGTAAACGAACTTCAAAAGGCTGCTCAGTCAGTCACCCACAGTTACAAAAAAGACACGCCTGAAAAAGCAGAAAGTAACAATAATGACGAAAAAAAGTGAATTTAATCTCTGCTTTTGTGGTCAATAACAATGATGATGAATAGTAAACTATGACCGAGCAAGCTCACACAGGCTTTGTTGGCCACTTAATTGAGTTACGAAATCGACTCATGAAAGCTTTGTTAAGCATTTTGCTAATATTTATCGCCTTGGTGTACTTTGCCAACGATATATATAGCTTTGTTGCAGCACCACTTATTGCAAACTTGCCTAGCACTGCCACCATGATCGCAACGGATGTAACGGCACCTTTTTTTGCACCGTTTAAACTCACCTTATTTGTGGCGTTATTTGCTGCTATTCCTATGATACTACACCAAGTTTGGAGCTTTATAGCACCTGGCTTGTATCAACATGAAAAGCGTATGCTAATGCCAATTTTGGCCTCTAGCATCTTGCTATTTTATAGTGGTATCGCATTTTGCTACTTTGTGGTGTTACCTATTATTTTAGGGTTTTTCACTAACACTGGCCCTGATATGATGACATTAGCGCCTGATATTAGTAGCTACTTAAGTTTTGCTTTAAAGCTCTTTTTTGCTTTTGGTATTGCCTTTGAAATACCTGTTGCAATCATGCTGTTATGCTGGAGTGGCGCAACAACAACAAAAAGTTTAAAAGAAAAACGACCTTATATCGTGGTAGGTGTATTTGTGGTTGCCATGTTTTTAACACCTCCTGATGTACTGTCACAAACATTACTAGCATTACCCATGCTGTTATTATTTGAATTAGGTTTAATTTTGGCTGCATTTTATACCGCCAAACCTCAACAGGAATCAGAGGAATAAATGAAAAAACAACTCATTCCATTCGTTGCACTGTTAACGATTACTGGCACTGCACAAGCAAACGAAGTTAACTTACAAGCACTACAAGCGTGTACTTTTGTTGAAAATGATTTTAACCGCTTACTTTGTTACGACAACGTGATGGCAGGTAAATCACTATCAAAGCCTGCGACAAAAAAACAAATTGAACAACCTGTTGCAAGCTCAGCTGCAGCTGCTTCCCCAGCGCCTGTTGCCGCAGCAGGAGCTACAAACGAACAAATCGTAAGAACAAAAAATGAAGACTTTGGTTTAGAGCATAAAGAAGTTGCTAAAGTAAACGATGACCAAATTAGCGCCAGTGTAAAAAGCGTGAAAAAAGCCCCTTACGGTGAACTCATCATCGAACTTGATAATGGTCAACAATGGCGTCAAGTTGGCTCTGATAGCTTACGTCTAAAAAAACAAGATGTTGTGGTTATTGAACGTGGCGTTTTCAATTCTTTCCTTTTAAAAGTTGAAGGCCAAAACCGTTCGATTCGTGTTAAGCGCACTAACTAATGAGCATTTCGCTGGTTGATGCTGGCGTCAACTTAAGCAATCATCAATTTGATGATATTCATGAAGCTGTGTTACAACGTGCCGCTGAGGCAAATGTAACGCAGCTGCTTCTTATTGGCTGCGATCTGCAAAGTAGCCAAGCCTCTCTTAACCTCGCCAAACAATTTAAGCAATTTTGCACTGCAGGAATTCACCCTCATGATGCAAAAACCGCCGACGAACACCTTGAAGAACACTTAACAACGCTTAGCCAAAACCATGAAGTAGTTGCTATTGGTGAATGTGGCCTCGATTACAATCGTGACTTTTCTCCTCGGGACGTTCAGCGTAGCGTTTTTAGACGCCAACTGCAGCTTGCTGAGCAGCTGAATATGCCAGTTTACTTGCATGAGCGAGATGCTAGTGAAGATATGCTCGCAATTTTAAGTGACTTCAAAGTACGAGGCGTATTGCACTGTTTTACGGGGGATGAAAAAGCGCTCCAAAGTTACCTAGCAATGGGGCTTTATATCGGTGTTACGGGTTGGGTCTGCGATGAACGCCGCGGTGAGCAATTACAAGCCTTAGTGCCATCAATCCCTTTAGAACGCTTGTTAATCGAGACTGATGCGCCTTTTTTAATGCCAAGAAATATTAGACCAAGACCGAAGTCTCGTCGCAATGAACCTCAGAACCTTCCTTATGTGTGTCAGCAAATTGCTGATTTAAAAGGCTGTGAATTTACTGAAGTGGCAAAACAAACTACACTAAACTTTCAGCAATTATTTTCCATAAAGGGTTAAGATGAAGCGCCTATGGTCACTTTGTGGCGTACTCTTCGTTTTTTTATTTACTCCTTATTTATTGGCTAACCCACTTATTGTTAGCTCACAATTTAAGTCTCAACATACGCTAAATGTTGAGTACACCCTTGATCCTATTACTCAACAACAAGCATTTAGCAATGCTAATGTAAAATGGCTGAAAAACCGAGGTGAAACCTTAAATCTAGGCATGACTTTAAAGCCTCTGTGGCTCAAGCTATCGATAAAAAACACCTCATTAAATGATGTACCGCTTATATTATCGATAGATAACCCTTTACTCGATGAAGTAAGCGTCTTTCATCTGCAAGGTGGGCATGTGTTATTTAACACCAAAATAGGTGACGCCGTTCCTTTAGCTAGTCGGCAAATTAAAAATGAATCGCTGCTAGCCTCATTAACCATTCCAAAAGCCAGTCATTCCGAAATCTACCTAAAAATTAAAAACAACGGTGGCCTAAGAGTACCTCTAAGCCTTTGGAGCCCCTCTGAATATCTAAAACATAAAAGTAAGTTCAATTTATTGTACGGCTTATTAGTCGGTTTTATTTTATCGCTCGCACTCACTAATTTAGTACTTTATGGCTTTTCTAGACGCCGCTATTTCGCCTACACTGGGTTATTACTTACCTTACTTTGGTTGTCGCTAGCCTACCTTTATGGCTATGGTTATCGTTACTTACAACCGAGCGGTTCATCGTTTCAACAACTCACCATACCGAGCCTATTTTTCATTTGTGGTGCGTTATTTGTGCCCTTGCAAGGCTATATATTCGGCTTTACCAAATCTCGCTTAAATCGCTTTCAGTATTGGCTAGCGTGGGTCGTAGTGCTTGTCACCGTAATAATGTGGCTCTTACCAATTCATATTGCAATTACACTTTGCTTATTAAGTTTACCTGTGGTGCTTATCATCTTTGCAAGTATTGCTCTAAAGCAGTTTAACCGTGAGTATAAACAGCCTTGTAGCGCTTTTCTAATCGCCCTATTCGCTTTCTTCTGCGCCATTATTTACAGCGCACTTGGGGTATTTAACCCGTTTAATTTAAATATCGGAGTGCTGTCACTTACCTTTATTTGCTTTTTGGTTTGTAGCTTAAGTTTAAGCTATGCAGTTATAAAACTGTTTTTGATGCAGCGCGATGCTGAAGTTGCAGCACAACAAAATGCCTTAGCTGAGAGCAAAGCTAAAGATACTTTAATGCGCGAGCGCCTTGAACTGCAAGAACAAGCTCGCCAAGACCTTGAAGCGAATATCGAGGAGCGTACCTTTGAGTTACAAGTGACATTACGCGAGCTTGAAGAGAAAAACCGAGAGCTTGAACAACTCAATATGGAAGACGCGCTGACAAAAACCAAGAACCGCCGTTACTTCGATAAAAAGCTACTAATGGATATTCGTCGCTCGCGACGTGAACAAACACCTTTAGCCATCATCATGTTAGATATTGACCATTTCAAAGTAATTAATGACACCTACGGTCATTTAACCGGTGATCAAACCATTCAATCAGCTGCCGATGTCATTAAACAGCACCTGAAACGACCTCTTGATGAAGTGGCGCGCTACGGAGGCGAAGAATTTGTCGTGCTGTTGCCTAATACGCCACTGACAGGTGCATTAGAAATTGCCGAACAAATACGCAAAGCAGCCCAAAATACTGATATAATAGTTGCCGGAACAACGATTAAATTTACTTTGAGTGCAGGTGTTTACAGCGCAATTGCTGAAGACATTAATAACCCAAGTTTATTCACTGACTATGCCGACAAAGCCTTATATCATGCCAAGCAAACAGGTCGAAATCGCGTAGTGAGTTATCCTCTACCAGACTAGGAGTATACAAAGCATGGCCCAATCAGGACTCGACCTTTTCCCTTATACACGTATGCGCCGCATGCGTCGTGATGACTTCTCTCGTCGCCTAATGGCTGAAAACCAACTAACTGTTAATGACCTTATTTTTCCTGTATTTGTGTTAGAAGGTAAAAACCGCCGCGAAGCTATTGAGTCTATGCCTGGCATTGAGCGTCTTTCTATCGACTTACTACTTGAAGAAGCAAAAGAGCTTGTTGAATTAGGTGTTCCTGCAGTGGCTATTTTCCCGGTAACACCGAGCGATAAAAAATCTCTACTTGCTGAAGAAGCCTATAACCCAGATGCATTAGCACAACGCACTGTCCGCGCGCTTAAAGAAGCTTTTCCTACACTAGGTGTGATCACTGATGTGGCACTTGACCCATTCACCGTTCATGGTCAAGACGGCATTATCGATGAAGACGGTTATGTGATTAACGATGTAACAACTGAAATTTTAGTTAAACAAGCGCTATCGCATGCCGAAGCGGGTGCGGATGTAGTTGCACCATCAGACATGATGGATGGACGTATTGGTGCAATTCGTGAAGCACTCGAAGCCGAAGGCCATATCCACACTCGTATCATGGCTTATTCTGCTAAATACGCCTCTAGCTATTATGGCCCATTCCGTGATGCGGTAGGTTCTGCAGGCAACTTAAAAGGTGCCGACAAAAAGACCTATCAAATGGACCCTGCGAACTCTGATGAAGCAATTCGTGAAGTAGCCCTCGATCTGCAAGAAGGTGCAGACATGGTGATGGTAAAACCAGGTATGCCTTATTTAGATGTAGTACGCCGCGTAAAAGATGAGTTTGGTGTACCCACTTTTGCTTACCAAGTAAGTGGTGAATATGCCATGCATAAAGCAGCCATTGATAACGGCTGGCTTGCAGAAGAAGCAATAATCATGGAATCATTACTAGCATTTAAACGTGCTGGCGCCGATGGCATCCTGACTTATTTTGCAAAACAAGCAGCTATTTGGTTAAAAAATAACTAATCTAAAGTAAATGTTCTAAAAATTGGTAATTATTCCTATTTTATTAACATTTTGTATTTAATTTGTCATAGATTTTTCTTAAAGTACTGTGTCCCATATTGGGACTTTTATAATACATACACGGGAAAAATAATGATAAATACAAAATTAACGCCGCTCGCGCTTGTGATTGCAAGCCTGAGCGCACCTGCTTCTGCCAACCTAATCATCTCTGAATACGTTGAAGGAAGCTCTAACAATAAAGCGGTAGAGCTTTACAACACTTCTGGTGCTGAGCTATCGCTTGACGGTTACACCATCTCTTTATACTCAAATGGTAACGGCGATCTAGCAGACCCGAATAACAGCTTAGCTTTAACCGGTACTCTTGCAGCAAACGCAACTTACGTTATTGTTAATGCAAGCTCTGCAGATGAGTTAAAAGCCAACGCGGACACTGAATCAACAATCACTTATTTCAACGGTGATGACGCATTGGTGCTAACTAAAGACGGTGCAATTGTTGATAGCTTTGGTCAACTGGGCGTAGATCCAGGCTCAGCATGGGATGAAGGCGGCGTATCAACACAAAATAAAACACTTCGCCGTAAAGCTACAATCACTTCAGGCCGTACTGATGCAACCTCAGCGTTTAATCCAAGCGATGAGTGGGAGCAATTCGACCAAGACGATTTCAGCAATATAGGTCAATATGGTGAGAGCACAGAGCCAACGCCTGAATCAGAGCCAGTTAATCCTCTTGAGTGTGGTGCAGAAAAAACCTTAATCAGCGCAATTCAAGGTGAAGGCGGCGACAGCCCGCTTATCGACACTGAAGTAGAAGTTGAAGGTGTTGTTACAGCTGACTTCCAAGGTGATGATCAACTAAAAGGCTTCTTCATTAGCTCACTTGCTGCTGATATTGATGAAAACCCACTTACTTCTGAAGGTGTATTCGTTTATTTCGCAGATACCGACGTTGCTGTTGGTGACCATGTGCGCGTTAAAGGTAGCGTGGCTGAATACTACAGCGCAACACAACTAGGCGATGTTAGCCAAGTTGAGATCTGTGCGACAGGTTTATCTACTGACGCAACCGCTATTTCTTTACCAGTTACTGACGTGGCAGACCTTGAAGCTTACGAAGGTATGTTAGTAACTATAGATCAACCTTTAGTCGTTAATAACAACTACGGTCTTGGTCGCTATGGTGAAGTTGACTTAGGTACTGAGCGTTTATACCAAGGTACTCAAGTTGCGCTACCAGGTGATGCAGCAAATGCTGTTGAAGCTGAAAACCTAAAAAAACAAATCTTAATCGACGATGGTTCAACAAAGCAAAACCTTGATCCTATTGCCTACCCAGGTACCGGCCTTGATGCCTATAACACGTTACGTTTAGGCGATACTGTTAATACGATTACTGGTGTAATGGGTTACAGCTTCAACCGTTACCGTATTCACCCTACAGTACAACCTGAGTTCACTGCGACTAACCCTCGTACAGATGCACCAGAGCTTAACGAAGATGCAGACCTACGTGTAGCAAGCTTCAACGTCTTAAACTATTTCAATGGTGATGGCCAAGGCGCAGGCTTCCCTACTAGCCGTGGTGCAGATAGCGAAGAAGAGCTGATTCGCCAAGAAGCTAAATTAGTTAGTGCAATTACAGCTATTAACGCTGATGTTATTGGCTTAATGGAAATCGAAAATGACGGTTTCGGTGAAAATAGCGCTATTGCTAGCCTAGTATCTGCACTTAATGATGAAGATGCAGAAAATACCTACGCATTTGTTGATTTCGGTGTTGACCAAATTGGTACTGATGCAATCACTACAGCACTGATTTATCGCTCAAATAAAGTATCTGAAGTTGGTAAGGCTGCTCATACTACAGTAGAACCTTTCGATTACAGTAATCGCCCGCCAATTGCACAAAGCTTCCAATCTCTTGAAAGCGAAGAAATCTTCACTGTTGCCGTTGCCCACCTAAAATCTAAAGGCGGCTGTGGTAGCGCTGAAGGTAATAATGCTGACTTAGGCGATGGTCAAGCATGTTGGAATGAAATCCGTGTTGCGGGTGCAAATGCATATGCTGATTGGTTAGCAACTTACCCAACTGAAGTTGAAGATGAAGATATCATCCTAGTCGGTGATATGAACTCTTATGCGATGGAAGATCCTATTCGTGCATTTGCAGATAAAGGTCTGAAGAGTGCGGTTGCTGAACTAGATGGCGACACATTAGGTTACTCTTATAGCTTCTCTGGCCGCATTGGTAGCCTTGACCACGCACTAGTCTCTGAATCTATGCTAGCTAAAGTTGTTGCTGCTACGGATTGGCATATCAATGCCGATGAGCCAATTAGCCTAGACTACAACCTTGAGTATAAGTCATCGACACAACAAGCTAGCCTATACGCTGACAATGCATACCGCGCATCTGATCACGACCCAGTAATTGTTGATATTCAATCTGCAGAGCCTATTCCTGCAGAGCAGGCACCAGTAATCGAAGCGAGTCAATCATTCGAAATCGTAGAAAATAGTGAAATTGGCGCTGTGATTGGCCAACTAGTTTTCTCTGATGGTGATGCTGATTACACCCCAGTAGTAAGCTTTAGCATTGAAGGTGAGCATGCTGATGCAATTGCAATCAGTGCTGCAGGTGAAATCACAGTGGCTAAAGAGCTAGACTTCGAAGAAGAAGACAAGCTTACGCTGATGATCCGTGCAGAAGATAGCGCTGGTAATCTATCAGAAGCACAACTGCTATACATCAACATCACAAACGATGAAGCTGATGATGAAGTAGAAGATGTAGCTGAAGAAGTTGAAGAAGAAACAGAAGAAGAGTCAAAAGATGATGATTCTGGTTCATTTGCTTGGTTAAGCTTACTTGCTTTACCGTTTGCACTTCGTCGTCGTATGAAAAAATAAACGACGCTATATATAAATAAGGCCGCATTTCGCGGCCTTTTTATTTCAGTTCACTTAATTTAGCATTATTGAGGCTTGCTAGTATTAGGCTTTACATTGCAGATTAGGCTTTATGGCACAACCTGCTTTTGACTTATAGAGCTTAGCAATGTCAATCTGTTGCTGCTCATCAATCTGCCAGTTCATAAACTGGTGTGTTTTACCATTCGCTAAGGTAATTTTAAATACTGTGATGAATGCCATTGGGTTAAATTCAACAGTGACAATATCTTCAGCGTTGATGTAACGCTTACCTAATCCTCGCGAATAACAAATCCCCGCCTTGTAACAGTGTAAGAAGCGCAATTCTAAAAAATTTAATAGAGTAATAAATAGCAGAACAGGCAACAATAGCATCAAAATTGATGCTCCTAGCAAAGTAACGCTTAATGCAACAAGAATAGCCAGTGCTATCTTGCTTCCCTGTAGAGTCCAATTAGGACTTAACTTAATCGTTTTCATGAGTATATTTCTATAGTTGTAATATTTAATAAGCAGACGTTTAATACAAAATGATTAAAAAATCATTCGGGCGCCATTTTACATAGACTAAAAAAGGTACACAAGGTACAAAAAAGCACTTTTTTACTAGAACAAAGTAATTAGCTTACAACTTACTAATAACCTTATATATTTCTTGAAAATGAAATTTGTATTAAAATCGTACAATTTAAGAGCAGCAGCACTTAAATCGTATTAGCTATTTAGAAAATACTTTAAAAGTGCGATACCTGTACCGGTACATTAATAACTCAAAGCTGAATGGTTAATTAACATACAAAGGAAAGAAATGATTACTTTGTAATCGAAAAAATTACGACAATATATTTACGATTTTTAGGTAATAAAAAACCCGCAGCATGTGCGGGTTTTTTTAAAAGAAGTTAAGAGGCTAATTACTTAGCAGCTTTTTTCTCTTTTTCTGCAGCGATTACTGTTTCAGCAACGTTTGCAGGACATGGTGCGTAGTGTGAGAACTCCATAGAGAACTGACCACGACCAGAAGTGATAGTACGTAAGTGGCCGATGTAACCGAACATTTCAGAAAGTGGTACATCACCCTTGATGCGAACGCCCATTGCGCCAGCTTCTTGGTCTTTGATCATACCACGACGACGGTTAAGGTCACCGATTACGTCACCTACGTTGTCTTCCGGAGTGAATACATCAACTTTCATGATTGGCTCAAGAAGTTGTGCACCCGCTTTAGGGATAGACTGACGGAAAGCGCCTTTAGCAGCGATTTCGAACGCGATTGCTGATGAGTCAACTGCGTGGAAAGCACCGTCGAAAAGTTCAACTTCAACGTCTAATACTGGGAAGCCAGCTAGAACACCTTCTTGCATCATTGATGCGAAGCCTTTCTCAACTGCAGGCCAGAATTCTTTAGGTACGTTACCACCAACAACTGATGAAGAGAACGTGAAACCTGAGTTTTGCTCGCCTGGCTTGATGCGGTAATCGATCTTACCGAATTGACCAGAACCACCAGATTGTTTCTTATGCGTGTAGCTATCTTCGATTTCTTTCGTGATAGTTTCACGGTAAGCAACCTGAGGTTGACCAACAACTAGGTCTACGCCGTAAGTACGCTTAAGGATATCTACTTTGATATCTAAGTGAAGCTCACCCATACCTTTAAGGATGGTTTCGCCTGAATCTTCGTCAGTTTCAACTTGGAATGAAGGATCTTCTGCAACCATTTTACCGATCGCGATACCCATCTTCTCGTTACCGCCTTTGTCTTTAGGAGCAACAGCGATTGAGATTACTGGATCAGGGAAGATCATCGCTTCAAGTGTACATTCATGCTTAGGATCACAAAGAGTGTGACCAGTTTGAACGTTCTTCATACCAACAACAGCGATGATGTCACCCGCTTGTGCTTCAGTAAGTTCGTTACGCTCGTCAGCTTGCATCTCAACCATACGGCCGATACGCTCTGTTTTACCAGTTGCTGAGTTAAGGATTGTGTCACCTTTCTTCATGCGACCAGCGTAGATACGGATGAACGTAAGTGCACCGAAACGGTCGTCCATGATTTTGAACGCTAACGCTTTAAGTGGCTCATCTGCAGAAACAGTTGCTACTTCACCAGTAGGCTCACCTGTTTCAGGATCAGTTAGAGGTTGTGGGTCAACTTCTGTAGGCGAAGGTAGGTAATCTACAACCGCGTCTAATACTAACTGCATACCTTTGTTTTTGAATGCAGAACCACAGTATGTTGGGAAGAACGCAAGATCACGAGTACCTTTACGGATACAACGTTTGATGTCTTCTAGTGAAGGCTCTTCACCTTCCATGTAAGCCATCATTAGGTCTTCGTCTTGCTCAACAGCAGACTCAACAAGCATCTCATGGTATTCGTCAACTTTGTCTACCATGTCAGCTGGAACGTCTTGTACTTCGTAGTTTTCAGGAAGACCAGTCTCGTCCCAAACGTATGCTTTTTTCTCAAGTACGTCTACAACACCAGTGAATTGGTCTTCGATACCGATTGGTAAAGTCATAACTAGTGGGTTAGCACCTAGTACTTTCTCAACTTGACCTACAACGCGGTAAAAATCAGCACCCATACGGTCTAATTTGTTTACGAAGATTACACGTGCAACTTCTGATTCGTTCGCATAACGCCAGTTAGTTTCTGACTGCGGCTCAACACCACCAGAACCACAGAATACACCGATACCACCGTCTAGTACTTTAAGTGAACGGTATACTTCTACTGTAAAGTCAACGTGTCCCGGAGTATCGATAACGTTTAAGCGGTGGCCTTTCCACTCACAAGTTACAGCTGCTGATTGGATTGTAATACCGCGCTCAGCTTCTTGTTCCATGAAGTCAGTAGTAGACTCACCGTCGTGTACCTCACCAGTCTTATGAATTTTACCCGTAAGCTTAAGGATACGCTCAGTGGTGGTAGTTTTACCCGCGTCAACGTGGGCGAAAATACCAATATTTCTGTACTTCGATAAATCTGCCATTATTTTACTCTTAATAAAGTCGAAAAATTATTCGGCGGGAGTATAGCATTACTTAAAGCGAACATCACCATCGAAGTCGCTTAAAATGCAATCAATTTTATAAAATTTTTCTATGCTCAGGATAAGCGGCACTTTTTAACGTGCCGAACAATGAGTTTATGCTACTAAAATCGCTAATTTAGCACTGATTTGGCTATTAAATGATGCGATTAGCTACTTGTCATTTTATAACAGCGCTCAGGTCGCCCGATACTTCCATAGCTCTGATCAGCACTGACTTGCTCAGCTTCAAGCAAGTATTCTAGGTAACGACGGGCTGTTGAGCGGCTTACGCCGACTAAATCACCCATTTGCTGAGCAGTAAAAGCCGTGCCAATATTCGCTTTAAAAGCTTTTAAGATCTTTTGTAAAGTAAGCTGATCCACCCCTTTTGGCAACCTGACTGGGGCTTTTAACTGTTCTTGCGATCCAAATAAAGTATCGACCATAGATTGGGTTACTTCATCGGCATCTGACAAACATTGTTGCCTTGCTTCGAATCGCGCCAACGCTTGATCTAAACGATTTAGCATTAATGGTTTTACTAAGAAGTCACAGGCACCAAGTTGCATGGCTTTTTCCAGTGTTTCTACTTCTTTTGCTGCGGTTAATAGCATTACTTCGCTTTTCATTTCTTCGCGGCGTAATTCATTAAGTAAATCAAGACCATTGCCATCGGGCAAATGAATATCGAGCAAAATTAAATCGGCATTAATCGCCGATAATAGCGCTTTCGCAGTGGCAAGATTGCCTGCAATACCCACAACCTGATATTGCCCCTGACGCAGTGTTTGCCGCGCCCCTTGTTGGCCAGCAACGCCATGAGGAAGTAATAAGTATTGCGCCAATAATTGGGCTACTTCTACTTCGTCTTCAACAATGACAACTGAGTAAGTCATGTTCTTTACCTTTTATTTATAGGCTGATCATTTTTTATTATTTTGGAATGTAGACACTTAAACGTGCTCCCATCAGATCAGACTCACCTATTTCTAAACTACCACGACACGAATCTAAGTTGGTTTTAACTAAATAAAGGCCAATACCATGCTCTGCCCCTGACTTAGAACTGTATTGTGGTGTGAATATCACATCCTTGTCATCGCCTAAACCAAAGCCGCTGTCTTCAACATCAAACAATAATGTTTTACTGGTTTCATCAACCGTAACACGAACTTTAGGGGTACGTGTATCGCTAGCTCGAATAGCAGCTTCAATTGCGTTATCAATCAAATTGCCAAGTATCGAGACAACCCGTTCAAGCATATCTTTACGGGTGATCGATCCTAATAAGCTATCTGGATTAAGCTCAAGTATCACGTTTAATTCACGGGCTTTATGGTATTTACCAACCAATAAACCTGCTAGTACCGGATCTTGGATCCTTTCGAGCAAATGATGGATCTGCGCTTGCGAGCCTTTACTTTCTTGACCAATTAACTCAATCGCCTGATCCGTTTGCCCCATCTGAATTAACGCACCAATTAAGTTTAGCTTATTCGAGTAATCATGCGTTTGCACTCGTAATAACTCAGCAAAGGCTTGCACTTTGGTTAATTGCTGCGATAAATATTCAAGTTCATCCGCAGGGCGCATACTCAACAAAATACCATCAGCCTGACCTTGCACTTGCAATGCATATCGCGACAACACAATGCGTTTATCGGCGGCAAATAATTCAAAACCAACAATCGGACGCTGTTGGTTATGCATTAAAAACTCGCTATGTTCAGGAAGTAAGTCTGCAAGTTTAAGTGGTTGATGAATACAGCTGGTCGGTTTACCGAGGATTTCGCAGGCACGTTGATTTAAGTTACGTACATTACCTTCAGGATCGAGGGCGATAATGCCGCTACGAACAGTATTCAAAATAGCATCTTGCTCAGAGAACAACCGTGCTATTTCGTCAGGCTGTAACCCAAAAATAGCATTACGAACCCGTTGACCAATATACACCGCGGCCAAAATACTTAAACCTACTAACAACAAACCCCAAAGCATAATTTCAGCACTGCGAGCACGAATAAGCGGTTCAATTGATTGCACTAAAAAGCCAACCGATACCAAGCCGATGACTTCGCCTCGCTCTGAGAGCACAGGGACTTTGCCACGAATAGACTCACCCAAACTCCCTTTTGCAATTGACACATACCGCTCACCACGCAGCGCCGCTTTACTATCACCACCCACCATCGGCTTACCTAGCTTGTCGGGATCTGGGTGAACAATGCGGCGGGTATTCTTATCGCCAATCACGATAAAGCTAGCTGCGGTGAGTTCACGAATATGCTCTATTTGCGTATTTAACTCATCAAGCCCTTGCTTGGTTTGCAATGCATTTTGCACGTCATCCCGTGAGGCAATACTGGTTGCGAGCGCAAGCGCTTTATCACCCATGTGGTTATGTAAGCTTTCTGCGGTGATCTGATACACCAATGCGCCAAACAATACAGCCTGTAAAACACATAGACCGGTAACCCAAATAATGAGTCGCGTTTCTAAGCGCTTGGGTTTTTTAACCACATGCTGAAATGGGTTTAGCTTATTGGTGTATCTCATATCAGTGCCTTGTTCTACGCATGTTGCTCTGCTTGCGTAGCTGCTTTTTCTTTACGACGTTGGACAATATAGTCTTTCAGTGGGAACAACAACACTAAGATCGAAATCACAAAAATACTCAGTGTTAATGGGCGGTCCCATAAAAAGCTTAGTGAACCATCTGAAATCATCATGGCACGGCGGAAGTTTCGCTCAATCATATCACCGAGGATAAAGCCAAGTAATAAAGGCGCCATCGGGAAAGCTAACAATCGAAGCACCAAGGCCACCAGCGCAAAGCCCACCATCATAAATAAATCAAAGGTGTTAAATGACACTAAATACACACCAATTAAGCTGAAGAATAAAATCATCACTGTCAGCACAGATTTAGGCATTGCCAACACTTTAGCGAAATATGGGATCAACGGCAGATTCAAAATCAGCAGTACAATATTGCCAAAGTACATACTGACAATGACAGCCCAAAACACGCTTGGGTTTTCTTGCATTAACATAGGGCCCGGCTGAATACCGTAAGCAATTAATGCACCTAGCATGATCGCTGTTGTACCAGAGCCTGGAATACCTAAAGTCAGTAATGGTACAAATGAGCCCGTACAGGCAGCATTATTAGCAGACTCGGGTGCGGCTAAGCCACGCATTGAGCCCTTACCAAATTTATCTTTCAGTGCCTTTGGAGCAAGGTTACGCTCAGTGGCATAGGCCATAAAGCTAGCAATGGTTGCCCCTGCGCCCGGTAACACACCGACTATAAAACCAAGTAAAGATGAGCGCCCAACCACAGGAGCCATGTCTTTTACTTCTTCTTTAGTCAGTTTTGTTGAGCCAATTTTTGGCGTATCAGGATCATCAATTTTTTTATCTGGTTCAGCTTCAGGGCGTGCCACATTAATCAACGCCTCAGCCAACGCAAACGTTGCCATTGCTACTAATAAAAAGCTAATACCATCTAATAAATCAGCTTGGCCAAAAGTAAAGCGCTCGGTACCTGAAGAGGGATCAATACCTACCGTTGCCAGCATCAAACCAAATACCGTCATCATCATGGCTTTTAAAAATTGTCCTTTATTAGAGAACGCAGCGATAGCCGTTAAGCCTAAAAACATCAGTACAACATAATCAGGCGACTGAAAACTTAATGACACTTTCGCTAATAATGGCGCAGCCACCATCAATAAAATGGCGCCAATCGTCCCGCCTATAAAGGATGAATAAGCCGCAATCGCAAGGGCTTTACCTGCCTTACCCTGCTTTGCTAGCGGGTAGCCATCAAACGATGACGCTACCGTACCCGCCACACCCGGCGCATTAATCAAAATAGAAGAAGTAGAGCCACCGAATATAGCCCCATAGTAAACACCGGCCATTAAAATCATGCCCGAATCAGCACCGATGCTGTAAGTGATCGGGATCATCAACGCAATCGCAGTAATTGGACCAAGGCCTGGTAGCATACCAATGAACGTGCCAACAAAGCAGCCTACGATCACATATAACAAGTTGTTCCAGTCGAGTACGGTCGACAAACCTAACATAATTCCATCAAGCATAACTTAACTCCACAGATTGCCAGGTACTAAGTAAATGCCCAGTACTTGTGTCATTAAAAACCAAAAAACCACGGCCACAGGCACTGAAGCAAACAACAACACTGCCTTACGGCGTTCGCCCATGATAAAAAAGCCCGTAATTAAAAATGCACTGGTGGCAATTAAAAAGCCGAACGGTTCAAGCATGGCGCTATAAGCAACCATTAAAACCAACAATGCAAAGGTACGTAGTAAGTTGCCCTTACTGAGTAGCTCTGCTTTTTCTGCAGGCGCTTGCTTTAATAAGTTGGCACCAATCGAAAGTACACACACCACGATACCAAATACTGCATACACTTTTGGTAAGGTTGCAGAAGTAACGCTTTCGTATTCTTCAAATGGCATAAGTGGAATTTGCCAAGCCACAAGGGCGTAGAGGGTAAAGAGGACCAAGAATAAACTTGGTCCAATTAGTTCACGGTTTAACATCGTCTAACCTTAGCCTCGGATAAAACCAAGCTCTTTCATTACAACGCGTAATTGCGCTTCTTGCTGCTCAAGCGATTTAATAAACGCTTCTTTTTCTTGAAATAGATTTAGCCAACCATTGCGGGCACGAACCGCTTCCCATTCAGGGGTTTGTTGCAACTTACGTAGCTTTTCTGTGTACTCGGCAAGTTTGTCTGCTGGTAAATCTGGGGTTGCAAAAAAGCCGCGCCAGTTTACGAACTCCATGTCGTAACCTAGCGACTTTAAGGTTGGAATTGCTGGGTAATCTGGCAATTTATCTGCAGAAGTCACCGCTAAAATACGTGCCTGACCACCATTAGCGACTTCGAGTGCCTCACTTAAGCCTGTTGAAAGTAAGTTGACCTCACCCGACAGTAAACCAGCTTTCGCTTTACCACCGGCATCATAAGGAATGTAACGTAATCGACGACCATCAAGACCCGCCGCTTTAACCGCTTGTGCAGCCACTAAGTGATCCATGCTGCCGCGCGCAGAGCCACCTGCTACTTTTACAGAGCCTGGGTCTTTTTTCATTGCATCAATAACGTCTTGCCATGTTTTAAATGGCGAGTCATTGCGCACAACAAATGCACCATAATCAGCAATCATGCTGGCAACTGGCGTTAAATCGCGATAGCTGTAAGGAATTTTGCCTGATAATGCACGCAGAACGATAGGCGTTGAGTTAACCATCAACATATCGCCTTTTTTAGTGCCCGACTCAATCAGGTATGCAATTGCACGGCCACCGCCGCCGCCCGACATATTCTGAAACGATGCATTATCTTCAATGCCCGCTTTTACCATTGCTTCACCGACACCACGTGCTGTGGTATCCCAACCGCCGCCTGGGCCACCCGGTACCAAAAAGTGTAAGTTTGCTAATGCCAGTGGGCTGGCTACTAATAATGAAGCTGCTAAAACAGATCTTTTTAATGATTTAAACATAGTCATAATGCACGACTCCTAAAATAAGTACTGCATACGAGCACTGATGCCCATACCTGAATCTTCATCACCTACCAGCGTAGAAGCACCGGCACCATCAACATCGCTGTAAATCAGGTTGCCCATAAATTTGATATCGCTGCTTAGGTAATATGATGTGCCTAATGTATAAGTGGTTACGTCAGTACCTTGCTGTTTGCTGCTAGCATTCATTTGTGACACACGTGCAACCAGCTCCCATGCATCTTTAATCCCTTTTGGTTGTACAAATAGCGCTGAACCTGCTTTGTAACGGCGCTGCTCACCGCCTAAGAAGTAACTTGCCGAGACATGAAAGCCATCAAAACGCTCACCATCAAGTTCGTTACTACTATCGACCGTATCAAGGTAACGGCTGGCATATTCAGCCTCTAGAGTGAATGCATTTGCTTGGTAGGCAAATTCAAGACCGCTTTGTGACATGCTATTTAGCGCTGCGGTTTCACCACCGACTGCGTAATCCACTAAGCGAACATTGGTTTCACGCACTTCACCACGGGCAAAACGAGCGCTTAAATCATTGTCGCCCATATCACGATAAGAGTGCCAAGCACCTAAATGAATCACATCACCCGGCGCTGCACTTGACCAGGTTAAGCGACCTGTTACAGCCAATGTCAGTTTGTCATCTTCGTCATGGCCCGATGCACCAAACGCATCGTTTTTGTAAACACCCACGGCGTAACGTAAGCCTGAATCTTTAAAGTATTGATAAGCCGAGATACCCCAACGGAAGAAAGGCGAGAAGGTGTTAGCAAGGGTGCTACGCTCAATAGTATTAATGTGTTTAGAACTGGTTAGCGCATTGAGCGACATGTCTTCACGGATTTTACCGGCTTTTACTTTTAAGCCGTTGTCGAATGCATAACGTACCCGCGCTAACACGATTTCAGCCGTGCCTTCAGAAAATTCGAGTAGTAATTTGTGATCCCAGTTGCCATGTTCACTTTCAACATAAGTACGAATACGACGTGGGAAGAAGTCGCTGCCTCCAGCGCCATCATTGTCGGCATTGTAAGCACCGTCGAAATAGTTGTAATCAAGTTGCACGCGACCACCAAATTCTAGGTTGAAGCCGCTAGATGTTTTTAATGAATCCACTTCTTTTTGAAGTGCATCGAGTTGTTGCTGTAGTTGTTCAGTGTCGCTTTGTGCGAATGCTGATGTACTTGCTAACGCCGCTGCAACGGCTAAAGCGAGCTGTGTGTTACTTGCTTTCATGAATTACTCCACACCAGATTATAGTTATTTGTTGTCGTTGATCGGCCTACTGCAAACGGCGATCTGGTTTGGAGCATAGTGTTAACGATAGATTAACGAAATGTTTAGGGGGTAAGTTGCATTGATGGAGATAAATGGCTTTTTGTTCATAAAACTCATGAACAAAAAGCGCATTACTGGGGGTTAGTATAAAATCTAGGCAAATTAGCTGCTTAAAAGTCGCAAACTAGCTAAAAGTCATCTCAGGAACGTCACCAGAGACAATAAGTTTGCCCTGTGTCTTAGCAATAATCTCATCAACCGAGACACCTGGCGCACGCTCTAATAAATGAAATGCACCGTCTTTAATTTCTAAAAGTGCCAAATCGGTGATCACTTTATTGATACAACCAACGCCCGTTAACGGCAAACTACATTCGGTCAGCAGTTTTGATTCACCATGCTTGTTGGCATGGGTCATGGTACAAATAATGTTTTTAGCACCGGCTACTAAATCCATCGCACCGCCCATTCCTTTAACCAACTTTTTCGGGATCATCCAACTGGCTATGTTGCCGTTTTGGTCTACTTCAAACGCACCCAGCACGGTTAAATCAACGTGGCCGCCGCGGATCATGGCAAAGCTTTCTGCGGAGCTAAATATAGCCGCCCCCGTTGCAGCGGTGACCGTTTCTTTACCTGCGTTGATCATATCGGCATCAACTTGGTCTGCACTTGGGTATGGCCCCATACCGAGTAAACCATTTTCAGATTGCAGCATCACTTCGATGCCATCAGGGACATAATTAGCAACCAAGGTTGGAATACCTATACCTAAGTTAACGTAGTAACCATCCTGTAGTTCCATCGCCACGCGTTTAGCGATTTGCTCTCGTGATAATGCCATCAGCGTGCTCCTTATTGATTCTCTTGCTTAGTGGTAACTTTCTCGATGCGCTTTTCAAATTCACCTTTAATCACTCGGTCAATATAGATACCCGGCGTGTGAATTTGGCTTGGCTCTAGCTCCCCTGGCTCAACAATTTCTTCAACTTCAAGAACCGTAATTTTGCCTGCGGTTGCTGCCATCGGATTAAAGTTCATCGCCGTATGACGATAAATGCAGTTACCGTAGCGATCTGCTTTCCACGCTTTAACTATCGCAAAGTCGCCAGTAATGCTTGGCTCTAATAAATAATCGCGACCATTAATATTGCGAGTTTCTTTACCGTCAGCCACCGGTGTACCGACACCCGTTGCGGTATAAAATGCTGGAATACCCGCACCACCAGCACGCATTTTTTCAGCTAAAGTGCCTTGCGGTGTGAGCTCAACTTCAAGTTCACCATTTAATAGTTGCTGCTCAAATAGCGCGTTTTCACCAACGTAAGAGGCAACCATCTTGCTGATTTGCTTGTCTTCAAGTAGCACTCCTAAACCAAAACCATCAACACCACAGTTATTCGATACCACGGTTAAATCACGGGTGCCTTGACGTTTAATTTGCGCAATTAAGCCTTCAGGAATACCGCATAAGCCAAAACCACCGGCTATCACTGTCATGCCATCTTCAAGACCAGCCATCGCTTCGCTGTAACTTGTAACTACTTTATCAAAACCTGCCATTGGCTCCTCCTACTGTGCAGTCCAACCGCCATCAATGGCGATTGCTTGGGCGGTAATATTGCGTGCTGCATCGGCCATTAAAAAGCTAACGGTATGCAGGATCTCATCTAAGCCGATAAATGCTTTTTTCGGCATCGGTGCTAACATAATTGTGTCGATCACTTGTTGCTCTGAAATGCCATGCTCTTTGGCTTGCGAGGCAATTTGTTGCTCCACAAGCGGTGTTTTTACATAGGCTGGGCACACAGTATTAATCGTGATGTTGGCATCACCCGTTTCGAGTGCCATGGTTTTAGCAAAGCCGATTAAGCCATGTTTTGCAGCGATATAAGCAGACTTATATTTAGACGCCACCATCGCATGAATTGAGCCAATATTAATGATACGACCAAAATCTTGCTCACGCATGCGAGGGAGTACTGCCTTGGTCATCATCGCCGGGCCAACGAGCATAACTTGCTGTAAGAACTGCCACTTATCAGCCGGAAAATCTTCAAGCTTTGCCACGTGCTGAATACCCGCATTATTAATAAGTACATCAATTGGCTGATTAAGCTCAGTGAAAAACTGCTCAATTGCATCACTGTCTGCCACATTAAGTGCATACCCTTCGGCGCTACCACCTTGCTCAACAATGCCTGATGCCGCTTGCTGTGCTGCTTGCTGATTTAAATCAGTCACAATAATAGTGTGACCTTGCATCGCCAGTTGCTGGGCAACATATAGACCAATACCACTGGCTGCACCGGTAATTAAAACTGTTTTGCTCATCGGGCTACTCCTCTAAAAACTCACTGATAAGCTGCGCTTTCGTGGCGATTGAGAAAATGCCATCAAGGTGTCCCCAACCCCCTTCAATTTCTGAAATCTCAACGTCTTTACCTGCCGCTTTCATGGTGTCAAACACGGTGCGCATGTTTTCAGGGCGAAGCAGTAAGTCGTTCGTTGCAGGTAGCAATAATGTTTTGGCAGAGACATTTTTAAGTGCTGTTGTTAAATCACTTTGCATGCCAGCGGTAAATAGTTGTGATGCCCGGACCAAATAAAGTACATGGTTGGCATCTTGCGTTTTCGCTCGTGCCATTGCGCGCTGAGCGAGTACTTGGTTTAACTTAGGCAAGGTACGAATATCTTTTAATGCGCCTTCATCTAATACATTAAAGTCAGGGAAGCTCGCGTTATAAATAATTGGATGCATCGCATCTTGCGTAATATTAAGCATGGTTGCTGCTAAGCCATCTAGCGGGCGCTCTTTGCCGTAGTAATTACCTTGCTGCCAATTTTTATCTAAACGAATTGGTAACGCCCATTTTTCAAGGGCAGCGACTGTCCATGCATCCATAGTTGCAGCGCCAATCACATGAATTAAACGCTCTACTTTATCTGGGTAACGTGTTGCCCACTCAAGTGCTTGAAATGAGCCCATTGATGCGCCCATCACAGCATGTAATTTAGTGATACCTAGGCTGTCGAGTAAACGCTTTTGCACATTCACAAAGTCAGTAATCGTAACCACAGGGAAATCCAAACCATAAGGTTTACCTGTTTTTGGATTAGTTGACGCAGGGCCTGTGGTGATGACATTTTCATCATGCCAGTTGGCATTCACTAGGGTATCTGAGCTAATCACATAATATTTATTCGTATCGATAGCTTTACCTGGGCCGATAATCGCATCCCAATAACCCGGTAGGGCGTCATCCGCTTTATATTTACCTGCAGCATGAGAAGTACCAGAGAAATAGTGAGTGATTAAAATCACGTTATCTTTATTGGCGTTTAGCTTTCCATAGCTTTCCCAGCCAATATCCACTTGCTCTAAAGTCACACCAGACACAGTGGTAAAATCTCTTGTCGTAAAATGCTGTTTTTCCACCAGCATGGTGTCGGCTTTGTTTGCAGCGCCAAACGCAGTGCTACTAAATACAACCAGCCATAGCAAAATTATTAATTTGGTTTTCATTGCTGTTCCTTAAAAGAAAATAAAGAGTCCGAGTGCCAATGCGACACCGATAAGCGGAATAACCGCTGTCAGAGCAGCCATTGACCAATACGCTCGCTGATGCGTTTCTTTACAGATAGCGCGTATTGTTGTGACCACATAACCATTATGCGGCAAGGTATCTAGGGCTCCAGAGCTTATTGCCACTACACGGTGTAGTTGTTCAGGGTTTACACCCATATCTAAATAACCCGGCGCGACAAGTGGTAATGCAATGGCTTGCCCGCCAGAAGCAGAGCCAGTTAAGCCGGCAATTACACTGACCGCAACTGCAGCACCAACCAACTCATTCCCCGGCATATGGGTCATCACATCGACAGCGGCGGTAAATGCTGGTGATACTTTCGCCACAGCGCCAAAGCCAACCACAGCAGCGGTATTACCGATTGCCACTAAAGCGCCGGTTGTACCAACATTAATGGCGTTACCCATATCGTGAAAATGCTTGAAGTTAATAATCACAATACTCAGTACACCACCAAGTAAGGCAACAATAAGCGCTGTTTGCTGTAGCACATCATGTAGCGTAAATGATAAAAGTAGCACCACGATCAGCGGGATCACACCCGTAATTGGATGCGGACGACGACGCTCAATAATGACAGGATCATCATCGCGCGCTTCAAAGGTCTCGCCGTTAGCAACGGCCTTTTTGATCATCTTGTTTAACCAAAAGTAACCTGCTGTCGCCATGAATATAGCCACCACTAAGCTCACTTCCCAAGCCGCATAGGGTGACGTACCAAGGTGTTTAACCGGGATCCAGTTTTGAATTTCTGGCGAGCCTGCCGAGGTCATGGTAAAGGTCACCGAACCAAATGCTAGTGTTGCTGGAATAAAGCGGCGCGGTAAGTTTGCATCTTTAAACAGACTTAATGCCATTGGATAGACAGAAAACGCAACAATAAAGACGCTCACGCCACCGTAGGTTAAAACTGCACAGGCAATCACAACCGCAAGAACGGCGTGCTTCATACCTAGTTTACCCACAATGTAGCTCGCAACACTGTCTGCAGCACCGGTGTCTTCCATGAACTTACCGAATAAAGAACCTAGTAAGAACATAAAGAACCATGCGCTTAAGAAGCCAGCAAAGCCATCCATATAGGCGTTAATAAAGTTTGTATCTGCCGATACAGGGAAAATGGCCATGCCACTACTAAGTGCAACTAACAGTGCACAGATTGGCGCAGCGATAAATAAATTTACCCCACGCAGCGTTAAAATGATCAGCAGTATTAAACCGCCTAACAGTCCTATCATGCTCAGCATAGACATTCCTATAATTATTGTTATTACACAGATGAGGTGACATCGGAATAATGCTTTCAGTCTTACCCTAAGCGTTCAAAAAATACATAACACTAAGGTACTATCTGCTTTAAAAATAGCTTAATTGCTTGATAAATAAAGGGCTATGGCGGGTATAGCACTATGGTACTAATTCAATTTCTGCAACTATCTTCTACATTAATTGACAGGTGACACGGGCAAATCTTATTAAGTCTTCGGCAACATCAATGTGAGTGGCCATAAGACTAATGACAACAATAACAAGGAATACAACATGATAAAGCTTAACCCAAAAGTCGCGCCACTTACTCTGGCTGTATCACTTGCTTTGGCAGGTGTCAGTGCTCAAGCGGCAGAACAAGCCGAACCTGCAGCAAAAAAAGGTGAACTTGAACGTATTCAGGTAACAGCACGTAAAACTGTTGAAAACCTGCAAGAAGTTCCTGTTGCTGTAACCTCAGTGGGTGCTGAAGAACTGGCAGAAAATGGCATCGTCGTTATGACCGAAGTTCAACAGTTCTCGCCAAATACCACCCTGCAAGCAAGCCGTGGTACTAACTCTACAATTACCGCGTTTATTCGTGGTGTAGGTCAGCAAGATCCTCTTTGGGGGTATGAGCCAGGCGTAGGTATTTATATTGATGATGTTTATCTTGCTCGTCCACAGGGTGCCGTGCTTGACCTTCTTGATGTGCAACAAATCGAAGTATTACGTGGTCCACAAGGGACGCTTTACGGTAAAAATACCATCGGTGGTGCCATTAAATACGTCACCAAAGAAATGAGCGGTGATGCTACCTTAAATATTCAAGGCACTGTAGGTAGCTATAACCAGAAAGATTTAAAAATCACTGGCCAATTACCGATTGTTGACGAAAAACTTTACGTTGGCTTTGGTTTTGCGACGCTTAACCGTGATGGCTTTGGCGAGTTTTTAACATCGGCTCTTGATAACCAAGACCGCGAAAACTACAACAAAGACGTAACAGCAGCACGCGTTACACTCGAATACACTCCGACTGACGACTTATTCTTCCGTTTCGCGTGGGATAAAACAGAAGACAAATCAAACGCAAAAGGTGGTTACCGTTTACTACCAAGTATTCTTACTGATGCACCAGTTCCAGACAGCGTGTATGACTCTTACACCAGCTTACCAACATGGAATAAAGTTGAACTAGAAGGCTATAGCCTAACTGCTCGTTGGGATATGACTGACAGCACTAGCATTAAATATATTGGTTCAAGCCGTGAGAGCTACTCACCAACGAATATCGACTTTGATAACACGTCAATTCAAATTTTCGATGTACCTGCTATTTACGATGATGAGCAAACCACTCATGAGTTACAGCTAAATCATCAAGGCGATAACTATAAACTGGTTTCGGGCCTTTACTACTATGATGGTGAATCTTGCGGTCAATTTGAGGCTATTTTAGGTATCTTAGGTCAAAGCTTAGGTGCCCCGGGTCTGACTCGTGAAGTAAGCGGCTGTAGTAACTCAAACAGTAAAGCAGCGTATATCCAAAGCTCAATTGATTTAACCGATAAATGGTCAATGACACTCGGCGCGCGTTACACCAAAGACAAAAAAGAAGCACAGGTTAACAATGGCCTAATCTTTGACATTGTTTATCCAGAATCAGGTTGGGTACCAGGTTACACTCGCCCAGAAGGTCAACTGGTTCCAACAGTACTCGATGATGAAGAAGAATGGTCACGCTTCACACCACGTGCAGGTGTTGAATACCAGTACAATCGTGACATCATGTTCTTTGCTAGTTACGCGCAAGGCTTTAAGTCAGGTACTTTCAACCCACGTGCAACCACTGCAGAGCCAGCAGCAAAACCAGAAATCGTTGATTCATTCGAAATCGGTATGAAGAGTGAGTGGAACAACAACTTACGTGCAAACGTCACTTTATTCACCCTTGACCATAAAGACCGTCAATACATTTCTGTATTACCGGGCGATAGCGCAGCAGATCTAAATCAACGCTTGGGTAACATTGGTGAGTCAACATCAGATGGTATTGAGCTTGAACTAAACTATGTTGCAACAGAGTCACTCAGCTTTGATGCGTCAGTGGGTTACATTGATAGTAGCTTCGATAACGTAATTGATTACGACCCAGAAACCGGTGAAGCATTCGATAAATCAGATCGCTTTACGGTATCAAACACACCTGATTTAACCTTTAACCTGGGTGCAACGTACCGTATGTACACAGAAATGGGTGACTTTGTTGTCAATGGTAACTACTACCACAGAGGCGACTACGCGCTATTCGAAGAAGATAGCCTATTAACGCAAGATGCTTACGGTATCTTTAATATGGGTATCACTTGGTACAGCACAGATGGTCACTGGACTGCAGGTCTTTACGGTAAAAACTTAACGGATGAAGAGTACATGATTGGTGGCTACCAATTCGTGGCACCTGATCCAACAGACCCAACTGATATCAGCAAATACACCCCAGGTTTAGGTGGTGATAATACCCTGATTGGTTACTACGGCGACCCTCGCACTGTAGCCTTCACTGTTGGTTACCGTTTCTAAAATAGAATCTAAATCCTTGTGTGAGAAAGGTTTGTCTGAAACTTCCCCTCAGGCAAACCTTGTTTCAAAGCGCAAAATCACTTATAACATAACGCATTGGAGAATCGAGGGAATGTCTTTAGCTGTGAACACCATAATCGCCGATGATCACCCGTTATTTAGAAGTGCGCTGCGTCAAGCTGCCGCGACATCAGTGCCAGAAGAACATATTAAAGAGACCAGTGACATTGATGGTTTGTTTACACTGTTAAGCGCTCACCCTGAGATTGAACTAATATTTTTAGACCTCACCATCCCAGGTGCAAATGGCCTACAAGCCCTTTCGCAACTGCGTAACCATTACCCTGATATCTTAGTGATTATGGTCTCTGCCAATGAGACACCAGCCATAATCAAACAAGCGATGAGCCTTGGCGCTGCAGGCTATATTCCAAAGTCATCTTCTTTAGATGTCATTAGTGAAGCAATTAGCCATGTACTCAACGGCGACACTTGGTTACCACCTGAAGTAGATTTAACCGATGTGGTGATCAACGACGAACAAAGCGAATTTGCTCGTAACCTCGAAAAACTAACTCCGCAGCAATACCGCGTACTAGCGATGATTGCCGACGGTTTATTGAATAAACAAATCGCCTTTGAAATGTCGATTCAAGAAACCACAATCAAACAACATGTGTCAGCGATTTTACGCAAACTCAATGTTTATAACCGCACCCAAGCAGGCATTTTGTTTAATCAGCTTTCGCAAGTTGGCAAAATCGAAGAAAGCTAATTTAAGCATTCACTCCCAATTTTAAAACTCGCTTTCCCAGTAATGGGAAAAGCTCACGTTCCAAAAAACAAAAAGCCATTACTTTTCAACACCTTAGCTTTTGGCACAAAATTCGCCTTAGCTATTCCATGATTATTTATATTTCTCAGTATCATGGATTTAGACAGCACACTAAAACGCAAACCTCAGCAATCAAAAGCTAAAAAATGGCTTATGGCTGCAGCCATAGGCGTGTCGGCTCTTGGCGCTTTAATGGTGTATCAATGGGCGACACCCACTGTGGTTGCTGCAAGCCAACTGCAAATAGCAACCGTAGAACAAGCCGATTTTGTGGTAAAAATACGTGGCTTTGGCCGTTTAAAGCCAAAGTATCAACGTTATTTAACCAATACCGACACCGCAATGGTCGAAGCTATCCATGTATACCCCGGCACTATCGTTAAAAAAGACACAGTGATTTTAAGCCTCGTCAACCCACAGCAAGCGCAGCGTTTATCGGTCGCTCGGCTAGAACTTGCTCGCCAAAAAGCCAGTGTTAATGAGCAAAGAATTAACCAGCAAAGTGAGCTACTTGAGCGCCAAGCAAATCTCGCCATATTAAAAAGTGAGCTGCAAAGTGCAGAGCTTAGAGTCGATGCTGAAAGCAAACTGATCGAGCAAGGGATTGTTTCAAGCCTCGATTACAAACGAAGCATGCTAAACGTTGCACAGCTTACAGAGCGCGTAAGTATCGAGCAGCAACGCCTTGCACAGCTTAAAGAAATGCACTTACAACGTAGCAAAATACAGCAAGAACTATTAAGCCAATTTGAGCTTAATTATCAAGTTGAGCAACAGGCTTTTGATCAGCTGCAAATAACGGCAGGTATCGATGGCATGCTGCAAGAGTTGAATGTTGAACTTGGCCAAAATCTCGTGCCCGGTACCCGCCTTGCGGTGGTTGGATCAAACAAAGCACTCAAAGCAGAGCTAAGCGTTAAGCAAGCAGATGCCGAAAAAGTGGCACTCAATATGGCAGCGAAAGTAAACACCTTTAGCCAAGCAGACCACAGTGAAGTTGATGCCAAAGTCACCCGAATTGACCCTATCGTTACCGATGGTCGAGTTATTATCGAACTTGATTTACAAGGCACACTGCCTGCTAATGCTCGACCCGATTTAAGCATTGAAGGCTATGTGGTTAGCAACATTATTCCCAATGCGTTAACCATTAACGTGCCGCAAAAAGCACAAGCAAATAGCGAAGCCACGCTATTTAAACTTAATCCAAACACCCAGTTAGCAACGCCAACCAATATCGAATTTGGTACACTCAGTGACAATCAAATTCAACTTTTGAGCGGTGCCACCGTGGGCGAACAGCTGATCATTTCAGACCTTTCTAAATGGCAGCATTTGGCAACAATAAAAATCGAACAGGACAGTTTATGAAAACCAATACGCTTATCTCATTAAACAAAATCGCCAAAGTTTATCGCGGCCAAAATGTTGAAACCTATGCATTAAAAGACATCAGCCTGAATATTAACCAAGGTGACTATATCTGCATTAGCGGCCCATCTGGCTGTGGTAAATCGACGCTGCTGTCATTATTAGGCTTACTCGATAGCCCAACTGCTGGCGACTATTTCATTAAGGAAGTCGACACAAAAACCCTTGATATGGATCAGCAAGCTGAACTTAGAAACCTTCACATTGGTTTTATATTTCAGTCGTTTAACCTAATTGATGAATTATCGGTGTTTGACAACGTAGCACTGCCGCTCACTTACCGAGAGCCAGCCATGAGCCCGAGCGAAATTGAGCTTGCGGTAAAACAAGCCCTTGATGAAGTTGAGATGGGCCACCGTGCTCAGCATAAACCAAACCAATTATCCGGTGGTCAGCAACAGCGTATTGCTATTGCCCGCGCACTGGCTGGCAAGCCAAGCATTTTATTGGTGGATGAGCCAACTGGTAACTTAGATTCAAAAAATGGTGATGCCGTCATGGACTTGCTTGATGAGCTGAATAAAAAAGGCACCACGATTTGTATGGTAACCCATGATTTACGTTATGCCGGACGTGCAAAGACGCAACTTAAATTGCTAGATGGTGAAATTGTTTCCTACTCTGAAGCACGCCAAGCACCTAGCAGCGACACTGCTGAGCAAGTACTCGAAAGCGCCGAGGTGATGTAATGAAATTAACCAAAACACGCGCCCAACTAAGCTTAGCGTGGGCATCATTAATGAATGCACCGGGCTTTGTGACAGCGGTTATCGCAACGCTTGCTTTAACTCTTGCCACCTTATTTGTGGTGCTTAGCCTTGTTAACAGCTACTTTTTAAAGCCCCTTGATGTATACGATGAAAGCCGCATGGTAGTGGTTGAGCAATCACTTACTTATGATGACTACGATGCCACCGGCTTTCAAAGCTATCAATCGATGGTGCATTGGCTTAAGCATAATCAAAGCTTTGAACAAAGTATGATGATCAATGCGGGTGAGCAAATCTTTGCAAACCTAGATGGCGAACCGAAAGAGCCTGTGCTGTATGTTGGCGGCAACTACTTTGACTTATTAAACACGCCATTTTTAATGGGACAAGGTTTTGACCTTGGAGAAACGCTAGAAACACCTGATGACCGCGTTGTTATCTCTGCTAACTTTTGGCGCAAGCATTACAACAGCGACCCGAACATTATTGGTAAAACACTCTCAGTCATGGCGGGTGAAACCGATTATGTTCACCGTATCGTGGGTGTTGTTGATGACTCATTCAGCCCACCTTACATGTTTAAAGCAAGCGATGTTGAAGTGTGGTTTCCATCAAGTGCGGACCGCCGTTTCTTTCACAATGACGATTGGCAAAGCCCGTGGACAAACACTTTTAAAAACCTAAAACTGATTGCAGTTTTAAAGCCTGGGGTCACCATAGATCAAGTTAAAGTCGATTTAAAACAGCAAATTGATACGGTTAAATCAGAGTGGCTAAACAACGGGGGGATCACCGATGTAAAACCTGAAGTAACCCCGTATCGCGACGTTGAGCTGGGTAATAACGATGACTTAAGCTTAATGATGTTAGCCGGTGCAGTAGGGCTACTGATTATTGCAGTACTTAATGTAAGCACTTTATTCTTCTCGCGCGCTCTTGCTCAACATAAAACCCTAGCCTTGCAGGCGGTGTTAGGTGCTAAACGCAGCACGTTATTTAAAAGTATCTTTTTACAGTCACTGATTTTAATGACCTTATCGGTAAGCATTGCGCTGTTTTTATCGGTATGGGGCATACGTTTATTTAAAGTATTGGCAGAAGGCCGATTACCACTGGTTAACAGCTTGGCGGTTGATAGCACGTTGGTCATTGTTGCCATCATACTGTGTATTGCTCTTGCTTATATTTTCTCTGTAATTACAGCACGTTTGGTGAATTACAAAACCCTAAATACGCAAATGCAGAACAGTGGTAAAGGCGGGGTTTCGCAGGTATCTGGCCGTACAGTGCGTATTTTAATTGGCTCACAAATGTTTGTTGCCGCGCTGCTTGTTAGTTTTTCGGTGATGGTAGTCAGTAAAGCCATGGGCACGATTAACCGCCCACTCGGCAGTGATACCGAAAACCTGTATTTTGCCAACCTGTTCCAGCCAAATAATCAAATGTCATTAGCGGAGCGCTACGAACATATGCTGCAATACAAGCAGGTTTTGCTTGATAGCCAAGGCATTGATGATGTTGCCCTGGGTCACAGCCCAGTATCAGCAAGACAAAATGCCAACACCCTGACTGATGTAAACGGTAAAAGCTCAATTTTCTTCCCTAGTCAGTGGGTAGGGCCTGATTACTTTGCGTTAGTTAACACCAAAATTCTCGCTGGCCGCACCTTTAGCGAACAAGCTATACGTGGTGAAACCAACGAGATACTTGTCTCGGTCAGCGTTGCAGAGAACTTATTACCAGGCCAAGACTATCGAAATATCATCGGCAAGAGCTACCAAGGCTTAGAAGAAAAGATGTATGAAGTGGTGGGTGTAACCGAAGATTTTAATCACCCTAAATACTACGATGAGTCGTTTGGTCGTCATATTTGGTGGCCAGCAACACCGTATAGCTACATGTTTACTATCAAAGCTTCTGAAGGCGTTAAACTGACTAATAAACAAATACTTAATACGCTAAAAGAAAAGAACAGCGACCTAACCATGTGGCAGTTTAATGACCTGCAACAAGAGTACGACAATTTACTGTATATGAGCCGACTGACCGTGGTTCTGTGTAGTACCTTAGCGCTATTTACTCTATTATTAGCAGCAATCGGTATTTTTGGGGTACTGAGCTACAACCTAGGTCTGCGCCGCTATGAGTTTGGTATTCGTATGGCATTAGGTGCGAAAAAAGCACGCTTATTCAAGCTGATGAGTGTTGAAGCTATTATCCCTGTGCTCATTGGTTTTGCGGTTGCTCTCGCCGCGGTAATAGTGGGTTTTTACATGTTACAAGGACAGCTAATGTCTTGGCTGATACTTGATGTAAGACTGCAATTACTCGCTTGGAGTATTACCTTATGTATTGCGCTATTCGCTTGCTTTAGACCTTTGGTTTTGCTGCTTAAAGCAAAACCTATGGCTGCACTACGTAACGATTAACAGCACAAAATGGTGGCTTAAATTTAAGCCACCTCAACAGGATAATAAGAAAACATCATGGACAAAATCTTAGTCATAGACGATCAAGCTGATGTACGTCTGGCTGCTACTGTTGCATTACAACAATTAGGCTTACACTGCCATGAGGCCGAAGGCCCTGAACATGCGCTTGAGTTATTAAAAACCGAGCACATTAGCCTGATTTTGCTCGATATGAACTACAAGCTCGACACGACCTCAGGTGAAGAGGGATTACGCTTTTTAAAGCAACTAAATCAATTAGGTTCGACCATACCTGTCATTGTCATGACCGCGTGGGCCAGCATTGATGTTGCCGTTAAAGCCATGCAATTAGGGGCTGTCGACTTTGTTGAAAAGCCATGGAATAACTTACGCTTAACCGCCGTTGTGCGACAACAACTCAAGCTCAAGCAAAGTAATCACGACAATGCTTGCTTAAAGGCGCTTACCAGTGACACACAAGCACATTACATAGCTCAATCAGAAGTCATGCAGCTGTTGCTTGCCAAAGCTGAGCGCGCAGCTAAAACCGATGCCAGCATTTTAATTACCGGCGAAAATGGCACTGGAAAAAGCTTATTGGCACATTATATCCACCAGCACTCGCTCAGAGCTGATAAACGCTATGTAAGCGTGAATGTTGGCGCCATTGCCCCGACGCTATTCGAAAGCGAATTATTTGGCCATAAGAAAGGCTCTTTTACTGATGCCAAAGAAGACCGCCTAGGGCGTTTTGAAATTGCCGAAGGCGGCACCTTATTTTTAGATGAAATTGCGACTTTAAGCCTTGAGCTACAAAGTAAAATGCTCCGTGTGCTAGAAAGCAAAGAATTTGAAGTGCTAGGCTCAAGCCAAACCAAAACCGCCGATGTTCGCATTATTTCTGCTACCAATAGTGAATTAGCTACGGCCATTGAGCAGGGTGAGTTCCGCCGTGATTTATTATTTAGACTCAATACCATTGAACTGCACATTCCACCGCTTCGTGACAGAAAAGACGACATCGCCCCCTTGGCAGAACACTTATTGTTGGTGCATGGTAAAAAATATCAACGAGCGAATATGGCGCTCAGTGATGATGCCCTAAAGGCGCTAAAAAATTACAGTTGGCCTGGTAATATTCGTGAGCTAAGCCATTGTATTGAACGCGCGGTGATCATGAGCGATAACAACAATATTCAAGCCAATGACCTCATTTTAGATCAACCAAGTTGCGAGCAAACAAATAGCAATGCCGAACAGGCTTTGCCACTATTGCCCCTTGAAGAGCTTGAAAAACAGATGATTCAAAAAGCACTGCTGCAATTTAATGGCAATGTTATCGCCGCAGGAGAATTTTTAGGGTTAAGCAAATCGGCAATTTATCGTCGCATTGATAAACATCAGCTCGATTTAAAAGAAGTAGAACGCTAAATGAGTAACAAGCTGTCGTTAGAGCAGCGTATTCGACGCTATTTTTATATGCTTGTAGCGGTGCTATTAACGCTTGGTATTGCCCTTTCGCTCAGCTTAAAACTAGATTGGTTTGCCAGTATCAGCCTATTATTGCCGTTTATCGGGATAAGCGCTTTTGCTTTAATTAAAAGCTACCGTACGATCACCGATGTGGTTGAACGCTTTGGTCTGCAACTAGATGCACTGGCAAATGACGAAAGTAATAGTTGGCATTTAGCGTCTTATCAAAGTGGACGAGTCGCAGCGCTTAAGCAAGATTTTGCCAAGCTCAGCAATAAAATAGCCAAGAACAAACGCCATTATATGCAAACAGAAGAGTTTGTTTTTGAGTTTGCCAGCATGCTGGACTTACCCATCGTTATACTAGACCCCCATGGCTTAATTTACTTTAGTAATAAGGCGTTTATAAACAGTATTAGTCATCGCCAAATTGAAGGTAAATCGGCCAGCGACTTAGGCATTGCTCTGCATGATGGCGAATGGCAACAAAATAGTGACTCGCTGTTTAAACAACGCTTTCAAATCTCATCGCAGACTTTTTGGCGGACCGGCAGAAACTTTGAATTACTAACCTTCTTTTCAATTGAGCAACAGCTTCGCGATAACGAACAACTTGTTTGGCAACGGTTAATTCGAGTGTTAAATCATGAAGTGCGTAACTCACTCACGCCGATTTATTCGATGAGTCAATCATTGCAAACCCTTAAGCGCCAAGGGCAAATTAGCAGTCACGATGATCTCGCCCAAGATATGCTGCAAGTAATAGAAAAACGCGCTCAACACTTGCTTGATTTTGTGGCCAGTTACAGTGCGTTTGCCAAGCTACCACCCGCACAAAAACAGGTAATCAGTAGCGAGCAATTAAACACTCGCTTAAGCGCTATCTTTCCTGAACTAGTAATAAATAGCAGCGAAGAGTTACATTTTAATGCCGACCTAGGTCAGCTAGAACAAGCGTTAATCAACTTGATAAAAAATGCTTTTGAAGCTGGCAGCAATTCTGCCCCTAGCCTCACTTGGTCAAGACAAGGTGATAACTTAAATATTGCAATTAGCGACCAAGGTTGTGGTATTCAAAACCCCGATAACTTGTTCGTACCATTTTACTCAACCAAGGCAAATGGCACAGGTATAGGGCTTGTGATAACCCGAGAACTTGTGCGCAACCAAGGCTTTGAATTATCAATAAACTCAAAACCCCAGCAAGGCACGCAAGCTACAATTACTGTGCCCAGCTAACTTATTTTACAAATGTGGCTTTCACACGCTTAGATAACAGCATGTAAGGTCCCCAGATCACAGCTTGAATAAGGCCTCTGATAATCATAGTTCTAACTTCATCGTCGAACACATCGACATCGGGCACAATTAAACTAACCGCGTAGGCATCGATAGCAATAAACGCTAATCCACCAAATAATATCGCTAAGTACCAACTTACAAACGCTTTCTTATGCTTAAAAAACAACACAATTAAATAAAGCGAAGCTAAAAATAATGCTGCATTAAACACCATTTCAATGATTAGTAAAGGCTCCCAAAGCGGATGATACATATCACCGAATTGCGACGTTAAACGTTGCCACATCTCGGTAGTGAAAATGGGTTTAAAGGTATTAATTGATTCGATAAATACTCTAAAAGGGCTGATCACCACACCTATCGCCACAAGAATGAGCCAACCTTTTATGCCAACTAAGTCATCATTTACGGAGCTTTTAGCTTCTGGTGTTTCGATTTGGTTTTGTTGTTTTGCTTCTTCCATGAGTTGTCCTTTTTATTTTTATTTCTTCTACTATACGCTTATTTTTTAATAAAATTCACAAAAACAACAGATTGTTGCGCTTTCAGAAAAACCACGCTATGTTTATTTTTTAAACTACGGAAGGTTATAAAAATGAAAAACGCTATAAAACCCATCGTATTAGCAACATCACTTATTCTAGTTACAGCCTGTAATTCAACGACTCCTATTAATAAAACAGCAACGACAGCCATAAACCAAGAAAAATTTAGCCAATTTCATCAGTACGATGAAAAATCAAATATCACCCTTGAGTACACTGACTACGGGCAAATATTAAATGCCTCGGTGATTGATTTAGGTATGTCAGACCGCTATCGCATTTCACAAAACACAACCAAAATTGGCACCCGGTTGTCGTCGAACCCAAAACCGTCGACTGCAACAGAAGCAAACCGCTTTTATTATGATTCGTACAAAAAGAATCCTCAGATGAAGCAAGACTTGCAAATAGTGCAAGAAAATATGGCCGACCTGCCAAACAAAATTAATTTAAGTAACTTACCAAAATCAGAGTTACTCGCTTACTGGCTCAATCTTTATAACGTGACGGTACTCAATGAGTTAGTGCAGCAGTACCCTGTTAAGAACCTGACCAAGTTATTAAATGAAGAGCCAAGCTTTTTTGATAAGCCACGCTTTAACTTTAACGGTAACCAGTATTCATTAAACGACATTGAGTACAACATCGTTGCACCGCTATTTAACAATGACCCGCTATTAATATATGGCTACTACCGTGGCTACATTGGCAGCCCAAATTTGCTTGACCACCCATATACAGCAAAAAATGTGTTTGCAGCCCTAACCACCAATGCAGTGCAGTTTGTTAATTCAAATCGTGGTAGTGTGATAGGTAACCATAGCACTCGTGTTTCTTCTTTATACCTTGAAAAGAAAAACTATTTTCCTAACTTTGAAGAAGATTTAGCTGACCACCTTCAATCGTTAGTAATTCAAGAGCCAGATAAAGACCAAGTTGTACAAAACCTCTCTTTTAGTATCGATAACTACGACATTACCGACATTCTAGGTACCGATGTTGAATATGGTGGAGGTAACGCGACTGTCGCCGATCCGAGTATAGTAGCAGATGGCTTTGATACTAATTTTGTTGCTTATGGTGAAAACTTAACTAAAGAAGTCGGCCATGTAAGCCCGTTACGCCGCGAGATTTTGCAAAAAATCACGCAAAAATACTATGAAGCAAATACTCGCGTTGAAATAAAAGACTTACCAGCTAAAGAGTCTGAAGATAAATAATATAACCCTAAAGCGGCTCGCTATAAGCCGCTTTAATACTCCCTTAAATACCCAACTAAAACACTTAGCAAAACCGCAATAGCCAACTTTAAGTCTTGTTTTTTCTGTGTTAATTACCTGGATATTGCCAATTTAAAGCAAAAGTAATATGTTTGTTTTTTGTACTAAGGAAGGTGGTAAAAATGAAAAGCGCTATAAAGACCACCACATTAACAACATCACTTATTTTGGTAACGGCCTGTAATTCAACGGCTCCTATTAATAAAACAGCCATTACAGCAATTAACCAAGAAAAATTTAGCCAATTTCATCAATATGATGAAAACTCCACAATCACTCTTGATTACACTGGCTATGGGCAAATATTAAGTGCTTCGGTCATTGATTTAGGCATGTCTGACCGCTACCGCATCACCTCACACACCACGACAATTGGTACACATTTATCATCCAGCCCTAAACCTTCAACAGCAACAGAAGCAAACCGCTTTTATTATGATTCATATAAAGACAATCCCAAAATGAGGCAAGCCTTGCAGGTCATACAAAAAAATATGGCCGACCTGCCAAATAAGATTAACTTGAGTAACTTGCCAAAGTCTGAACTGCTCGCTTACTGGTTCAATCTTTATAACGTGACGGTACTCAATGAGTTAGTCCAGCAGTACCCAGTAAAAAACTTATCTAAGCTAATAAACGAAGAGCCAAGTTTTTTTGATAAGCCACGCTTTAACTTTAACGGTAATCAATATTCATTGAACGATATAGAGTACAACATTGTTGCACCGCTATTTAACAATGACCCGCTATTAATATATGGCTATTACCGTGGTTATATTGGTAGCCCAAATTTACTTAACTACCCATATACAGCGAAAAATGTATTTACCGCCCTGACTAACAATGCAGTGCAATTTGTAAATTCAAATCGAGGCAGTGTTATTGATACTCATAGCACACGTGTTTCTTCGTTATACCTTGAAAAGAAAAACTATTTCCCTAACTTTGAAGAAGACTTAGCTGACCATCTTCAATCATTAGTTATTCAAGAACCAGATAAAGACCAAGTTGTGCAAAACCTCTCTTTTAGTCTCGATAATTACGATATTACCGATATTTTAGGTACCGATGTTGCTTATGGTGGAGGTAATGCTGTTGTTGTCGATCCTAGTATTGTGGCACTGGGCTGGGATAAAACATTTACGACCTATGGTAACCACTTAACTAAAGCTGGCACCGTAAGCACATTACGCCGCGAGATTTTGAAAAAAATCACGCAAAAATACTATGAAGTAAATAGTCGCGTTGAAATAAAAGACTTACCTGATAAAGAAAGCACTGAAAATTAGCGCTTATTGAGCATTGGACCTAAAAAGAAGCATTTATATTGAATTTTATTTGGCTCATGCCGTGAAATTCAGTAATTTGTCATATAAAACTAAACGTAATTAGAAAATAACAATGAAATGGATGCACTTACAACTTAAGGTACTGGCTGTTTTTTTATTCTTTGTGAGCTGCTTTGCAGCCGCTGAAGAGTATCAGGTTGCACCCGCAGCTAACTGGGTAAAACAACATAAGTTACTCACCCCTGAGATTCCTCGAGACCAAATACGAGACGGGACTTTCTACCTGATGCTCGACACTCAGCTTCAGGTATCTGAGCAAGCCCCACAGCAACGCTTTAATCGTACTGTAATGCAAGCAGTCAATCAGTCTGGGGTTGATTATATTAGCCAGCTGAATATTGATTTTGACCCAAATTATCAATCTCTTACGCTCAATAGTTTAGGCATCATTCGTGACGGCCAATATATAGATAAACTAAATAGTGCCGAGCTACAGGTGTTACAACGCGAGACTGACTTAGCAAGTCGTATATACAATGGCACCTTAAGCCTAAATGTCATTATTGATGATATGCGGGTCATGGATATTTTAGATTACAGCTATACGATTTCGGGGAGTAATCCTGTTTATCAACACTTCAGCACCATGCGCACACTGAACTGGTCGGTGCCGATAGTGCAGCAATTTATGCGGGTAAAGTGGCAAAAGCCTACGCCCTTATATATCAACTTTATGAATGGCGAGTCACCAGTTACTAAAACCAAGCTAGATACGGGTTTTGACTACCAAATTAGCCAACACAATGAGCCGACAATTCGCTCCGCAAGCGAAGTACCGCATTGGTATTCACCTTACAAAGAAGTGTATTTCTCTGAAGTAAATAATTGGCAAGAGGTGATCAATTGGTCGTTACCTTTATACCAATCGGCCATCGAAGTAAGCCCTGCTATTGAAACAATTGCCCGTCAAATTAAGTTTCAACATACCGATTTAGAGTCTCAAATTGTTGCAGCCCTGCGCTTTAGCCAAGACGAAGTACGTTATTTAGGCCTAGAAATGGGCACCAACTCGCACCAGCCTACTCCTGCATCAGAAACCTTGGCACTGCGCTATGGCGACTGTAAAGACAAAACCGTCTTGCTCATTTCTTTACTTAAAGCGCTCGGCGTAGAGGCTCATCCAGCTTTAGTTAACACCGAAGACAGGAAACGTACTGCCAGCTTACCGGTCTCTCCTAGCTTGTTTGACCATGTGATTGTCACCTTAGAGCACCAAGGTAAGCGCTATTGGCTTGATCCAACCATTTCGTATCAGCGCGGCGATTTAGCACATTTAGCTCAACCGAACTACGATGTCGCGTTAATAATAAAGCAAGGTGAAACAGGCTTTACAGATATGTTCACAGAACCTGCCCTAAAACGCGTTCAGGTTTTTGATAATTATCAGATCCCAGAAGGTATTAATGAGCCAGTTAGTTTTTCAACTCAATATAAATACGGCGACTTTGAAGCAATTAACCGCCGTAGTTCAATCGCTAAAAACAGCTTAAAAAGCATAGAAGATGATTACCGCGAATATTATCAAGATACCTACAAGGGCTTAAAAACAGTCAAACCTATGCTGGTTGAATCTCCAGAAGACACCGGTCAGCTAATTACCAATGAGCACTATACTATTGATAACTTTTGGCGACCTGAGGGTAATGATTTTCAAAACGACTTTTACGCCAGTGAAATTCAAAACTCAGTTTATAAGCCAGAACAGCGAGAGCGTAACAATGCACCAATGTGGTTTCGTTACCCTAATAATATCGAAACAACCATAAAGGTTACGTTTACGGATACTAATTGGCAGTTTGATGATGAGCAGGTCACGATCGACAACCCATTTTTTCATTTCGAAAAACGCGTGACATTTAAAGACTCGGTGTTGACCTTATACTTTGATTACAGCGCTAAGCAGGATCACATCCCAGCCGATCAAATAGACCATTACCTAAGCGAGCGCAAAAAACTCAATAACGCGACCCATTTCGGCATCATTAAATACGGCACAAATAGCTCAACAACCACACCAGCGGATGACGAAACCAACTGGTATAGCGTTTTTATTTTAAGTTACTTGGCGGCAATCATCTTTTTCATCGCGGCTTGGCGTATAGAAGCAAGTAACCGCCCAGTTTTTGCTGAGCAACAGTTCTACCCTGTCAGTAACAGTAAGTTTGTTATTTACAGCTTATTGAGCTTAGGAATATTCATTCACTACTGGAGCTATCGCAACTGGAAAGCGATAAAAGAGCAACAACAAAGCCACATTATGCCTATTGCTCGAGGGATATTCGCACCTCTGTTTTTTATTCCGTTGTTACTTGAACTTTGCAAGCACAGCGAGCAAACCTTTGGCAAAAATAAGATCATGCCCGTTGCGGTTGGGTTCGTGTTATGGCTGGCGATTATCATTGCTGAAGTCGTAAGCTATAACTGGGAATACGGTACTTGGCTGTTTTTAGTTATACCTATTCTATGGTTGCCACTGGTTAATTACATTCAAAACCTCAAGCAACCAGAACAGGCTCTTGAGTACCACTCTCAGTGGCGAGCGAGGCAGGTTATCATTTCGATATTCATGTTGCCTTGGTTATTTTATGGCTTGATTTATGAGCTATATTTGTTGCCAAGCTCAACCATAGTAACCGGCGATAAGCTTTGGTCCTATCAAGTTAACTTTCTAAAAAGAAAAGAAATTATTCCTGCCAACGAGAATGTGCACTATTTTTATAGTGACGCATTTTTCGATTTTAAAACTGATGGAAACGGCATCACAGAAAACACCATTTTTAGTTACTGGGAAAATGAGCAAGGTGTGCTCGAAAAAGATCAACGCCGCTTTAGTGACATTAAAGAGCTCAACGTTGATTATGCTAAAAGCGCCCTACTAACCACCACGGTAACTGTCATTGACCACAATGGTGATGAAATGCTGTTATTTTTGAGCCATGAAGATGACTTAGATAAGAAGTTTGTCGCTGAGGTAGAGCGCTTAATTAAAGCCAATACCCCAGCAACTGAGCAAAACGCAGATTAAGTCAGTCGCTTAATCATGCGTTTTAAGGCGGGCGCTTTCAGAGGCTTATAAAGCAATGGATAGCCCGCATCGAGCACTAACTCGCGTATGCCTTCATCATGATTCGCAGTATTAACGATGGCTGGTAAGCGTGTTAGTGCCGCTTGCTCAATCACTTCAAGTCCCGTTACCCCATCATCAAGCTGATAATCAATAATCAACAATTGCGGCAGGGCTTGGCTTGCCTTTAACTGCTCAAGCTCCACTAAGTTTGTGGCTGTTGAGATTTCACAGCCCCAATTTTCGAGTAGCTGCTTTAGTGCCTCTAACACGTTGCGGTCGTTATCAAGCAACCAAATACGCAATTGCCCCAGCTCGGTTTCTTGTGATGCCTCAGCGCCTTTCGCTTGCGCTGGCGCAGTACTCACTTTACAAGGCAGAGTTAGGGTAAATTGCGTGCCTTTACCAAGTTCAGACCCCATCACTAGCGGAATTTTAAGTAAGTCACATATACGTTTGGTGATTGCCAACCCTAAGCCTAACCCCTCGGCGCTTGGTTTTGCACCAAGCTGTTTAAACTCTTGGAAAATAGTTTGTTGATCGCTCGATGCAATACCAATCCCTGTGTCTTCAACAATAAAGGATACATGGTCATCGTCGTACTGCATTTTCAAGCGTACTTCACCTTGCTCGGTATAACGAATCGCATTACTCAAAAGGTTACGTAGTACTCGGCGTAACAGCGCTTTGTCGGTATGCAGGCGCACATCACAGGTTTCAATAATAAACTTTAAGCCTTTTTCACGGGCAAGGGCTTCGTAGTCATTACGCAGTGGCTCAACCAACGAGCTGGCAGCAAACTCGCTCATTTGTACTTTAAACGAGCCTGAATCGAGCTTGGTTAACTCTAAAATACTCGATAACAACTCTTCGGCGCTGCCTAATGAATTCTTAATATTCATCGCCAGCTCTTTAAGTTCGGTGTCTTGGGCTTTTTCATTCATTAAAGAACAAAACAAACTCGCAGCATTGAAAGGTTGCAGTAAATCATGGCTGGCAGCGGCAAAAAAGCGCGTTTTACTGACCGTTGCTTGTTCCGCCACTTGCTTTGCCATCGACAACTCTTGGTTTGCTTGAGTCAATGCCAAGGTGCGTGCTGCGACTTTTTCTTCAAGGCTAACATTTGCTTCGGTTAACGCTTTTTGTTGTTTTACGAACTCGGTGATGTCGGTATAGGTTGTTACAAAGCCACCACCGGGCAGTGGGTTACCTTGCATTTCAAACACCCGGCCATCATTGTGCGAGCGCTGGTATTTATAAGCGCTGCCTTGGCGTAAATAGGCTAAGCGTTTTTCGACTTCGCTGGTCATGCTCTCACCGCTAAATAAGCCGCGCTCGGCATTAAAACGAATAATGTCGGCAACCGGGCGGCCTATGTAAAGCGCATCATCTGGGTAGGCGAACATGTTTTTGTAGCCTTGGTTCCAAGCTACCAAGCGCAGCTCACTATCAACTACACTGATCCCTTGTTGAATGTTTTCGATTGTTGATTGCAGTAAGTCACGATTAAATTTAAGTACTTGGCTTGCTTCATCCACAAACTCAGCAACCTGCTCTAGAGGCTGGCGCTGCTCATTTTTCGCCACATCTAAAATAAGCCGTGCCGATGCGCCGCCGATCACCGCAGACATCTCGCGCTCAACTAATAGCTCTAACTCGACATTGGCAGGGCGCTTCCACTTACTTTTATCATCCGGAAAGTAATGATTTACCAAAGACTGTGCCGCTTCTTTTTCGGCAAATCGTTGCAATAGTGCACCTAGGTCATGGTAGCTCAAAGGCTGTAGATGATTGCTTACCTTCGAATCATTCAGCTGCGAAACAAACTTATTACTCTGTAAGCGTTCAGCTAAGGTTGCTCGACTAAATAACGGTACTAAGAAATACACTAAACAGTTCGCACCTAGCGATAGCAATAAAGCTTGGCTAATGCTTTCCATGCCTAATGAGAATAAGTCGGTTGGTGCTAACCAGCTTATTCCCCACGGTCCATTCACAAGCCATAAGCTATCGCTTCCTAAACCTCCGGCGATATTCGGTAGTAAAAGTGTATAACCCCAAATAATAAAACCGCTTAAAATCCCCAATTGCGCACCGCGACAGGATGCTTGTCGCCACCATAAGCCTATGATCATGGCCGGCGAAAATTGCGCGACTAAGGTGAACGACATCAAACCCACATTGGCAAGGGTTGTACTTTCGCCCAGCACTCGGTGAGTGAAGTAACTAAGCAATAGAATCAATACGATAACGATTTTACGCGCATGTAAAAGGTTATTTTTATCAAGCCCGCGACTACTCGATGTAAGTTGCGAGCGGCGTAAAATAAATTGGTTAATAAAGTCATTAGTGATCATCACTGAAAGCACAATTGATGACACAATCACCATACTGGTTGCCGCTGAAAAGCCGCCTAAAAAGGCTAATAACGCCACAAAAGCATCATCAGCCGCCATGGGTAAAGCCAATACAAAGGTGTCGTAGCCGACTTCTTGACCTTGAAAGTAAATTAATCCGGCGTATGCAATCGGTAGAATAAACAGGTTAATAAGTAAGAGGTAAATCGGAAATAGCCAACGCGCCGAGGCCAGCTCTTTATCGTTATTTTTTTCGATAAAGCTCATGTGGAATTGTCTTGGCAAACATAAGGTCGCCAAAATACCAAGCAAAGTATGAGCAACATACACATAGGTTGGACTTTGTGTGGCCGCCACTTGCTGATCAATATTTAGGTCATGCGCTTTTTCAAACAGCGCCACTGGGCTATCAAATAGTGCAAAACACACATACAAACCCACCGCTAAAAACGCCAACAACTTAACCACAGACTCAAAGGCAATACTGGCTATCAAACCTGGATTATGTTCGCTGGGCTTTAGCCGCCTCGCGCCGAATAAAATAGCAAATAGTGCCAATACAATCGTGATGTAAAAAGTGCTATCGGCCCATACTTCATGGCTTTGTGTGGCAGCACGATCGGTAAGTAAGTTGATACTTTGTGCCGTTGCACTCAGCTGTAAAGAGATATAGGGCACAATGGCAATCACTGAAATCAATGAAATGAGCCCAGACAAACTCGACGACTGACCATATCGGGTCGCAATAAAATCTGCCATTGAGGTTATTTTTTGCTGCCGACAAATATGCGCTATGCGGCAATAAACTTGCCAGCCAAAAATGAATAACAAAATAGTACCGGCATAGGTCGGAGCCAACCACCAGCCATTGTATGCAGCTTGTGCTGTGGTACCAAAAAACGCCCAAGAGGTGCAATACACCCCAAGTGATAAACCATAGGTTAAGCCTTTAAAAGGCAATACTTTTCTTTTATCAGCCCAGCCTGCAACCGCAAATAAAATTGCCAGATATACAATTGCAAGAAGGCTTATTGACCAAATTGAGAACATCGCATGTGATTATTTTAATTGTTATAGCCCCAGCATAGTTTTTATTGCACGTAATTTACAGCCTAACTTTAGTGCTAATACATTGTATTACGGAAGTTTAAAAAACAAACACAAAGAAATGAGAATTATTTTCAATTGAGTGTTGACAGCCACGTAAATCTAATTGATAATCACTATCAACAAGACAATAAAGTGTTATGACTTGTTCGGAATAAACTGATTTGTTTCTCGACCCTGAAACACGTGTGGCCCACGATAAAGCTAAGATCGCCTGTTGCTAATCGCAACGCCCCTTGATATTGGCAACAGGTGATCGCCCTACTATTTTACTTGCTACATTGCTCATATCGGTGACGGTAGATATGAAACTCAAAAAGCCCTTACAGGGCTTTTTTTATGTCTAAAATTCGTACCAAATCTGCAACTCAAACTAAATGAGAATTATTTTCAAAAAGGTGTTGACAGCATCGCAAACCTAATTGATAATTAATCTCAACAAGCCAAGCGAAGTATGATGACTTGTTCAGATTGAATTTGTTTCTCCCCAGAAACGCGTGTCGCCACGTTAAAGCTTTAGCTTATATGTTACTAATGGCAACGCCCCTTGATATTGGCGACATATAAGCGACCCTACTTATTTTACTTGCTACATTGCTCATATCGGTGACGGTAGATATGAAACTAAAAAAGCCCTTGCAGGGCTTTTTTTATGTCTAAAAATTAATGCATTAACTTTATCGACGGTTCTTACGTGCACGTGCACGGCGTTGCTTTTTCTCTTCTTCTTTAGCGGCTTTTTTCGCCTCTGCAGCAGCGCGAAGCTCAGCAACCATTTGCTCTTCTTCTTCACGCATAGCTGGTGTTTCCATGGTAATACGACCAATAATGCCATCGCGTAATTCGTTAATAAGAATTTCAGACATTTTGTAAGTATCGATTTGATTACCACCACGGATACAACCACGCTTTTTACCTGCCATTTCAACAAACTCCCAGTCAGACTCTGGTAGCTCATCAATTTTATAGCGGCTTTTTAAAAGCTCTGGGTATGCTTGCAATAAATATTCAGCGGTGTAACTTGCCACTTCTTCGTAGTCGATAGCGGTATCACGAATAGCGCCAGTTGCCCCTAAACGATAACCTGAGTTTTCGTTCTCTACTTTAGGCCATAACATACCCGGTGTGTCGTAAAGCATAATGCCATCGTCAAGCTTAATACGTTGCTGCGCTTTGGTTACCGCAGGTTCATTACCTGTTTTTGCCACGATACGGCCAGCTAAGGTATTAATAAGAGTTGATTTACCAACGTTAGGAATACCCATGATCATGGCTTTAATTTGTTTATCAGCGCCTACTTTATGCGGCACTAATTTTTTACAAAGCTCATTAATACGATGTACTTCACCCGCTTTATCATTACCAAAATCAATCGCTTTTACGCCACTTTGCTGCTCAAAGTAGTCTTTCCAAGCTTGCGTTAACTTAGGATCAGCCAAGTCCGCCTTGTTCATGATTTTGATCACCGGCTTGTCGCCACGCAGCGCAGTAACCATTGGGTTTTCACTACTATAAGGAATACGGGCATCAAGTACCTCAATGATCACATCCATCTGTGGCATGATTTCTTTAATTTCGTTTCGGGCTTTGTTCATGTGACCCGGGAACCACTGTATTCCTGTTCTACTCATTAGATTATTAAGCTCTTTATTTTAAAGGCTAACGCCATGGGGATTTTGCTGATAGGTATAGTTTACTACATCAAGCAGGATTGTTTAAAAATAAAATCATGCCTTCCATCACCACGAAAGACGAGCGACTACATGCGCTGTATCTGCATGCAGTGAGAATGACCAACCATTGCGCTCACATAAGCGTTGCACAATACCTAAACCTAAGCCGTAGCCATGAGAGGCTGTTTCAGTCGCCGTATGTTGGGCATCACCGTCACTGAACTGATTAGTGATTAATAATTCATGCTCTTTAATCAAAATTGCAATCGGCTCCTGTCCTGCAAGGGTATGCTCAAACGCGTTTCGCACCAGGTTATTAATCGCAATAGAAAATGCCTGTGCATGCCCATAAATTATGGGATTGGCGAGCTCATCAAGTTCAACACCAACGAGCTTACCGTTTAACAAATAGCGTTGCTGCTCTACTGCTTTTCTTACCAGTGGCATTACTAAAAACTGCTCATCATACAAGCCATCATCAGTTTCACGAGCAAGACACAAAAACATTTCGATCATTGTATTCATGTCGTGTGTTGCCCGCCTTACACGATCTAGCACCTTCATATCGGCAGGAGTCAATTGGCTTTGTTCTAAAAGCTCTAGGGCACCGGTAATGACTGTCACTGGTGTGCGCAATTCATGGCTTGCTGAGTCTGTAAAATAGCGTTCTCTTGCGATGAATGCACTCACTCGCTCAAAAGCCTGCTCTATTGTACTTGCGAGCATGCCAACTTCATCATTTGTATATCGGTTAGCATGTATACGCTTGTAATCTTCGTTTGATAATTGCTCAGGATTAATGTCGGCCACAGCTTTAGCAAGTTGAGTTACGGGAGCCAAAGCTCGACGCATCACAACAATTCCAAGCCCAAAGCCTAATAACCCCAATGTTCCTACAAGGCTGCTAATAATAAGTAATAACCACCAATCCTCTGACGAAGAAGCCTCAATCTGCGCGACATCAAACACTACAAACCCAGGTGACTGCTCATTGCCTGTATCAATTACGGCAACATGTAATTCTTCGCTATCAAATTCATACAAGCCTACTGCTGGATTTGTTTGCGCCCACGCTTGAAGTGATTGAGGTAAGTTATCTACTTTATCGTACGCCTTAAGATTTGTAGTAATAGCAGGGTAGTTATCTGATGCAACTTGCAATTGCTGGGTTAGCACGCGATCTTCACTCAATCTTATTGCAGCAAAGAAAGCAAACCCCCATGCAATACTGAGCACAGCCACACACATTGCAAACGCGATAGCGACACGTTTGTGCAAACTATGCCGATACATTATTGCACGTCCTTTGCAATTCGATAGCCGATACGGTGCACTGTATGAATCAATGGTGTATCAAATGGTTTATCAATTGCCTGTCTTAACTTGTACATGTGCGAACGAAGCGCATCACCATCGGGAGGCTCATCTGCCCATAATAAAGTTTCGAGACTATCGCGTGTAACAACAGAAGGAGATACCTCCATTAACCGCTGCAATAACTTCATACTTGCAGGATTAAGCTCAATAAGCTGGCCTGCACGATGTACTTGCAAGGTGGACTTATTCATCGTTAGATCAGACACAGTCAATATCTTGTTGGTATTACCGTGACTCCGCTTATAAAGAGCTTGCAGGCGCACATGTAACTCTTGCAATGCGAATGGCTTAACCAAATAATCGTCGGCTCCGACTGCAAACCCTCTCAGTTTATCATCAAGCGTGTCTCTCGCAGTGAGCATAAGTACAGGTGTTTCAACGTCAGCTTCAGCTCGCAACTTTTGACAAAAGTGTAAGCCATCCATCCCTGGAAGCATTAGGTCTAAAACAATGACATCAAACTTGTTGTTCATCGCTAGTTGCATTGCACTTATACCGTCATAAGCAAAGTCCAAGAGATAACAGTGCCTTTCTAGATACGCAGCAATATTCGCACTAATGTCACGATTATCTTCAACAATCAAAGCTCTGATCGGCTCAGTATTCAAAGCATCTAGCATTTTTCTTCCTTACCAAGCGTAATCTAATCGCAATCCGATCAGCGGTTCAGCTTCGCTATCGTCAACGACTTCAATTCCTCGGCGGTAATCAAACTCAGTGTCATCAGCTGATGAAGCTGCCGTGACATTTATAACATCAAGGAAGGCGGTAACATCAATAGGACCAAAGGCACGTCGGTAATCTACACGAACATTCAATGAGCCTGATCCTTCTTTACGGCCAACATTACGCTCTGTAATTTCCTTAGAGTAACGTAAAGGCTGTCCTGGCCCCAAAACATCTTCATGTACAATAAATATGTCATCTGGTCTGCCAGAAAGGTATTTATATCGTCCAGCAAGTTTCCAACGGTCACTTATTTCCCATGTCAGCCCTAACGTGGCAACATGTTCACGACTAAATTCAGCAGCTACGTCGCCAAAACCATCCTTTCGGTCTACGACCGCATCATTGTAAGAATAGGTTGCACTGGCGTAAAGACCTTCGAAAATAGTAGCATTAAGCACAAAATCAGCACCATATGAAGTACCATCACCATCATTTGCATAAGTTCCACTGGTACGGTCTAGGTCAACCACTAAGTCGCTAAGTTGCTGATAATAAACTTCCGTTAGTAATGACCAGTTGGCATTAGGGAAATATTTAAAACCAACACTCGTATGGGTAATTTTTTCAGTTTTAAGATTATTAGTCTCGTTAGCTGCAAGTTCTAAATATCGCGGTGACTGATGAAATAACCCCGCCGTTGCAAAATACCTTACCTTTTGACTTGGCATCCAGTTAATGCTGAATCGAGGTGATATAAAACTTTCATCAGCAAACCCATCTCGTTCAAATCGTAAACCTGTACCAAAATCCCAATCACCCATTTCAAAAATTTGTTCTATATAGCCTGCATAGTTTAATTCTTTCAAAGACGTGACTGAATTAAGGCTTTCAGGGGTTAGTACAATAAACTTTTGCTGTGGGTCTGGTCTATAATCGTCACTATCATAAACATACCGACTCCATTCACCATCTAAAAAGGTGCTGTAATCTAGTTCAATTTGCGTAATTCGGGCACCGACGCTCAACATCCCTAATTGATTTTCTACCTCGAAATCACTTCTCCAACCAATTTCTGTTTCACCTTCAGATATAGTGATAATGTCTTCTCGAATAGGGTATTCAGAAGCTGGCGTTCCCTCGGGCACAAAATCTGGATAAGCCTCACCTTCAGAGCTCAATTTATCACTTTTTCGGTAGTAAACTTTATTAGTCAAAACAGCGGTTTCACCAAGTAACGTGGTCAATGTTAAACCATACAAGTCACTATCTTGCTCAGCATTTTGCAATGCAGTATCTTCAAAATTAGGTGATTCAGAAACATGCTCAACGCCACGAGTATATTTCTCATGCGTATCCATGAGTAACACTTCAAAAGTGTTATTTTGATTAATGGGTATCACTGATTTAAAAATAATATCCCTTAAAACAGGTTCACCAATATCTAGCTCTTCGATAGTTTCAAACAAGGCACCAAAATCTAACCGCCTTGCAGAAAAAAGCATAGTTGCTTCATCAGTGATATTTATAGGGCCGTCATAACCTACTTCATAACCAGCAAGGTCGTAGCGAAAACTTGCTGATGGACTAGGGTTACCATCGGCCACTTCTAGCTTCAGTAAAGACCCTGCACGACCACCATAAGCTGCTTGCCACCCGCCAGGTGAAAATTCTGCTCCATTTATCACATTTGGGGCAAATATAGAAAAGCGACCACCGCCGCCTACATCTTCCTCTTCACCTAACGTCGCATCAAAGTGAATAGCTTTATCAAAAGGAAAATCATCAACAAAGAGTAAATTATCTCTTGGGCCTCGACCACGCACACTGAAACTTGCAAATTCACTGTCAGATGCGACACCTGGCAATCCATCTAGAGAAAGTAGTGGATCTGCACCTCCTCCCACGGCACTTCGCAGAGATTCTCTGTCGAGATAGGTGCTAGAGCCTGAAGTAAATGTATCAGCTTGTTGGGCTCTTACTTCAACTACTTCTATGGCTTGTTCTCTAAGGTCAAATTCAACCTTCGTATTTTTACGAGTTACAACGCGAATACTTGGTTCGTATAAAGCCGCAAAGCCACTTTTTGTAATCTTTATTGAGTAAAGGCCCGGGTCGAGTTGCTCAACAGCAATACGCCCTTGTAGATCAGTTTGTAAGGTTTGTATTGCAGAGGTTTCTCGTTCCTTAAGTATGACTTGTGCGTTTGGAAGTGGTCGATCTGTAGTCTGATTTTTAACAATAACCGTTATTGCCCCTGGCTCTTCTACTGCGTAAGAGTAAAATGCCAAACTACTCAACAATAGCCATGCAAATGACCAGAGTATCTGTCTAAATTGTTCTTTCATAATTGCGTCCCTCTTGGCACCAACCATGATCTTGATTTCAATAACTTGCACATACTTTCATCCTCCCAAATAGCCCTAATTATTGAATTCGAATTAATCAACTTTAGACGTTAGCAAAGTAAATGTGACTAAAATGTCACCGGCGTAATTTAGGTTTATGAATACTGCTTTTGATAATAGATAAGGATTAATCAAAAGTTTCGCTGGAGATATTTAAGCGTCGGTAAGATTAATTGCGCTATAATGACGCAAATTTTTTCAAGTAAGCAATTATGGCTCTTAAATCAACCATTATTAAAGCGCAATTATCGTTAAGCGATATGGACCGCCACATTTATCAAGATTTCAATTTAACACTGGCACAACACCCATCAGAAACCGAACAACGCTTGATGATCCGCTTGTTGGCTTTTGCGCTAAATGCCCGTGAAGGCTTAGAGTTTACTAAAGGCTTATGCGCCGATGATGAGCCTGAGCTTTGGCACATTAACTATAGCGAAGAAATTGAATTATGGGTTGAGCTTGGGCTACCAGACGAAAAACGCCTGAAAAAAGCCTGCAATAAGTCGAAGCAAGTTGTTTTATATACCTACGGAGAAAATAACCAAGCGATTTGGTGGCAAAAACATCAACCTAAGTTGTATGATTTTAAAAACTTAAGTATTTTTAGTCTCGATTATGCCGCGACTCAGGCATTAGCCGACTTAGCTGATCGCAATATTAAGCTCACTATTACCATTCAAGATGGTGAAGTATGGGTTAGCTCAGATACAGCAAATATCGAAATTAAACCGCAACAGTTAATGTAAGGAACGCGATGGCAATTAGGCAGGTTGTAGTATTACACGGACTTTATATGTCAGGCTTTGTGATGCGCCCACTGTGCGCGCGTCTTGAAAAGTCAGGTCTAAAAATACTCAATTTGACCTATAACACGCTCTCTCCCGATAGAGCGGCAATTTTCGATAAGATTGATCGCTTTATCGGTGGTAAACCTACCGCCTTAGTTTGCCATTCGATGGGTGGCTTAGTTGCTCGCGCTTACTTAGAGGCCAATTCTCTTCAAAGTCGCCATGTCGAAAAGGTGATCACCTTAGGCACCCCGCATAAAGGCAGTCATATTGCTAAGCAAATGCAGCAAAAGGGCTTTGAAATGCTGTTAAAAAATAGCGTGGAGTTTTTATTATCTGAGAATGGCGATTGGCCGTTTAATGCCAAGCTTTATAGTATTGCTGGTGACTTACCAATAGGGCTAATGCCACTGATTGCTAAAGGCAGTGTCTCTGATGGTACAGTTTTGATAGATGAAACCAAACTCAATGGCATGGCAGAACATAAGGTGTTTCATTTGAGTCACACCAGTATGATCTACTCACGCCAAGTGATGGATTACATTATTAAGCTTATAAATCAAAGTGAGTGATACTTTAATCTTCAGCACTTGCAGCCACTTTATATGAGATTAAAACAATGATCCCTAAGATCAATGGTACAGGTGCAGCAATATAGCCAAAGGTATCAAAGTTTGCGAAGCTAGCACCAGCTAGATGACCTACCAAACCGATAACAAATGCAAGTAATGCAATCACTACAACAACTATTTCAGCTTTGCTTTCTTTAACTGTTTTACCGTCCATTTTTCTTCTCCTGGTTAAATGCGGTAAAGTCATTATGCGCTTCTGGTTCGTTGTTTTTTTGACCTAAATCAAGTTCTAAATCGGCCAATTTATCAGCGAGTATAAACCTTGTTTTAGATCATACTTTCTGCCTAATTTTTGAATATTTGCAAAATAAGGTAGATTTTTTGCTCAGTTGCCCCAAGTCTATATAAAAGTGATTCAAAGTTATGTTGATAGTGCACAAATGGATAAAACCAGCCTTTGATAGCTAAAACCTATCACTGTGTTCGAATTAAACCATTTTACAGATTAGCCACGATGGCTAATACTTAACACCAAGCACTAGCAAGTAAACACTTAACGGTTTTTTTAAGGAGCAATCTATGTCACAGGTAAATGCAATTGGTTTAAACAGCGCAAAAAGTGAAGATATCGTAAATTCACTAAACTCTTTACTAAGCTGCTACCAAATCCAATACATGAACGCACGCGGCTTTCATTGGAATATTAAAGGTCGTAACTTTTTTGAATTACACCTTAAGTTTGAAGAAATTTATAACTTACTACTTGAGAAAGTAGACGAGATTGCAGAGCGTATTTTAACGTTAGGCGGTACACCGGTACATGCATTCTCTGAGTACATCGAAGATAGCAAGATCAGTGAAGCTAAAAATATCACTGAAGGTACTGCTGCAGTAGAAAACCTTTTAGCAGGTTACAGCACGCTTATTCAAATGCAGCGTGAAATCCTTGCACAAGCAGGTGATGCAGACGACGAAGGTACAGCATCGCTAATGGGCGACTACATTAAAGAACAAGAGAAACTTGTTTGGATGTTAAAAGCTTACCTTGGTTAATTTTTAGAATTGACACGAAAAAGCCCTCAAATGAGGGCTTTTTATATTCAGAAGGTATTACTTTAACCACTTTCTTAAATTATCGTACTCGGGTCTTGCTTGAAAAAAGCTTTCAGCATCTGGGTGAAAGTTAATATCCATTTCTACACCAGACCAAACTGTCTCTAATAAATTGCGAGCAATGATATTCGCTTTAATATAATCAACGCGTTTGTAACCCCGCGCTTTGACAGCCTGAAAGTAAGCCTTTGCAATCTCAATACTATCGGCAGTTGCTAATTCAAATTGTTCCAAATTAACCACAGCATACTGAATTGAATTTTCAGGGTACTTCATGATTTCTTGACCGACTTCAATACTAAATGAAGCAACGGCTTCTTTATTAAAGCTGCCACTAATTTCCACATAAATCACTGGCGGCTCAACAAAATAACGCCAATCACCATGGGCTTTAAACATGCTCACCCCTTTGAAATACAACTTAAGTTTACGCTTATAAAATTTATTTACTTATTTATCTAAGCCTTAATTCGGTAATAAAGCAATAAAAAACGCCATTTCTAATGCCTTTTCCTCAAGGCTTTTAAAGCGACCCGATGCGCCACCATGGCCTGCATCCATGTCGGTTTTAAATACCAAAATGTTGTCATCGGTTTTAAGTTCACGCAGCTTAGCAACCCACTTCATTGGCTCCCAGTATTGCACTTGAGAATCATGGAACCCGGTTGTAACGAGGATATTAGGGTAAGCCTGCGACTTGATATTATCGTACGGCGAGTACGCCTGAATCACATCATAAAACGCAGGATCATTTGGGTTACCCCACTCGTCGTATTCATTGGTCGTCAGTGGAATACTCTCATCAAGCATAGTGGTTAGCACATCTAAAAATGGCACATGACAACCGATACCTAAATAAAGCTCAGGTGCTTGGTTAACCACAGCGCCCATTAATAAACCACCAGCACTGCCACCAGACGCAAATACTTTTTCTGGGTGTGCATAGCCTTGCTCAGTAAGCGCATGAGTAACATCAATAAAATCGCTAAAGCTATTTTGCTTATTTTGCTTTTTACCTTGCTCATACCAATGACGACCTAGCATTTCGCCGCCACGAATATGTGCAATCGCATAAACAAAGCCGCGGTCAAGCAAGCTTAGTGAGCTGCTTGAAAAGCTAGGATCGATGGTAATACCGTACGCGCCATAGCCGTATTGCAGTACTGGGTTAGTACCGTCTTTATTAAATTGGTCGATACGATAAACCAAAGAAACCGGCACTTGCTCACCATCTCTTGCGGTAACCATTAAGCGTTCTGAGCGATAATGCTCTGGATTAAAATCCCCGAGCACTTGCTGTTGTTTTAATAAGGTTTTGTTACCTGTTTTTAAATCAACATCATACAAAGAACCTGGCGTCGTTAAGCTTGAATAGTAAATACGCGCAGAGCTCACATTCGGCTCTGGATTCATTGCAATTGCAGCATAATAACAAGGGTCATCAAACTCTAAAGTAAGACGCTCTGCTTGCTGATCCACCACCACAAAACGTGTTTGGCCAAGCTCTCGTTCAGTGAGGATAAGGTAGTCATTGAAAATTTCGACCCCTTCTAACAATACGTTCTCGCGATGCGGTGTATGCTCCTGCCAAAGACTTTTATCGGCAACGGTGCTTTGCGTCGCGGTCATTAAGCGAAAGTTTTTCGCTTGCCAGTTGGTCACAATGTAAAAGGTATCACCTAGCTTATCGACATCGAACTCATGGCCTTCTTCGCGTGGCATTAAGGCGCTAAATTCACCCTTTGGGTTATTGGCATCAAGAACCCAAGTATCGTTTGTTTCTGTAGTCGCAAGGTCAATAATGATAAGGCTTTCATCGCGGCTTTTGCCAAGCCCCATAAAGAAGCTTTTATCTTGCTCTTCATAAACAAGTACGTCATCAGCTTGCGGTGTGCCTAAAACATGGCGGTAAACCTGAAAACCCAATAAGGTTTGCAGGTCTTTTTTCACATAAAACACCGTTTTGTTATCATTAGCCCACACCACTTGGCCTTCGGTGTTTTCCAACACATCACTAAACATTTCACCGCTAGCAATATTTTTAAAACGCACAGTATATATACGGCGACCTTCGGTGTCTTCTGAGTAAGCAAGAAGCTGCTCGTCAGGGCTAATAGCCACTTCGCCTAATTCATAAAATTCGTAATCGCCGGCTAATTGATTTACATCTAACAACAAGGTCTTATCGCGCGCTTCTATTGAGCTGCTGCGATAATGGCGCGCATATTCATCATCGCCACGTACTTCTGAGTGATACCAATATTGGCCATCTTTCACGGGTACCGTGTTGTCGTCTTTTACAATACGGTCTTTTAACTCATTAAATAGCTGTTCGCGCAGTGGTTTTATAGCGGCTAGTTGCTTATCGCAATAATCGTTTTCGGCATTTAAGTGCGCTAATACATCTTCATTTTCGCGCTCATCATCACGCATCCAATAATAATTATCGGTGCGAGTCAGTTGGTGAGTAGTTAATTGTTGAGGCTGTTTTTTTGCAACAGGAGGATGCGCTAATAAAGACAAAGAATACGAATTTGACGACACAAGAAAAAACCAAAATAAAAAACGAATTGCTGGCAGTTTATCACAGAATTATACCAATCAGCTTAATTAAGTAGTCTATTTTGAGGCAATGAAACCTCGTTGATAACAAGGCAAAAATTTCGTTATTTAGTTGTTCTAAATGAGAAATTTATAACGCAGTTAGCGACAGGTTTAATCCCTCAAAATGATTAAGTATTATTGCGGGTTGGTATTAAAAAAGCCCACTCAAATTGAGTGGGCTAAGCAATGCTAAAATAGCATTTAGGGGGAAACTGTTAATGCGATACTTGCTGCCAAGCCATAGCCCAGCTTTTTCCTACACCTGGCTCAAACAGTGGGTTGTGTGAATCTTTAACACGACAAAACTCGCTAAATGGCCACGGTTTGCACATATAAATATGGCCCGTTTTTGGCTGCAGTACTTTAACACCTGCACTGTAATCGCTGCATGCTTGTGGGTATATATAGTCATAATCTTGCAGACTATCTTGCACTCGCTCTTTACATTTTGCGATGCAATTAAACGCCACTTTTACATGCGTAATGCCCGAACCTTCAAGGGCATAAATTTGGTTTGAACGGTACGCAACCACTAAACCTTGTTCAGTCATTTTGCCCGCTTTTACCAGCGGAACATGCACGTTTATATGCTCGGCAACAGAACGTGGCCAATTATGAGGCTCACCCTGATCGGAACTACTGATCGGGTATTCGAATGATAAATCGACTAGCTCTCCTTGCATGTCATAAAAGGTTACAATCACCCTATCTCCAACAAACAGTTGGGTATGATGATTTAAGCAACCAATCGGCAACCACTTCCCGGAGGCCATTGACGTATGCATAAACAAAATATCACCCTAAGAACAACTAATAGGCATTATCTAACAACCGAACAAAATAAATACTTTTAGTTTGAGGCAAGTGAACCAAAGCACTAGATTATGTGCTTATCAGCGGTCCCGCTATCATAGTTTAAAACCTTAGACCGGAAACTTTGCGTCCTAACCTTTCAGTTAGTTTGCCAAAAACAAGACTGAGTATAATCGTGACCGAATCACAAATCAAACAAAAGAATGTAACCAAACGTCTTATATAGCAAATAGTTACTAGCAAATGCGTTAGGTACAAAAAAGCCAACCTCTTGGTTGGCTTTTCGCGAATGGGTTATTAATCCCTTGCTAGCTTTCTTCTGGTCGCGACTCGGTGCCCTGCACGGAATACATTCAAGAAGCCATTACCCACATCACTCATTACAATATACAAACAAGGTACTAGTACTAAAGTGATTAGAGTTGCAAACATAACCGCAAAACCAAGTGCTACTGCCATTGGAATTACAAACTTAGCTTGCAAGCTGGTTTCGAACATAATCGGTAGTACACCGGCAAAGGTTGTAATTGATGTCAGGGTGATTGCTCTAAAGCGCGCACAACCTGCTTCAATAACCGCTTGGCGAGTTGAAATACCTTCGCGGCGTGCTTGGTTTACAAAGTCGGTCATAACTAACGAGTCATTAATTACAACACCCGCTGCAGCAATCAAGCCAAAGCCCGACATCAAGCTAATATCTAACCCAAACCAGAAGTGACCCCAAATTGCACCGGTTAAGCTAAATGGAATAACCGACATAACAATAAGAGGCTGCGAATAGCTCTTAAGCGGCACAGCAAGCAAGATATACACTAAGATCATACCGCCGATAAAGAACATGATTTGCTCGTTAGCTTGCGCTTGTTGTTCTTCAATAGAACCACCTAGCTCAGTTTTAACTGAAGGGTACTCTTCTTTTAGCTGTGGTAATAAGTTCTCGTCCACTTGCTTGACCACTTCACCCGGTTCAATCGCTTCTTCATCGATACTGCCGTAGATATAAACAGTACGATAGCCACCTTCACGGCGAATATAGCTAATACCTGGTTTTTCGTTCAGTTCAACAACATCACCCAGCATCACCTCTTGGCCTGCAGGCGTTGTGATAACGGCGTGCTTTAATGATGCAAACGCTTCACGTGTTAGTTTCGGGTAACGAACCATAACACGTACTTCTTCACCGCGACGAATAACACGCTGTGCTTCACCACCGTAAAAGCTTGCGCCCACTTGGTTAGCAATGTTGGCAAGGTCTAAACCTAGATCATATGCCACAGGTTTTAAGCTTAATTGCACCTCTTTGCTCGCCGGATCGATAGTCGAACTAATATCAAATAAGCCTTTTTGCTGTTGTAGTAGTTGGATAAAACGACGACCTGCCTCATTTAAGGTATCGATATCTGGGCCGTAAAGTAAGTAACCAAACTCACCATCCATACCACCGCCATTGACATCATCGTAAATTTGCAGCGATTTCACACCTGGGATACTTGGCATTTGTTCACGCCAACGACGAGATAATTCGAATGCGTTATACGGGCGAAGCTCTTCATCTACCAGCGGAGCAAGTAATTGTGCTTCAGTACGACCTTGGTTGAACACTAAGATATCTCGAATTAGCTTTTGACCAAATTCACGTTCGGTCTCTTGGTCTACCTTGTTAACCATGGCTTCGATTTCACGAATAGCATTAATCGTTTGCATATCCGAGGCATTTTCATTCATTTCTAAACGAATTTGCGGGAAGTCATGAGGTACTTTTGGTGTTGGTACCACACGCACTTGATTTGATGAAATTAAGCCAAACGTCAAAATCAATAAACCGATAAACGCAAATAGCACAAACCAACGCCACTCCACACACAGCTCAATAAAACGCTTATATGGGCCATTTACAAAGTTAAAGAAACGTTTGTTAAAACGCGCTCGCCAACTATTTTGATTAATTGGCGGGAACTTAGTATGGGCAATGTGTGCCGGTAAAATAAGTTTCGATTCAATCAAACTAAATATCAGACACAGAATTACCACCACGGCGATACCAAAGAAAAATGCACTCTCTGGACCACTTGATAATGTAAACGGTGCAAATACAGCAATTGTTGTTAAAACACCAAATGTTGCTGGGGTAGCAACGCGTTTTGCGCCATTTACCACATTTACAACACCACCGCCTTTTTTCTCAATTTCGGTGTAGGCACTTTCCCCTATGACGATGGCATCATCGACCACGATCCCCAGCACCATAATAAAGGCAAATAACGACACGATATTAATACTGATACCAAATAATGGCATCATCATCATTGCACCTAAGAAACACACAGGTAAACCAATCATTACCCAAAGTGCCAACTTAAAGCGCAAGAAGATAGACAACATAATGGCAACCAAGATAGCCCCTTGGAATAGATTGCTTTTCATCATGTCTAAACGGGCATTGAGGTAGTAAGTCATGTCCATTAATGGCTCAAGACGCAGGCCCGCCGGTAGCTCTTTATTCTTTTGCTCAATAAACGCTTTAACTGAATCAGCAACCGGGATCATGTTTTGTTCTTTGGTTGCTTTTACTGATAAATAAACGGCATTTTCGCCATTAAATTTAAAGTAGCGTTCACCTTCTGTGAATTGGTCTTTAATCACAGCAATGTCGTTTAAAAGCACTTTCGCGCCATTAGCACCAATTTTTACTGGGATCTGGCGGAACTCATCACCGCTGTAGTATTGATTTTCAACACGTACCGAGATAATACCTGCGTCAGTACGTAGTTGACCTGCTGAAATATTCGCAGAGTAACGACGTACTGCACTGGCCACCTCACTTAAAGTAAGGTTGTATTGACGCAGTGAATCAGGGTCAATTTCAATTGCAATCTCATCAAGTGGTACATCGTTTTGTACCAGCGACACATTAGATAATTGCAGCAATTCGTCTTCTATTTTATTTGCTATTGGCTTTAACTCAGTAAGTGGAATATCACCTACCAGCGTCATACCGATTACATCTTGGCGAAATTCAACCTGACTAATCGTCACAGGCTCCATGCCAGCAGGGAAAGTCGCAATACTGTCTACTCGTAGCTTCACTTTATCGAGTACATCAGTGAGCTCTGCATCTGTGTTGATCTCTAAACTTGCACGGCCACTATTTCGAAATGAGCGATATACACCACGTTTAATCTCGGTTACATCTTTTAGTGACTCTTCAATTTTGATCAGAATACTTTCTTCAATTTCCTGTGGTGAGGCCCCCGGATAATTGGCTTGTACTTCAATATAGTTAATTTCAACATTTGGGAACATCTGGCGCTGAATAGTGAAATAACTAATGATCCCCATGATGATGATAAACACCATCATTAAGTTTGCAGCGACCGAGTTATTGGCAAAATAGGCAATAAGGCCTGACTGTTTTTCTGTGTTTGTATCAGTCATAGTGCTACCTTAAAGCTTTTCAACCGCTGCAGTTTCTGCATCGCTTGTCATTTCTTTCATTCCAGCAACCTTCACTTCCATACCCTCTTGTGGGTACTCAGGTAGCGTAAGAACCAACTGGTCATTCACTTCAAGGCCATCACTAATGTAGAAATACTCACCTTCTTCGCGTACTACCGTTACTTTGCGTGGTTCAAGTTTATTCTCGTCGTTCACAATCCACACCGTTTGGTTATTCACTAAAGACTGCGGTAAACGGTAGATATTTTGTAGTGTTGCACCGGCAAAGCTCACTTGTACGTAAGCACCAAATTTAATAGGTTGTACGTCATGCTTTAAGCCGTATGGGTCATCAACACGAACAACTAAATTGCTCATACGCGTCGCGTTATCAACTACGCCTAGGTCACGGTCAATTTCGGCTTCACGAGTAAAGCTGTTTAAGCCTTTATTGATAATGGTCGCCTTTACGCCTTTTAAGCGTTTTGGCAAAAATACACTATCGAAACCAGCAATTGGTACAATGATTTCCGCACTTTCAATATTATTAATTTCAGCAACTTGGCTGCCTACATTAATGTATTGGCCGACACCAATTTCACGGCTGATCACCAGCGCATCGTAAGGTGCTTTTACCTCACAGCGAGCAAGGTCACGTTCGGCACGTTTTAATGCCGCTTGCGCTGATTTAACAGCAGCTTGCGCGCTTAAAACTTGAGGTTTACGTAGGAATAAGTCTGTGCGCTCACGTTCTGGGTAACGTCTTGCTTCATCTTCTGCCACTTTAGCTTGTGCTTGCTCTTCGATCAGTGCCGCTTGAGCACTAGCAAGTGACGCTTCAGCTTGTAGTACAGCTGCTTCGTAGTTATCTTTTTCGATGGTAAATAACACTTCACCACGCGCTACGATGCCACCAGCAACAAAATTTGGATGCCAGCTTGTAACTTCACCAGCCACTTGCGAGGCAAGTAAGGTACTTTCAAGCGGTTTCACTTCGCCGTAACTATTAATAATCACTTGATGATCATCACTTGCTACTGGCTCAACCTGTACTAAAGGACGCACATCAACTACATCCTTGTCTTTAGGCTCTTGAGCAATCGCGTTGATTGCTTTAAAACCAGCAACACCAACGATTAATGCAACAAACGGTAATATCCATTTTAATAAACTTGTGCGCATAACTTACACCTATAATATTTTCACTGGCCCTATCATACCAAAGCTGACAGAAACATTAATGTGACATTTGTAAGGAACTGTTACAAAAACAGATAAATTGGCAACACAAACCTCAAAATTTATCTAAGAACAATTTGTTACAAACAAAATAAACATAATATCAAAAGCTTAGAGGCTCCCTTTCACACTTGTTAACAACCCCCCTTTTATCAAGGGGTTAATTCATTAAACTTGATTGAGACATAATTAAAGGAACGAGTTAACAATGAAAATAACAAACATTGCGCTGGCACTAAGCCTAGCGTTTGCCATGAATGGCCATGCCGCCGAAGCGAAAAAAGAAGAAAAGAAGCCAAAAACACTGGCTGAAATGATCAAAGATAAAAGCGAGTTTGCCGGTGTTTTCAGCATTTACCAAGATGCGAAAACCGGCGATAACTTAATGGTGATCGACCAATCTCAACTTGATACACCATTTGTGTATTTTGCTCACACTGTTGATGGTGTTACTGATGCAGGTCACTTCAGAGGGGCATATCGCGAGACAAAGCTAATTGAGTTTCGTAAATATTTTGACCGCATTGATATTATAAGCAAAACACCACGCTATAAATTTGATGAAAACTCAGCCCTAGCACGCTCTGCCGATGCCAACATCAGCGAAGCTGTGCTTGCCAGTATTAAAATCGAAAAAGAAGAAGACGGTAAAATTGCTTTTAATGTTGATAAGCTCTTTTTAAGTGAAGCACTGCATAAAGTATCACCGTGGGCGAACCCAAAAGATAAAAATGCCAGCAAGCGCTTTAAACTTGGTAAGTTAAACGACAAAAAATCGCGAATCGTTAAACAGCGCCCTTACCCAAATAACCTAGATGTTGTAGTGGATTATGTATTTTCTAATGCCAACCCAACAGTACGAGGTTCAAAAGCTGTAAGCGACCCTCGTAATGTTTCAATTAAAGTACAGCATTCATTTGTCGCGTTACCGAAAAATGATTATCAAGCTCGCCAAGATGACGCACGTATTGGTTATTTTACTAACGAATTCGACAATATGACATCAGCGGATTGGGCACCTTATGAAGATGTCATCAAGCGCTGGGACTTGCAAAAGAAAGACCCGTCAGCGGCACTGTCTGAGCCAGTTAAACCGATTACTTGGTGGATTGAAAATACTACCCCGGTTGAGTGGCGAGACACTATTCGTGATGCCGTGCTCGCATGGAATAGCTCATTTGAAAAAGCAGGCTTTAAAAATGCCATCGAAGTAAAAGTACAACCTGATGACGCCGATTGGGATGCGGGCGATATTAACTACAATGTATTGCGTTGGACTGCATCACCGCGCCCTCCATTTGGCGGTTATGGTCCTGCCCTTGCGAACCCATTAACCGGTGAAATCTTAGGCTCTGACATCATGTTAGAGTATGTTTTCATGAAAAACCGTTGGATGTACGACACCTTATACACTCAAGGTGCAGCCACGCTTGAAACTAGTCAAAGCAGCACAGATTTACATTGCTCACTGGGCCACAGCATCCAAGAAAACATGCTACTTGCTAAAGGCTTAGGCACAGGTGCGAGCATTGAAGACAAAGAGATTTTACGCCAAGGCTTAACTCAGCTAGTTTTACACGAAGTGGGGCATACCCTAGGTCTTAACCACAATATGAAATCATCTATTTTGTGGGATGAAAAAGAAGTTCACGATAAGAGTAAAACGCAAGGTATCGTAACGGGTTCAGTTATGGACTATGCACCAGCAAACATTGCCCCTATAGGCATGCAACAAGGTGATATCTTCCAAACAAAACCTGGTCCTTACGATGATTGGGCGATTGAGTACGGCTACAGCCAAGCATTAGCAGATAAAGCCGCTGAGCAGCAGCGCCTTGAAAAAATTCTCGCTCGCTCATCTGAGCATGCTTTAGCTTTTGGTAATGATGCTGATGATATGCGTGCCCCAGGCCGCCATATCGACCCACGTGTAATGATTGGTGATATGTCATCGAATCCTGCCGCATATGCTGATGACCGTATGGAACTTATCAATAAGCTGTTTACTGAACTTAAAGAGAATGCCACGGTTAATGGTGAGTCATACCAGCAGCTAGTTACCTCAGCGAACATTTTATTTAGAAGCTACAGAACACAAGCAGGCGTGGTATCTCGTCAAATTGGTGGTGTTTATGTAGAACGTAATGTGGTGGGCGATGACAAAAATGGTGCACCATTTACGCCTGTGCCACTTGAGCGCCAGCAACATGCAATGCAAGTGTTAGCCGACAAAGTATTCTCGCCAAATGTGCTTGCTAGCATGCAGCCACTGTATAACTACCTGTTACAGCAGCGTCGTGGTTTTAATCATTATGGTAAGAACGAAGACCCTAAACCACATGGCATGATTTTAGGCATGCAAAAGCTGGTACTTGCTCAGTTGTTACACCCAGCGGTCATGCTGCGTATTTCAGACAGTGCAATGTATGGCAACGAGTATTCACTTAACCAATTTATGAATGACTTAACAGCAAGCATTTTTGTAGACAGCAAAAAAGCAAATACCCTAAGTCACAATCTACAAGTTGAATATGTGAATCAGCTAATCGCGATTGCTGGTTTAGGCAAAGCGAGCAAGCACGATAACCTAGCCAAAGCTGCCGCGCTTTATCAGTTAAATCAAATTGCTGATATGAGCGTACCATGGGGTGCAGACACCGCAGCTAAAGCACATAAGCAATATATCGATCGCTTAATTAGTAAAGCGCTTGAAGCATAAGCTTAGCAACACAAAAAAGGCTGCCACTTGGCAGCCTTTTGTTTTTAAGCCATTGCTGGGCGCGATTTATAATACTGAATACATCCAAGTTGCGCTGCATTAGTCAGTAATATCATCACAAAGGTTAATATGTGAGACACACTCGGTGTCGCCATAGCAAGCTCTGCAGCGAGGCCGCAGCTTCCAGCAACAAACTGTAGGCTGAAGTAACGCGCACTTAAATTACTAATATCACCACTTTTAATGGTTTTATAAGTCTGCGGCATAACACGAATAGAGCTCATGACTAAACCTACATAGGTTAGCCAGTTAAGCACCGTTGCTGTTTCATAATGAGGGTTAAGCAACAAACCAAAAGGCACGAGTGACATGGCTAATAACCCAGCTAGCTGCATGCGTTGCTTTCGCGCAGCGTTGTAACGAACAAAGTAGTAAAGAATCACACCACTTAGCATGCCGGTAACAACAAACGGCAAAACCATGTAAAAACGCTGAAAAAACAGGTTAAAGGTGATGAAATATAAACTTTGCGCAACACCAAAGCTCATCATTAACAGCGAAACGCCCGACACACTGCGATTTTTACGGATCTTATTTAAAAGCGGATAAAAGCTAAACGCTAAAATAAAGCATGAAATAATCGGCAAAAAGTGCGCCAAAACAGACCTCTCTCGTTACAATTTAGTTAATAAGTTAGCAGTTTATAAATCACCCATAAAATTACAGTAAACACCTGTTTTTAAAGCGATTTAAAAGAGCGCGGCATTGTAATGAGAGCGTTTTAGAATGCAATAAAGAATAAAAAATAAACAACAGTCTATTGGCAAGATATCCGTACAAGCTGTTTACAGCTGATGACACTAACGACTAACTTGAATAATTAATGTGATCTGGGTACATTGATTAAATAGTGCTCAGGAGGGTTAAGCCATGAAGTCAATTTTATATGCGCTTGTTTTAAGTACTTTTTTAGTTGGATGCAAGAGTACAAAACAACAACCAACGCCACCACCGAGTGTGGCCAGCTTACTCAATGCAGCACACTTTAAACACGTTGAATTTAGCGACCCAGAGCTCTTTAAGCTCCCTGCAGATGAGAAGAAACGTTTTCTTGATTATTTTACCAAGCGTCAGGGTAGTGATTTAAGAGATGACCAAATCCTATATCGCTATTTAGAGAATAAGCTCACCAATTTTAATTACTTTAGCGCCACACTTAATGCCCAGCAGACTCTTCAAGGTCATCAAGGTAACTGTATTAGCTTAGCAATTTTAACCCATGCTTATGCTCAACTAGCAGGACTTCAAACAGGCTTTCAAGCGGTATCAAGTGAGCCTGTTTATAGTAAACAAAATAACATAGTGTATGTATCGGGCCATTTTCGCACCAAAGTCTACGCCCCTTTAAATGAGGACGATAATTACTTGGTGCCGCCAGGCACAGTAATCGATTACTTTCCTGCTCGTGGTAGTTTTTACTCTGGCCGCGCTGAATTAAAAGACTTAATTAGCCGTTATTACAGTAATTTAGCTGCAAAAGCACTGGCCTTGAAACAATTCGACTTAAGCTACAGTTATATATTAAAAGCCAATGAATACACCCCAAATGCACCCTCACTTTATAATCTAGCTGCCGTATTACATCGCCAAGCGGGTGATTTAGCTGGAGCAAAACATATTTATCAAACAGCAATGCAGCATGGCTTTAGCGATACAAATTTACTACATAATTACGCAGTGCTGGCCGAGCAACTGAATGATCAGGTTTTGGCTGAGCAGCTCAATTCACAGTTAGCGATGCTAGAGCAGGATCCATTCGAGTTACTGGCAACGGCAATTAACGCCCGTAACAATGGCAAGCTTTACAAGGCGAAACAACAGCTCGAAGATGCTATTGCATTAGCCCCTTATTTATCTGAACCCTATATAGAATTAGCGATTATTAGTTTTCAGCAAGGTAATGAACAAAGCAGTAAGGAATGGCTAGAAAAAGCCATTGAGATAGAAAATAAAGACGAAAAACTGGCGCTATATCACGCCAAGCTTTTCGCCTTAAAAGACCAACACTAGGCTATAACGAGTAATAGAAGCTTAGCCAAGCCCGTAAATCATTTTCGAAGTCGTCGCCTTCTACCCGGGCGACGCCAAAATCAAGGTTTACATCGTTTAAACCAGCGGGCCCCATACCAAAGCTAAAGTCTCCTCGCCATTTTAGCCCGTAACTTTGTGCATAGACTCGGTTATCAACTTGATGCTGTTGGTAATAAAGCCAAGGTAATGAATCTTTGTAACTAATGCCCCCGCCATAACCTTTATAGCGGTTACCTGATTGACTAATAAACGGCAACTCAGGGGCAACAACAAAGCCGCTTTGCGTGTCATTATTAATTAAGTTTGACTCATAACCGCCAAGAGCAAGAATACTGTCATCGCGATATTGCTGTGTAAAATTAACATAAACAGGAATATCAAAAGCATAACCGCTCAATACGGTGGCAAGGTTATAGCCCTGCCAATTATTCGAGTTAGCATCACCGGATAACCACTGAGCACTCACAGACTGAGCAAAACCGTATCGCTGTCTATCATGTTGCCATTTTTGTTTAAGTCCAAGGGTTAACCATTGATCATCCCCCTTACTAAAATCACTGTAGTTATAGCTCAAACTCGGTGTAATACTAAGCTGCTGAAACTGCAACGGGTAGCTCATGGCTAAATGCGCCCCAGTGTTACTTATCTTAACCGGTATTTGTGAATGGTACTGTTTTGCTGATTCAAGGTCGTAATCAAATAACAGCGCTTTAAATTTTAAATCAAACGCTGAGTACCTAGCGGCCGCGAACACCCCTTCCAATGCTTTGTCATGTAAATCAACACTGTAGCCTGCTTGTAAATCGAGCTGCTTTAAAAAGTCGTTACTTTTGACCCCAAGGGTAAGCAGCGAAGATGAAGCTGAGTAATACTGAGATGCCAGCGAAAAGGTGGGTTTTTGCTGCCAAATATCATAATCGGCTGGCTCAGTTGGGCTTTGCGGGTAGATTTTCGCCTCAGGTAATACTTCGCTCGTTACTTGCCCTCGTGGTGGCTCCGCACTTTTAGCAAATTCAACAACCTCTAATCCTTGTGGTTGCTCAATAAAATGCTTGATATTCGGCCCTTCAGCTGTGATCGATAAATACAAAAGTTCACCGTTATTCATTGCCATTGGGTGTGCAACAGCTTCTTGGCCTTGCGTTAATTGTCGTAGTGAATTGCTTTGTATATCATAATGATATAAATCGAGAGCGGCATTTTTACCGGCAACAAAATAAAGCCCTTTGCCATTGGCTTGCCAATTAGGTTGTGACACATACTGATAGCCCTCTGGCATTGGCACAGTAAGTGATTTTAGGGATCTTAAATCTTGTATATACAACTGCCAATTAGCATTCAATGTCGCTTTTAAATAGGCAAGTTGCGTTTTATTAGGGCTTAGTGATGGATAGTCATAAACCGTTTCTAGGCTTTTCTCAAATAAAGGCGTAGCGACACCCATATTGAGGTCAAGGCGCACTAGCTCCGAGAAACCATGCTTCGTTTGCTCAGCATAAACCGTTTGCCCGTTATCACTGATACTAAAGCGGCGCAGCCCTGCATGATGGCTTAATGCAGTTACTTTACCTGTATCAATATCATAGCGGTATAGATCAGAAATACCTTGAATTGAGCCTTTAGCAACAGTTGTTGTGGCGGTGAAAAACAATGTATTTTCGTCTAACCACTGCGGGTTTTTTATACCCTGCCTATTAATTTGGTGAAGCACATGTTTTTGCTTTCGTTTAAAAACACTGGGGGCTTTATCTGCAATATCAGCAGGGTCATCATCGAGTAACGCTTGTTGCTGCTTCGCAAAATCATCAGCAGCCTGTTGATTGTCATCAGTGCTATAAATGACTAAACGGGTTTCGTCATCTTTGTTGCGCTCGACAATGGCAAGCTTACTGTTATCTAAACTTAAAACAGGGTTCGAAGCGTATAGATCAAGCTCCAACCAAAGCTTACTTGTAAGTGTTTGCTCACTTACCTCTTTAGCCATTGCTTTATAAGTATATTCTGCAATAAAACGGCGGTAGAGGCGTTCAGGTGAATCGCCAAATACTCCGCTAAAGGCCTCATTAAAATCACGCGCTTTAACCGCTTGCATGCGCGTCCAAACTGCATCAAGGGTTTGCGCTGAATAGTTCTCTTCGAGCCAAGCAAGAAAGCGAGATCCCATTAAATACGCCATTGAGCCAGCTAAATAGCCCCCTTCGGTACTACTTAATTGGCTATATTGTGGCAATGCACCTTGCTGGGCAAATTCAACCAGTATTGCCTCTGAAAGGTTATCGTATAAACGACCCCGCCCTGTCATTTTCGACTCCAGCAGCGTTGCATACCCTTCAGCAGCCCAGCGCGGCATTTCGCCTTCAACTAAGTCGTAAATATCCCAACTATTACGAATAGCTTGGCGCACGTCACTTCGAGTAGGCTGAGCAAGGTGCACCAAATGAATATATTCGTGCAAAATTAATAACTGCTGCCAACCATCAGTGTTAGAAATCACCGTGTCGGATTGTGGAGGCGTGGTAAACAAAGCCATTAGAGGTTTGTTAGTCACCGGCAAAGCAAAGCCATTGGAGGCGTTAAATGGGTCAAAAACCAGAACATCGACCACTTCATCAAGAGCACGGTTTTGCTGTTTTAGTACCTTATAGCGAACAATTTCAAGCTCTGTTGCCGCTGAACGGGCCCATTGCTGATTCTCAGTACTAAAATGCACATTAAAGTGCTCGGTATGAATAGTTTGCCAAGTCTCTTGGCTTGAAGCGTGGCTAGCAGCAAGTAGTGCCACAGTTAACAGAGCTTTTTTCATCACAATCCTTGATTAGCAAGTTGCTTAATTTAAGGGCTAGTATGCGATGCTTTTTTAAAAGGCTGAAGTTAAAAAGTGTAAGAAATTACTCGATTTTAAGTGGGCGAACCAAGCCTAGTAATTGATAAATAATAAAAATAGTCACGGCAAACATCAGGCTACTTCTTAATGCACCGAGCCCTGCGATGACTAAAGCTGCGGTTACGAGTAAAGCAATTGCTGTAACAGCAACACTCACACATAAGCCCTTACACTCCTGCTGCGAACGTGCATAACAAAGTAAGGCAACAACACCTGAAATAGCTAAAATAGGTAGTAAATAAATCATTGCGCACCCGTGATTATTGACGTTGCGCTAGTATACCTCGATATTAAAATGAGTCAATGATATTGAGAACCATTTTCATTTAAAACCAATTCCGCTCAACGCCTTCTATTTCATATAGGGCGAAATCAGCAAACTGCTCAGCCAGCTCCGCTTTTAAGTAAGGCATTGATACAGAACCAGAAGCTAGTTGTATATACAAGCTTTTAAGCTGTGATCGGCGCATTAAATAAGTGCTTATTGTGGTGACGCTTTGCGCTTTATAGATTTCAAAAACACGATACTGTACACCCAGCATACCGGTTTTAAATACGGCAAAAAAACGACCGTCATGTTGATACATAGCCAAACCCGTTTTTTGATAATTCAAAAACACACCGATCATCAAAACTAAGCCTACGACACTGCTCCACAGCATCGTAACAGCATCAAATAAGGCGTTGAAAATTAAAGCAGAAGATACAGTTGGCAGGATCACATATAAAAACGTATTTTTATAAAGTAAAGCTCGCTCAGGCTTAATAAAGTTAAGCTCTGTTAAATCAACAAACCATGGAAATAACCAGCCACACACGGCTTGCACTTGCTCTTTAGTGATTACTGGCATCACTAACGTTTGTTTATTTTTATGTGCCGCAACCCCAGCTGCCATACCACCACTACTCACTTGTGGGCATATTAAGGTATAACGATTAAGGAGCCTGGCAATAATATTTTGTTTGATTTGCACACTTTGAATTTTCGACACGCTGATCGAGAGTTGCTGGCGCTCAAATAAACCTGCCACACGCTTAAACTTATCGTCTTGAAAATACAGCTCAAAGTTAAAAAAGCGCACTAAGGCCATGACAACAGAAAGTAAAATGGCACATAAAACAATGGCAACAACCATAATTAACACAGCGATTGCAGCAGCGCTACCAACAAAAGCAGCCTGCTCATTCAGTATGGCCTCTAGGCGGTTTATGATGGTTTTTTCGAGGTACTCAAAAATCACATTCATAAATGGGGCAAGCGCAGCCAATGCTAAAATTGCCATGTTCGACATCAAACCAAACTTAGCAATTTCAGCATTGCTGATCGTTAAGGTTTTCGGTTTATCTGTTGCTTCGTTCTGCTCAACAGGTAGCTGCTCTTGCTGTTGTAACTGAGCCTTAAATTCCATAACTTGTTCACGAACTTGCTCGGCATAGCTAAGCTTAACTCCCGGGATAACAGCTTCTTGAGCACTACTACCGGCGGCATCGAAAATACAATTAACTAAATTAACTGGCTGAAAATAAAAAGGCTCGGCAATGTTTACGTTCTGTACTCGAGCAAATTTTAGGGTTAGCCGCTCTTTTTTAAATACCCCTTTATTGAGCAGTATTTCGTGACCATCTGTTATGCGGTATTTAAAATTACGATAATAAGCAAAGGCATACAGCACTAAAACTAAAGAGGCTACGGCAACAGCTATTTGCCCCCAAAACAGCTTTTGCTCAACTTGCGTAACAAATAACACCAAAATTGGCAGTAAATTAAGTAGCCCATCTTTTATGAAGCGCAGTGCAAAGTGAACAATAAAATACAGTAGCGCCCATGGCGACACACGTTGCCATTGTTGATCACTCATCGGCAAGCTCATTTTCTTGAGTTGCTGCATTATCACCATAACTTTGCACGAACTGGCGAACATCATTGCATTGCTCGTCCGTTAACCCGCTGATATGTAAATCAGCACTCATGCCACCCGCACTGTAGAGCCTGAGTGTTGCGAGTCCTAACTTTCGCTCAATTGGGCCGCGATGAATTTCGGTGTGTTGCACGCGAGAAATAGGCAATAAGGTGATTTGTTGCCAAATTAAACCTCGCTTAAAGGCAATATCATGCTCTCTTACTGCCACCCCTTTAGCGCGAACGCTGTAAAGGTTGTAAACCATCGACAGTATTACCAACAATGGCAAAACCAAAAGCCAAGGTGTAGCAATGGCTTCGCTAATGGCTGGATTAAAGTGCCGTACTGCAATGATCACGGCCATTAAAGGCACGTAAAATAACAACCAATTTAGTTGTACATGCCATATCGCATTATCTGCAAGTGGTTGGAATTGAATCGTTTGATGCTTTGGAAGGGTTTCTATTTGTTGATTACTAAACACGGTAATTCCTTGTAAAGGCCAGCTGTGCCGGCCTTACGTGCTAACACTGAGTCGTTATAAATTATACCCAGCGTAGTTTTGTTGCAAGTGTATGGCTTGCTCCAGGCGCAAGTTCAACACTATCATCAAGGACATTAGCCGCTTCTAAACACAGCATGACGTGGTATTCGTCATCAGCAAAATTAGAAAGACGTTTTGATTTATCAATCCATGGGTTCCAAAGTACACAGGATGTTGAATTTTCGCGGCCTACTTCAATAATGCCATCAGGTGTAATGATACGCTGAGTGTCTTTTGCTTCGGTGTAAACCATATCTGTTTCACGCGTGAACGACACTAATTCATTTTGCTCAAATGGACCTTCAGCAAATTCAATGTATTTCGCGCCTTGCAGACCATCTACTTTTGTTTCTTCAATTGCTGGTGTTGGGAAGTACGTGTGCAGTGCTTGAGTAAACTGTACTGTTTGGTTATCTAAGTTCGTGGTTGTTAAACGCATCTCTAAGCTAGAGGTTAAAATAAACTCAGCCAATAACTTAGTTTTATAAGGCCAATACTTTTCATCAACTTGCGTCATCGGCAATGACAAACTGATATAAATAGAATCGTCTTGTTCTTTCACTTCTTCTGCGCGCCATAAACTTGTGCGAGCAACACCATGAGCTGGCCAGCCTTCATGTTGGCTTACTCCGAACCATGGCCAACAAATCGGAATACCGCCTCGCACACCTTTGCCTTCTTGGTAATCTTCTAATTCTGAGACCCATAATAGTGGCTTTTTATCGGTTGGCGTGAACTCAGTGATCTGCGCACCTTGCAGAAAAATAGTTGCGCTACAAAACTCACTAGCAATTTTAATAAATTCAAGCCCGGTTTCACTTTGCTCAATCGTAACTGATGGCGATAACTTCATAATTCGTCCCATTTAATGAAAGAAAAATCCACCTTACCCAATGCAGTGGCTTTTAGTAAATAATATTTAGTTATTTGTATAAATTGTTTTACTACAAAGTGATGGTGTCACCTCGTAGTTGCATTTTAAGTGTTAACAACAATTACTCTATCTAAATTTTAACTTTTGCTTTTTAATTTCTGCTCTAATTATTTTAAAAGCATAAAAACAACCTTTATGGCCATAAATTATAAGCAATATAGTCATTATTTATTTGAACTCAATTTATTAGATGTGTAAAATTTTTTGATTGCGGTTGCTCCACGCCGCCTTATTTAAGAGACAGAAACATGCAAAAGTATGACGAGCTACTAGTGTCGCTGCGTAAAGTGATCAGAGCCATCGACCTTCATTCAAAACAGCTCAATAAAACCTCTGGCTTAACAGGCCCACAATTACTGATTATGAACGAGGTTGCACAAACCGATGGCATAACCGCTAGTCGCATTGCACAAAATGTAAATCTAAGCCCAGCGACGGTTACTAATATCTTAGACCGTATAGAAAACCGTAACCTGATCACTCGTGTACGTAGCCAATTAGATAAACGCCGAGTTAGTTTGCATCTCACAGAAGCGGGTAAACAGCTACTAGATCAAGCACCTCAGCCTCTGCAAGAACACTTCATTGAAAAGTTCTCAGCACTCGATGAGTGGGAGCAAAGCTTACTACTTTCATCAATGCAACGTATTGCCGCAATGATGGATGCAGATCAGCTTGATGCTTCACCTCTGCTTGAAGTTGGCGCAATCACCAAGACATTAGAACCACAGTAAAAATTAAAACTGATTGATTAATATTAATTTTCTGTGTCTAGTCTTGGGTTCAGCATGATTATCAACTATGCTTGGTAGTACCCATTCCAACACTAGCGAAAATTCATGCTTAAACTATCAAAGTTAGCCCTCGCAATAGCCTTGGGCACAACTTCAAGTCTTAGTCAGGCATCTGAAATTGATGACCTTCAAAAGCAGCTGCAATTGCTGAAACAGCAAATGCAGCAACTGCAAAGCAAACTTGATGCTGCCGAAGAAAAATCGCAGCAACAAGCCGAAAAACAAGCGCAGATTGATGCACAAGTAGCAAAACAGCAAAAGCAACTTGAGCAACAAACAGCAGCTGTTGAAGCTCCTAAAAAAGAATCTGGCATTAAGGTCGGGGGTGCAGTACGTACCAACTTCAGCCATACATCTTATAACGATGGTAATAAAAACCGCGGTGGTGACTTCGATTTTGACATCTTCAGGCTAAATTTTGCAGGCGATGTCGGTGATGTGCAGCTTAACGCTGAGATCCGTTTTTTCGATTACATGACTGCAGTTAAGTATGCTTATGCAGCCTATGACTTTGCCGAAGACTGGCAGGTACAGGCAGGTATTACCAAAGTGCCCTTTGGTAACTGGCCTTATAACTCACACAACTACTTCTTTGGCACCACTTACTATATTGGTCTTGAAGATGACCACGATCTGGGTGTGCTATTCAAGCGCAAAATTGCTGACAACTGGCAAATTGATCTTGGCTTTTTCAAAAATGATGAGCTAGGTGGTGTTGATGGTTACGTAAGCGACAGAAGCGACCGCTACTCATATGATGTTGTTGGTTTCCGCTCAGCTGATGAAGGTGTATATGCCGAACCAACCAATGCGATTGGTGAGTACAACACCTTCTCTGGTCGTTATGGCTATCATTTTGAGCATGACGGCGGCACCACCGAGCTAGGTGTTTCTGCGTTATCGGGTGGCTTGCATGACGGTGAAGATAAAGCCGGCGATTACTACGCTTGGGCTGTGCACTTAAACAGTACTATTGGTCCATGGAATTTCCAGCTCCAGCATGGTGAGTATAACTACGATATCGACAACGTCGACCGTATGGCCGTGGGTGCTTATGCGTTTTACGATAGTATTGCCGCAGAAGCGACCATGACTAATGCTAATATCGCTTACAGCCTGCCTGTAGAGTGGGGGCCGGTAACAAACCTGCAGTTTTATAATGACTACGGCATCATTTATGACAAGTCAGATAACAGCGAAGATACATGGATGAATGTAACCGGTGTATCTGTTGCCGCAGGTGGCTTATTCACTTACTTTGATTTTGTACAAGCGAAAAACCAACCATTTGTTGGTGGTTCAATTGCTGGCGACAGCGACGAGACTGAAACCCGCTTCAATATCAATATAGGTTATTACTTTTAGTAACCCTATTGCTCCATACACCTATTTAGCCCAGCCTTGCGCTGGGCTATTTGTCACACCTCAAACCAGTTATAAATGCAAACGAAAACTATTGCCATTTAGTTGACTGACAGCTAGTATCCTTTTCCTTTTTAAATTACCTAAAAAGGTGACTTTTGGAACGCTATTACGCTGAAGTTTTAAATTACATTTCACGCTCCGTTGGCTGTAAAGAAAAGGCGCAAAACATTGTACAAGAAGCCTACTTAAGGATACTGAATCATAAGAAAAACAATCCAAATCATGATTCAACCCAGCAGCGTGCTCTATTTTTTACTACAGCAAAAAACATTCTTATTGATCAGTATCGTAAAAAGCGAAAAGTAACCGAAGAGGTTGAACTAGATCTTATTGCTCCCGCTGACTTTGAGCCAGAATCAAAACTCGCGGCACAGCAACAACTCAAGCAACTTTACCAATGCATTGAACAGCTGCCGCAAAAAACAAAACAAGCCTTTGTACTTTATAAGTTTAAAAATCTTAGCCAACATCAAATTGCATCGCAAATGAACATTTCTGTTAGTATGGTTGAAAAGCACCTAGCAACAGCCATGATGTTATGCCGTGAAACACTGAATAGAAAATAGGAAAGTATACAATGGACCGTCAGCAAACATTATTGCAAGAGCAAGCAAATAAGTGGCTAGAACAGCAAAAGTGTGGCTTTACTACAGAGCAAGAAGAGCAATTTCAGTACTGGCTTTCACTAAACCCTGATCACAAGACTATTTTCGAAGAAAGTAAACAAATAGACGGCTTGTTAGCACAGTTTTCAGAACAAGAAATTGAGAACCTATCTACATCAAAAGTCTTTCGTTTTTCACAAGCAAATGTATGGATGGCAACAGCAGCATGCTTAGCGATATTCATGATAAGCCTGATCAGTTTCACATTATTGCCCCATACTGAAAGCAGCGATTACAGTGCTCAATATAGCTCAGCAGTTGGTGAGCAGCTTAAAGTAAACCTACCAGAAGGCTCTAAGCTATATTTAGATGCACAAACAAACCTAAACATTAATTTTAATGAGCACATTCGCTCTAATACCTTAGTAAAAGGGCGAGCCTTATTTGATGTCACGACAAACCCCAAGCGACCATTTATCGTCAATACAGATACCACTAAAATAACCGTGTTAGGTACTAGGTTTACAGTCGATAAAAAACCATTAAACACACGCATTCGCGTCTCGCATGGTAGAGTCAAGGTTCAAAGTAATCAGCATATCGTTGAACTAATACAAGGTCAGCAAGCTTATGTTAATGAGCAAGGTATCTCTGTTGAAAATATCAACCCAACTCTTATTGATGCATGGCAACATGGGCGACTAATTTTTGACAACACACCTCTCAATGAAGTTTTTGTAGAGTTCAACCGATACCATGACAGAGAATTTAAATTTGCCAGCAATGAATTGAGCCAACTACCTTTGTCTGGAACATTTAATGCCTCAGAATTGGATAATTTTTTAAAATTATTACCCCATGTAGTTCCTGTTAAAATAAAAACAGAAAAAGATCAGATAATTATAAACAAACTATAATTTATAAAATTTTTATTGAGGGATTCTCATTCTCATTCGTTTTCATTTTAGTTAGTTAATTACTTGGATGTAAATGAATGAAAACCCCTTACTCTTTAACCACTAAATTATCACCTTTGGCATTTGCACTTGGGTTAGCCCTAAGCGCTCCCCTTGCCGCTCAAGATAGAGCGGTATTTACTTTTAACATTGCTGAGCAATCATTAAGTAACTCACTTAACCAGCTAGCACAGCAAGCGAACATGAACCTTATTGCTGATGCAAAAATATTAGAAGGTATTGTCGCTCCTTCAATACATGGCCAAAAATCAGTATATGATGCTTTAGAAGTCGCTCTTAAGAATACAGCTATTCGAGCAGAAGTAATCGATAACAGTATTGTTATAAAGTCGACCAATTCAAAAAACTCAACCTCTTCTACTACCGGTAAAGACAGCGCTGTCTCTAATGATTTAACAGAAAAACAAAAAGATATAGAAGTTATCGTAGTAAAAGGTACGCAATTAAAAATAACTCGAGAAGAGATGGACCGCACAAGCGGCCTTTCAAACTCTGATATTTTTTCAACTTTTTCAGGAATTGAGGCGAATAATATTCGTAACGAAGCAGGTGCATTAGACGTGGGCATCCGAGGCGTACAGGGTGAAGGCCGAGTTCCCATTTTTATTGATGGTAGCTTACAGTCTACTCACACTAACCGCGGTTATATGGGCACCTCTGATCGCACTTACATTGACTCAGACCTGATCAGTACAGTGAATGTCGAAAAAGGCCCTACGGCAAAAGCCTCACCATTTAGCGCAGGCGCTATCGGTGGCACAGTCAGTATGAGCACTTTAAATCCTGCTGATATTTTAAAGGAAGGTCAAAATTTAGGCGCATTAGTAAAACTAAAAACATACAACAACAACTCCATGCCTAAAGTAAGTGATGACCCTGTAGAGCAAGAGTATTACCAAGTAGCGCCAAGCCATAACAGTACAGACTTTGAAAACGGGTCAATGGTTCTAGCTACAGCTTATAAAAATGATGACTTCAGCGCAGTATTTGCTTTTAGTGACAAAAAGGTCGGCAACTACTTTGCTGGTAGTAATGGTTATGAAGATTTTGTTGAAGTTGTTGAGGGTTGGCTGAGTACTTTTGAAATTCTCCCTCCGGTATCACCTGGCGCAGAAGTCGTTAATACGAGCTTTGAAAGTGAATCTTACTTAGCTAAATTTAGTTATGAGTTTACCGATGAACACACTCTCGAAGTCAATACCCGCCATCATCAACAAGCCGCAGGGGAAATGCTCGCTTCTTATTGGCACAAATATGAAGAAGGTGATTACCGCCGCCTACCTGACGGCACATGGGAAGAAATTCCTGCAGGTGAAGAGGCAATGCCACAATGGCAACTTGGTACAGCACATGTAAATAGTATCAGTGCTATTTACCACTACTTACCAACGAACAACTCACTTATCGATTTGAAAGTGAACCTTTGGAACACGCATGCAAAATTAGATCAATACAATGCATTGGCAAGCAACCTAGGTTCAAACGCATTACAATATACCCACCAGTATGCAAATACTCGTTCAGGCTTTAGTGCTTATAATGTATCAAGCTTTAAAATTGCCAGCCAGATCCCTACAACCTTGACCACTGGCTACGCATGGCAGTCTGAAGAATTAAAACCAAAAGAAGGTTATGAAGATACCTTCTATACAAAATACCCTACATCACGTGATGGTAAGCGAACCTCAAATAGCTTTTTTGCTAATGCGCAATTAGATTTTAATGACTTAGAACTACTACTAAACATGAACCTTCATGATGCCAAAATTGAAGACCGCCAAGCTGAATTAGAGCATAACTTTGATGCTAAACTAGATTTAACCTTGCAAGCTTCATATCTTCTGATTGGCAACACATTTGTATCTGCTAAGTATAGTAAGGCATATCGAATGCCGAGTTTATACGAGGGAACCGTTTCTAATGAGGTGTTTTCTTTCTCACCCGGCTACCCAATTACTCCTGAGCGAACAAATTCATACGAATTGAATATTGAAAGCACATTTAGTGACATCATCGCAACCAATGATAACTTTACTTTCAATTTCAGCCTATTCCACACTGAAATAAAAGATATGCTTGCTACGGCGAACCTAGCCAACAAGGATCCTGAAGCGTATTCTTGGCAACGCACCTATGCATTTACAAACTATGACTCATTCACCCTTCCCGGTATCGAGTTAAAACTAGATTATAAAAGTCAGTACCTCTATGCATCTGCATCAATGATCAATTACCAAGACGTAGAGATGTGTTCAAATGAATTGGCAGATATTGGCGGTGCTGAACGTTGTAATAGTGAAGGCTTTTTAGGCAGTTTAACCCCGTTGCGAATTCCTCCAGAAAAGAGTTACATCGTCAATATCGGTGCAACCTTGTTTGATGATTCATTAGATACAGGTTTTATTTATAAAAAGCATACCGATAAGCGCCACCCTGGCGGCTTCTTATCATCAACAGGTGTTGATGCACTTGAGTATATCCCATCTGGTTATCAATTAGATTTTTACCTTGATTACACGTTCAACGAAAGCCTGAGTGGCTATGCATCTGTAACTAATCTAACTGACCAATATAAAGTTTCAACGGGTTCTATTGTCGCCATGCCCGAGCCTGGAAAGACCATTACTCTTGGCCTAGAAATCAAACTTTAAGTTCTTATTTTACCTTATACATTGCAGCGATCATTTTTCACTGCAATGTGCTTTATCTATGGAGTAAACATGTCTCTTACCATTACTGAACATTCGCGATCTCAAGCACTAAAAACAGCAACGACTGATGTGCACAATAATGTCGATAAAAGCATCATGGCCCAAAACCCATTTGCCGATACAAGCAGCTATATATTATTTTTAAGTTTACAGTACAACTTCTTGAAAGATGTCAGTGCATTATACGAACACCCAGAACTTGCTAAGCATATAAATGATCTAATCGCACGTCGTCGCTTGTCTTTATTAGAACAGGACTTTCAAGACCTGAAATACGCATTACCAGAAACCCCTTTAGAACCTTCTATCACCCATGAGACAAATTTTGCTACCGCTTTAGGTTGGCTCTATGTTGTTGAGGGCTCAAAAGTTGGAGCTGCTATGCTTGGTAAGCAAGTAGAGGCACAGCTAAACTTCGATGCTAACCATGGCGCTCGATATTTGAAAGGACCTGGAGCAGGTCGAGGAAGTGCATGGCGAGAACTCACACAACTAATAGACACGTTAGAGCTAACACAAGCCCAAGAAGCTGCTCTAATTGAAGGTGCTCGCCAAGCCTTTACACGCTTTCAACAATTTCAAAGCCAAGTGTATTCATGAAATTTAACCTTCGACTAATAAGGTACAAACAAACCACACTAAAACTAAGTGGGTTTACTTTAGTAGCTCTAGGTGTTGTAGGTATGGCTTTGCCTATTATGCCAACAACGATTTTTTTTATACTTGCCTTAGTGTGCTTTAGTCATGCTTCACCAACACATGCAAAGCAGTTACTTAACCACCCTCGCTTTGGATTAACATTGCGTTTATGGCAAGAAAACAAAGTAATACCTGTCAAAGCAAAGCTCATGGCAGTAACGTGTATATGTTTTAGTTTCTCATTATTAGCCTTGGCAGAACCCGCTCTATGGCTGGTTTTCATGATTGGTTTTATAAAGATTCTTATTGTGACATATATCCTTACACGACCATCAAGTATCGCTTAGTACATGCTATAAAGCATGTTGGAACTAAACTTCACAGTCAAACACCTCCATGCTTTTTTACTTTTTTATAATGTAGCTTTGGAGTATTGATAAAACGTTACAAACACAAAACAAAGAATATTCAGGTCCGATCTGTACCTTTAGTAAAAACACTTTCTGGCTATACAAATGAAAATCATTATTATATAGAATCATTCTAAGCCCGGTTTATTGTTAAAAGCTGTATAGCAGCTTTGCCTGATTATCACTTAGAAATTATGGGTATAACCCTATGACAACATCAACTACCCCGTGCATTTACTCTAAAGACGTTGCTGAGGAACATATTCATGCCAATACTCGAGCTACTTTCTCGAGCTGAAAAGCTAAAACAAACGATAAGCATCATAACCGATAATATTGATCATCATTTATTAGCGCTAGCGCCTAGTGCTGATTTAGATAACTATAAAAAGTTTTTAACCTTACAGTATGCCTACCAGTTAGAATTAAAAGGCCTCTACGAGCATGCTGGTTTACATCAATATATAGATAACTTACATGATCGTACGCGATTATCTTTAATCAAGCAGGACTTAGACGATTTAAAGCACCCATTACCAAATCATCAAAAGCAACCCTGCCGCTTTCAAAATACTGACTTTGCCTATGTACTTGGTTGGCTGTATGTAATTGAAGGATCGCAATTTTCTGCAGCTACATTAGGCAAACAGGTAGAAGCTGAGCTAAAGTTAAATAATCAACGTGGTGCACGCTACCTTGCTAAAGCAAGTGAATACTCTAAAGACTGTCAACTAAATCATCTTATTGATAACCTTGAGCTCTGTGAACAGCAACAAGCCACCTTGATAGAGGGTGCCGAGCAAGCACTGCAACGATTTAAGTTTTATCAGGCCCAACTTTATTGATGAATGTGAGAGCGGCGTTTACCGCCTATAAAAATGGCTGCTATCAGTTACTCGGGTTATTGATGGTGGGTTTAGGTATCATAGGTATTGCATTACCTGTGATGCCGACGACTATCTTTTTTATACTAGCATTGGCGTGCTTTACCCGCTCATCACCCAAGCTTTCTGCCTGGCTGCTAAACCACCCCAGATACGGCCAACCGTTAAGGTTTTGGCAAGAGCATAAGGTTGTCCCTACCCGTGCTAAGTTATTAGCAGGTTTTGGTATGGCTATCGGATATGCTTTTTTACTACTAAGTGCCGCGCCAATTTGGGTGATGTATTTAGTAGCAGTGATTGAATTGAGCGTATTAGCCTATTTAATTAACCGCCCATCTGAGCCAAATAAACCAACCCTAATTCAAGTTAATATAACCACACAGATGCGCTTGATGTTGCTTGCTTGTTTTCTCAGTTCGCAACTAGCAGTGATGGCGTATCTCGCTATTCATTTCTAGCACAAAGAAATGTAAAGAACGTAAACCTGCTTGTTATCAGTAATACAAATCATTATCATATTTGTATCTTTAACGAATAAACCGCATTATGTTCTCATTTAACAAACGCAGCTTTTATAGCGTTAGCCGCGCCTTACACATATACCTTTCAACGGCTTTATTCTTTTTACTTATTTTATTTTGTGTCAGTGGCATCATCCTCAACCACGTTAGTTGGCTCGAAAATGATAAACATAATGGTCAGAACCAACTACTTGTTTCTGCTGAGTTATTTGAAAAAGCGCAAACAAACCTCGACACATTACCAAGCCTTTACCCTGAAATAGAGCAATACATGCAACAGCAGTTTTCACTCAGCAATGTAAAAAGTATTGAGTGGGAAAAAGAAGATGCCTTGGTAATGCTCGACTACCCGCTTCCGGCTGGCTTTGCCTATGCCGAAATCGATTTTCAAACCGGTGAACTTAATATTGATTATCAAACTGGTGGCTTTATGAGTCTGATTGGTGACTTACACAAGGGCCGCCATACAGGCGAAGCATGGAGCTGGGTGATTGATATCTCAGCTGTTTTGATGATTCTGTTTGCTATTACTGGATTATTTATTCTCTTTCAAAACCGTAAAAAACGTGCCGCAGGCCTTTGGTTAACGCTGCTTGGTGTTGCCACGCCTTTGGTTATTTATCTAGTTTGGGTGCCTCAACTTAAAGGAGTATCTTAATGAAAAAAGCCCACTTACTCGTTGCTCTACTAATTGGCTGTTTGTTCAGCCCTCTGAGCTTTGCAAAAGAACCCAACCTAACCGTTGAATTTACCTTACCTGAGCTAGATGTTTCTCCATATCATCGCCCTTACGTGGCGCTATGGCTAGAAACACCTGAACGTAAACACGTTACCACTATTGCACTTTGGGTCGAAAAAGCTGAATGGTTTAAAGACTTACGTCAGTGGTGGCGAAAAGCAGGTCGTAGCAACGACAGCTTTGATGGTGTAACAGGTGCAACAAAACGCCCAGGCACTTACACCATTGAGTGGCAAGGTAAAGATTTAAAAGGTAATCCAGTTAAACCTGGTAGCTACCTGCTTAATGTTGAAGTTGTACGTGAAGAAGGTGGCCGAGATTACACCCGCGTTGAAATCGACTTAACGAAAGACGGCAAAGTCACAATTAAAGGCGAAAAAGAGTTCGCGACTAGCTTTGTTACCATTACCAGTAATTAAGGACAAACAATGAAATTAAAATTATTAAAAACGGCGCTGATCGGCGCCGTGACCTTCACAGCAATTGCATCTGGCTATGCACAAGCACATGCCCGTTGGTTAATGCCATCTCACACTTCTTTATCTGGTGAGAAAACTCACTATGTGATGATCGATGCCAGTATTTCTAATGAGTTGTTTAGCCCAGATAAAGCATACCGCCCAAAACAAAAAGGCGCAGAGTATGACGACAACTTATTAATTGCCCTTGCTCCAAACGGTAAACCGGTTGAAGAAACGATTCGCGCATACTATTTAAAACGCAAAAACTCAGCGGCAGTGAGCTTAACGCAAGACGGTACTTACCATATTGCTATGCAGCAAAAGCCAATGCTAATGACTTTCTATAAAGATAAAGACGGCAATCGCGGCCGTGTTTTCGCAGGTAAAAAAGAAGCAGACCTACCAGCAGGCGCAACCGACGTGCGCACTGTAAAATCAATCGCAACTGTTGATACTTTTGTTAGCCGTAATGGTACTTCTAAGCCAACATTGCTTGGTCAGGGCTTAGAAATTTCAGGACCTACTCACCCGAACGACCTGTTTGCTGGTGAAGAAGCTAAGTTCCAATTGCTAATGGATGGCAAACCAGCTGCTGACGTTGAGCTTGCTATTGTTCGTGGTAGTGCTCGCTACCGTAATGAGCGTGACGAAGTTAAAGTAACAACTGATAAAAAAGGTTTCTTTACTGTGACATTCGCTCACGCCGATATGTATTTGATTGAAGCATCTGTTGATCAAAAACCAGCAGAAGCAGATATCGATAACGTTCGTTACTCATTATTCACAACGCTTGAAGTAGCGCCTGAATAATATGCTGATTAGGCCTTAGCAAAGGCCTAATTCGACTTTCGAGGAAGGCTGTAGTCAACCGTGTGATCGCAGCTACCGTCTTTCTCGCAATCATTTACCCCATCACCATCGACATCCCAGCTTGGGTGCATGCCTTTTAATGTATTTTTTAATACCGTGATATCGGCTGTAAATTCACTTTGCTCATCACGGCGCGCAGCATTGCGCATTAGAAACACCCGAATCACATAATCGCCATTATCAGGAATTTTAACCTCGGCATGATCACCTTTTGCCGGGCCAACAAACAAAGCAGTTGGGTTGCCTTTTGGTAAAATATTAAAGTAGTTGCTTAAATTTGATGGAGAAAAATCAACCTTTAAAGTAGTGCCTTTATTAAGGTTAATTTGATATTCCAGCATCTCATAACCTTTAATTGTGTCTTTAACTTGCCAGCTTTGCTGCACCGCAATATCTGAAGCTAGCAACTCATAATGACGACTATTTGGTAAATTTTGTTCGGCAAACACTAAGCTACTTGTAGCCACCGAAAAACAAAACCCTATTAATAACAACAACTTCATATTCAACCTCCTTTTTAATTCTTTTTTAAAGAATGATAAACACTAATTTTACAATTTTTAATTCTTTTAAAGTGAACTTATAGTTACTCCATCGCAGACACACTGCTTAACTAAACAGGATACCTACTATGAAACTTTTTACTTTAATCTCAGCTCAACCACACTTACAAAATATTAGCACTTTATTGGCACGTATTGGTTTATCGGCCATCTTTTTACTAACCGGCTTTAGCAAAATAGAATTCTTTGATGCAACTGCACAGTACATGGCATCAGTAGGCTTACCAGAGTTCTTACTGCCATTTGTGATTGCTTTTGAAATTGTTGGCGGGTTATTTATTTTACTGGGCTTTTTAACACAACTTACCGCTGTCGCTTTTGCTGGTTTCAGCCTAGTTAGTGCTTTGTTATTCCACTTTCAGCTTGATGATCAAATGCAATTTTTAATGTTCTACAAAAACATTGCAATGGCAGGCGGCTTTTTAGCATTAGCCAGTGTTGGTGCAGGCAAAATCAGCCTAGATCAACTAGTGTTAAAACGTAGTCAGGCATAACATTTATCCCAGCCAATAACCTAGGTTGTTGGCTGAATTTGTTTTTAAGAGGGCGCGAATATGGCAACGTTATTAACAGCAACCAGCCATGATATTGGTGGGCTCGATGTAAAGCGCATCTTGCCTCATTTTGACAAAAAAATGGTTGGCCCATTTATCTTTTTTGACCACATGGGGCCAAATCACTTTCCTCGCGGTGAAGGCATAAATGTGAGGCCTCACCCTCATATTGGCCTATCAACGCTCACTTATTTATTTACTGGCAGTATTTACCATCGCGATTCGCTAGGTAATAGCCTGCAAATAGAACCCGGCGATGTTAACTGGATGACCGCAGGTCACGGTATAGTGCACTCAGAAAGAGAAAGCCTTGAAGTGCGGGCGAGCGAGCACGACATTAATGGTCTGCAATGCTGGGTTGCTTTACCTGAGAGCATGACCGAAATAGCACCACGCTTTGAGCATATCAAAAAACAGCAGCTGCCTGAGAGAATCGAAAAAGGCGTGCTGATGCGACTCATTGTCGGTGATGCCTATGGCTTAAGCTCACCGGTGAAAAACTACTCACCGATGTTTTATGTCGATACAGTAGCAGGGCAAGGTAGCCGTATTACTAAACCGCATCCTCATCATGAAACCGCCGTGTATGTTATTTATGGTGAAATTAGTGTGGGTGATACTCGCTATACCCAAGGCGACTTTGTACTACTTGATGACAGTGAACACGAAATAACGACTCTGGTGCACAGCCGCTTTATTTTACTCGGTGGCAGTAAATTCAATAAAGTCCCGTATTTACACTGGAATTTTGTTGCTTACAGCAAAGAGCGCATCGAGCAAGCAAAACAAGATTGGCAAGCACAGCGTTTTGCTAAAATTCCCGGTGATGAGCTTGAGTATATTGAGTTGCCCTCACCTAAAAAGTAAACTTTTTCAGCATTTACAGGTACTATTAGGTAGTTAAGTAAGCAAAGGAACATCATGCTAAGAATTACGCTAGAACAGTGGCGCATGTTTCGTGCTGTTGTTGAATTTGGAGGCTTTAACCAAGCCTCACAAGGTATTCATAAAAGCCAGTCGAGTATTCATAATGCAGTTGGCAAAATTGAATCTGCACTCGATGTAAAGTTATTCAGCATTCAAGGCCGTAAAACCGTGCTCACTGAAGCTGGCGAAATGATGCTGCGCCGTGCTAATTACTTACTTGATGAAGCAGCTAAAGTTGAGGCCATTGGGCAAACCTTGGGTGAAGGTATCGAAAGTAAGTTACGCATTGCTGTTGATGCTATTTTCCCACAACAACTGCTTTATAAAGTACTTAACGACACGTCATCGCAATACCCGCAACTGCGTATTGAGCTGCATGAATCTGTGCTAATGGGGGGCAATGAGCTGCTCGAAAACGATCAGGTTGATATTGCCATTACCGGCTTTCCAATTGCAGCAAACTTTCACGAAGAGTTATGTGATATCGAGTTTATTGCTGTAGCACATCCAGATCACCCCTTGCATGAGATAGAGCGTGAAATCACACTCGAAGATTTAAAATCACACCGCCAAATTGTAGTTCGCGATTCAGCGAATAAGCACAAACAAGATGGTGGCTGGTTAGGTGCCGATCAACGCTGGACTGTTACTCATTTACGCACTTCAATTGATATGATCAGTAATGGACTGGGCTTTGCGTGGTTACCAAAAGTCGCGATAGAAAAACAACTTGCGGCAGGGCAAATGAAAGCACTTAATTTAACCCATAACAGCAGTCGCAGCGCTAAGTTACATTTACTCTTTAAAGACGGTGACAAACTGGGTCCTGCAGCACGCTCGTTTATTGGCGAGTTGCGTTATCAAGTAATGGAAAACCTATAGCTTCAAGGGCGTTTCAGCAATACCTTTAACGCCCGGCTCGAGAATAAACACGCCACCACTGTGAGGGTAATCAGCGAGCACTGAGTCTTCTAGCCCTACTGCCGCAGTTGTCACTGCCAGATGCGTGAGCTCTTCACCTACAAATGCGACACTCGTAACACGCGGTGCGGGTAAGCGAATAAACTGTACTTGCTCACCGTTTGGAGCAAAACGATACACGCCATAACCATTCCATGCAGCAACCCACAGATGATCTTCGCTATCAACTGTCATGCCATCAGGAAAACCCATATTGTCAGTAAAGCGAATAAAATCTTGTTTATCAGCAAGCTCGCCATGCTCATTCAGAGTAAAGCGGTAGATTGTTTGTTTATCTGAGTCTGTAGAATATAGAAACTGGCCATTTTTACTTACCGCAGGCCCATTGCTAATGGTGTAGTCATGATCAACTGCTGTCGGAGCCTGACCATGACCAAAACGGTATAACTTGCCACTATTGGTTTGCTCTTGAGAGTCCATTGAGCCAAAAAAGCCAAAGCCTTGGCGAGAAGTTTTACCATCGTTTAAGCGGTTTTGTGAGGGTTCGTGATCGATTGAGTAAAGAAGTTCGCGGCTAAAGTCTTCACTATTTAGCTTATAAACGCCTTTGGCAAAGCCTGCAACTAACTCTGCTTGCTCGGTTTCCATCACCCAACAAATAGGTTCTGGCATAGTAAACTGGCTAACGCGCATCGATTGACACTGCAAACGAAACAAACGCTGCCCTAAAATATCGACCCAAAATAAACAGTTATGTGCCTTAGCAAAATAGGCACCTTCACCTAATTGGCATTGGCTAGAAATGATTACTTTAATGGTGTCATCGAGCATAGGCTTCATTACACAAACTGCTGAACTATTCTCATTCTATCTGTGTATGAAAATAAGTGCTAGACCAGATAAGCCCGCAACCAGCAAGATGATGCCGCGAATGGCCTTTTCATTGAGGTTATTGTTGATCACAAACGACAAGCCCCAGCCAATTAAAATAGCGGGTAAGCAGAAAAAGAACAGCTTTACATCAGCCATATCGGCAGAGCCTGTCAGCATCAATACAATAATGCCAAACAAGTTTATAAATACAAAAAAGGCACTCAGGTTTGCTTTAATTTTGTCTTTATCTTCAGCTTGATAGAGTAGCCCCATCGGCGCGCCACCGGCTGACGTTGTAGTACCTAAAAAGCCCGACGACATTGACGCGAGTAAGCTTGTAATGGTGGAAATTTTCGGTTTCATACCTATGATAGACAATGCCACCACTACCAAAATACTCACTCCTAGCAAGAGTTGATACTGCTTCGCATTGACATACCACATCACCACAGCAGCAAAGATAACTCCCACTGCACCACCAATAATGGAAATGCCTGTTTGTTTCATGTCTATCGCGCCGCGGTGTTTAATCATTAACACCGACGTTAAAAACAGCGCATTCAGAATCATTGGCCCAGGCACCAGCTCTGGCATAAGCCAGTAAAGCACAGGCACACATAGCATGCCTAGACCAAAGCCAATAACACTTTGCAGGCAAGCGCCAATAATCAGAATTAAATAAACAAGTACAAAGTCGGTCAAACTTTCTTACCACCTTCCTAAGTATGAGCTCTGTTGATTCTATAACCCATATTTTATTATTATAGTATCATTTGAATTATGTAAAAATTTTTATTGCAAGCTAGTTGTTTTGCGATTGTTTCGCAAAATTATGTCCAACCTGCATCCACTATCAATGATTGTGCTGTCATCATTCGGCTGTCATCAGCAGCCAAAAACAATGCCGCGTTTACCACATGGTCTGGTTGAATTGTTTCGTTAATACACTGACTTAAACGAACATCTTCAATCATTTCTGGGGTTAGCCAATGAGTGATTTGGCGCTCTGTCATCACCCAACCCGGAACCAGTGAATTCACACGAATATTGTCTTTACCATATGAAGCAGCTAATGAACGGGTTAAACCTTCAATCCCCGCTTTGGCAGTTGTGTAGGCAGGCATACCTGTTTGCTTAATACGCCAACTAACCGACCCCATATTAATAATGCTACCACCACCTAAACGCTGCATCTGTTCAACCACAGCTTGCGATGAAAAGAAACACGGGCGCAAGTTAACTGCAAACTTGTCTTCCCAATATTTCACATCCATATTTTCAGCGGCATGACGGGTGTCATCGGCTGCGTTATTAATTAACACACCTATGTCACCCTGTTGCTGACGAGTTTGCTCAATGGCCGCTTTTAAGGCTTCAACATCACGAATATCGCAATGGATAAACTGCGGATTAAACTCATATTTACCAGCTAATTTTGCGCATAACGCATCGCTTTGCTCAGTTGCAATATCAACAAAGGTGACTTTCGCGCCCTGCTCGCAGAACCGCGTTACCATTACTTCACCAATTCCCGATGCACCACCAGTAATAAACACACTCTTACCAGCAAGGCTTGGGTAAACTGTTTTTAGCTCGTTCGAATTTGGCATGATAACCTTTTGTTTTAAAGTAATTACAACGTCAAAAAGTGATACTTATTGAGCCGCTTCTTTTTCGGCGATTTCTTTTTCAATAAACGCCATTGCTTCATCAATCATGTACGTCATCATGTTTTTAGCACGCTCAGGGTCGCCGCTCGCAATCGCGTTATACACTTTAAAGTGCTCTTCAGCGATTGCCTTTTTATTGCCCTTAGCAGGTGTAGTATGCTGAATACTTACATGCAGAGCCGTGCTAATAAAATCACGTAATTGATAGAAAAAACGGTTACCACTGGCATGCAAAATAGCCGTATGGAAAGCAAGGTCTGGCTCATGCATTACGCCTTCTGGCTCTTCTGCTGCCGCTTGCATTTTATCTAGTGCCATTTTAATTTCTGCAATGGCTGCTTGGTCGCCTTTTCTTGCTGCAAGTGCTGCTGCTTGTGGCTCAATCGCCAATCGCACTTGTAGAAATTCTTTAAGTACGTAAAGTGATGGGCTGCTTTCTAACAACCATTTTAATACGCTTGTGTCGTATAAGTTCCAGTTCTCCGCCGACTCAACACGAATACCTTGTCGTGGACGAGAAGAAATCAGTCCTTTTGCAGCAAGCATTTTCACTGCTTCACGAACAGCTGTGCGGCTAATACCATACACTTCACAAAGTTGTGCTTCGGTTGGTAGCCCCGTTTCAGTGTTATAATCACCAACAATAATTGCTTTACCAAGCTCATTGGTAACTTGTTGTGATAGGTTTAAATTTTCTAAACGCGCCATGTGTGTTCCTCAAAAGATCTGAGTAATATGATACATCTATAAAGCTATTCCGTCATCCTGGAAATAATTGATTAAAATCAATAACAAGCAAAAAACAACCTAATACAAGTGTCTATATTTCGAACAACATAGTCGCCATTTCACCTACAGACTGTCACCTTATTTTAACAAATCTCTTTCACTTAACCTATTTATAATATAATATTTTTATTCAACAACTAAAAAAGCAAAATTCTCTTTCAAAATTAGGTGGAACACACGATGGTCGAACTAAGTACCTTAGACTGGGCAGTGCTAGCAGGATTTTTTGTCCTGTTACTAGGCGTTGTCGTGATGTCTATGCGACAAAAAGAAGAAGACACCGCTGATTACTTTTTAGCGGGTCGTAATGCAAGTTGGTTAGTGATTGGTGCCTCTATTTTCGCATCGAACATTGGCTCGGAACATTTAGTGGGCCTTTCAGGTTCAGGTGCACAATCGGGTATGGCACTGGCTCACTGGGAGATGCAATCGTGGATCATTCTACTGCTCGGTTGGATTTTCATACCTTTCTATTGGAGTAGTAAAGTCTACACCATGCCTGAATTCTTAGAGCGCCGCTTTAACTCTAAATCACGTACCTTCTTATCTGTTATCTCATTGATTAGTTATGTACTAACCAAGGTTGCGGTAACGGTTTATGCCGGCGGTATCGCATTTAAAACAATATTAGGTATTGAGAGCATTTGGGGCATCGACTTCTTCTGGATTTCAGCGATTGGCCTAGTGGTTATCACCGGTATTTATACGGTACTTGGCGGTATGAAAGCCATTATGTGGACCTCGGTGTTGCAGACCCCTGTACTCATTATTGGCTCCTTAGTCATATTAGTTGTTGGTCTAGATAAAGTAGGTGGCTGGGCAGAAGTTGAGCGTATCAACGATGCTAATATGCACCTTATTCGCAGTGCTTCAGATGCTGAGTTCCCATGGCCTGGCATTGTATTTGGTTCATTCATTATTGGTTTTTGGTATTGGTGTACCGACCAATACATCGTACAACGTGTTTTATCTGCAAAAGGCATTAAAGAAGCGCGTCGCGGTACCATGTTTGCTGGTTACCTAAAATTACTTCCTGTATTTATCTTCTTAGTACCAGGCATGATTGCATACGCATTGAATGTTAAAGGTATTATTAGCTATGAAAGTGCTGACCAAGCTTTCCCAACTTTAGTTGCTGAGCTATTACCAGCCGGCGTTAAGGGGATTGTAATTGGTGGTTTAGTAGCAGCTCTTATGAGCTCTTTAGCATCATTATTTAACTCATCAGCAACCTTATTTACCATTGATTTCTATAAGAAATTCAAACCAGAATCATCTGAGAAGCACCTTCTGAAAGTAGGCCGTATTGCCACTATCGTGATTGTTGTATTAGGTCTTCTGTGGATACCCGTCATGAGCTTAATTGCCGATGTGCTTTATGAATATCTGCAAAGTGTGCAGTCTCTTATTGCACCAGGTATTGCTGCGGTATTTTTACTAGGTTTATGTAGTAAACGCATCACTCCAACAGCGGGTTTTGTGGGCTTAGTATCAGGTTTTGTGCTTGGTATGATCCGCTTAGTATTACTGCCATTTAAAGATGATTTAACAGGTTCATCATTTGCGTGGATCACCACAATGAACTGGTTATATTACTGTATTCTGCTATTTGTCGTGGTCGTTGCGATTATGATTGTGGTAAGTATTTTCACCAAACAAGCAGACGAAGAACAATTGAAAGGTCTTACTTTCTCAAGCCTAGATAAAGCAACTATGAAAGAAGTAGCTGCCGGCTTAGATAAGTGGGATTACATTCATACCGCGGGTATTATTGGTATTACTGCCTTTATTTACTACCGCTTCTGGTAATCGTTCGTTCCCAAAGTTGTAGGGCGCCAATTGGCGCCCTTTTTTAATCAGCGAGTTCTGGTGAAAACACAGGAAAACCGTTTTTATCCCACGTAATAATGCGTGCTCGCGAATGGCGATTTGGGTCTGTAAGCGGTGTGCCTTTCAGCTCTTTATAGTCACGACTGTGATAAATCATTAAATCGGTTACACCATCTTCAGCTTTTACAAAACTGTTGTGCCCAGGGCCAAAACGACCTAGCTCAGCATTGGTGGTGAACACCGGCTCAGCCTTTTTATGCCAGATAGCAGGATCAAGTAAATCAGCATTCACATCTGCCCATAGCAAGCCCATCGCATATCGATGATCGGTGGCACTGGCTGAATAAGTGACAAATATTTTATCGCCATGGGTGATTACTGCAGCACCTTCGTTCACCTTATAGCCTTGCACTTCCCAATCAAGGGTTGGCTCAGTAATCGCGATAATGGGTTCTTTAATTGATGTTGGAGAGTCCATTTCAGCTAACCATAAAGCCGAGTTATAAGTTGCAGGCTGGTTCTGCTGCGCCCAAATCATGTAACGCTTACCATTGTGCGTAAAACTTGTGGCATCAAGCGAAAAACTATCAAGGTGGCTAGTTACTTGCCCCATTTCTTGCCACTCACCTTGCATCGGATTAGCACTGTCGTTTTTAAGTGCATACATGCGAATACTGAACGGCTTTTCGATATCACCTGCGGCGAAGTAGATATACCAACTGCCATCAATCTTATGTAGCTCAGGGGCCCAAATATTGACACTCATTGGGCCTTTATCACGCTTTTGCCAAATAACCTTCGGCTCAGCTAATTTTAAATCGTTTAAACGACAAGCTTGGCGCAGCTCAATTTCATCAAATTTCGGCGAACTACCTATAAACGTGTAACAGCCACTTTTATCATCGCGAACTAACCAAGGATCAGCACGTTTGAGTACAATGGGGTTATCAATTGGCGCTAAAGTCTTGCTACTATTAGCATCAGCAAGGGCTGACAATGGCGAGGCACTTAACGCACTAAGAAGCGTTAGCCGAGATAATTTTTTGAGCATAATGTGTCCTGTATTTCGTCTCGATTTTATTGTTAATATTGTATTACATATTATATAGTAGCTGAATGAACACAAGAGTTAAAACAACAAAAGGTATTCAAGCATGAGACCCGTAAGTAAGGTGACACACGCAATGAAGTGGCTTTCAACAGGGCTACTTTTTTCTGCCGCAGCCGTTTCTGCAAAGCAAGTTGAAGTACACGATCCGGTGATGACCAAAGAGGGCGACACGTACTATGTATTTAGCACAGGCCCTGGTATTACCTATTATGAATCGAAAGATTTAACCAACTGGAAACTCACAGGCCGCGTTTTTAAAGACGAGCCAAGTTGGGCAAAGCGTATTTCACCAAGCTTTGATGGCCACTTATGGGCACCTGATGTGTATGAGAAAAATGGTAAGTTTTACCTTTATTACTCAGTCTCTGCATTTGGCAAAAACACTTCGGCAATTGGTGTAACGGTTAACGAAACCCTTGACCCATCATCACCTGATTACAAGTGGATTGACTACGGCATAGTGGTTGAATCAGTGCCTGAACGTGACGATTGGAACGCTATCGACCCTGCAATAATCGAAGATGACAATGGCACACCATGGATGAGCTTTGGTTCGTTCTGGGGCGGCCTTAAACTAGTACAACTTGATGATGACATGGTGCGCTTAGCAAAACCTGAAAAGTGGCATCACATTGCGAGTCGTCCAAACACGGAACATGGCCCGATTGAAGCACCTTATATCTTTAAAAAGAACGGCTATTACTACCTATTTGTGTCGTTTGATAAATGCTGCCGTGGCGTAGAGAGTACTTACAACGTACGCGTAGGTCGCAGTAAAAACATCGAAGGCCCATACTTAGATCAACAAGGTCGCTCTATGGTTGATGGCGGTGGCAGTTTAGTGATTGAAGGTAACAAAGACTGGGCTGCTCTTGGTCATAATGCTGCGTACACCTTTGATGGTAAAGACTATTTAGTATTACACGCCTACGAAACAGCCGATAACGGCGTGCAAAAGCTACGTATTTTACCTATGAGCTGGAAAAACGATTGGCCGGTTGTTAACCCAGCCGACCTAAATAAGCTTAAAACCAAGCTTAAAAAGTAATTATTCAACACACAAAAAAACCTGCAAAATTGCAGGTTTTTTATTTTCTTTAATGACCTCGTTTGAGGTTGAAAGTAGGTGTTATCAACTAAAATCAACCAAGGTAATATCAACGAGCATGGGGCTTTGGCAGCCTTGCTGATGCTTTTCTTCAATAAATGCGCTGTACACATCACGCGCCAAATGCGCAGGTATTAGCACCTCAAAGCGGCTGCCTTTATTCATTAGTTGCAACGCTTCTTGCAAGCCCACAATCGCCTCTGCAATTTCGTACTCTACAGCAGCACCTTGCTTTCGAGTATCAAACAACACCCGACCATTTGTAAGGGTAACGCGTTGATGCACAGTCACAGTGGCATCCCAACTAGGTTTATCCCCCTGACCTTGCTCAATCACTCTATAACCAAGCCCTGTCGGCGTTTGGTAAAAACTGTGTTGCTCAGCGCTGTTATCTAAAAGCGACGGTAAAACATGCTCTTTAGCCGTCGCAAACACATTGTTGCTTAACATAGCCAACTCTTTATTGTGCGTTGATTAAACGAATACCATAGATACCACCGGCAACAGAATCTTTGTCGGCAGCAAAACGTAAGGTAAGCGTTTTCGACTTTTTCATTGCTTCTGTTAATGGGTAATCAATGGTGTAGAACTCATCCGTTGGTTTACCTACAGGCAAACTAACTGCAGCTAATTGCTCACCATTTAAATTAATAGAGAAATGACGATCTACATCGCCAATAAAATAGCGAACACGCAAAGCAACCGCTTTTTGTTCTGGGTTACTAAGCTGATACTCAAACCAACCTGTCGCATCGCGCCAGTGATGACCATTATTAACACCTGCACGGGTTCCTTCACCTTTAAAGTCGTGTTCGACTTCAGGTTGTTGCTCACCCGGCGTAATTTGATCAACGGTTAATAAACGAAGCTGTTCTTTCGCTTGCTCAGCCGCTTTTGCATCGGCAACAAATTGCGTGAACTCTGCTTCGCTTTGCTGCGGCCAATACACTTGATAGCGACTATCGTGTAAGCGGAAGAACGGAATTAGCTCTGTGCTCTTAGTGTTATCGATACCTTGCTTGGCAATCGCCACATTTTTATCGGCGATAAATGCGAGCTCTTGGCCCGGTTTACGAGTAAGATCGGCAATAAATTTTTCTGGCTCACTCAGCATGATTGGTAGAGCTTCTGGCGGACAAGTCGGCCCCGCGGCGATGTGGCCCATGCGGCTATTATCGGCAACAAAGTTAAGCTGCTCATTTGCAAATGCTTGTACTTTGGTAGCCATTACAACAGGCCCATACATCACAGAGTAATAATGCTGGCCATCAGGTAGCTGCTCAGTATAAAGCTTAGGACTAAGCTCAAAGGCAAGCTTATCACCGCTTTGCCATGCATGGCTGATACTGTAATAACCGTCTTTTTCGGTTGCGCTTACAGCTTGTCCATTTAAAGTAAAGCTCAGCTCACCTTGCTGCCAAGACGGTTTACGAATATGAATTACCGACTCAGTGCTTTGCCCCTCAGACAAACGATTCACGGTCAGTGAAACCTTGTTATCATCTGGAAATTGGCTGTCTTGCGTGATCTGCAAACCCTGCTGTTGCCAATTTAACGTGCTTGGAATAAACAAGTTCACCCATAGCTCTTTACCGGTATTGCTATAAATCAGCTCACCATATTTGCTGTGATTCTCAATACCTGAGCCTACGCAGCACCACATTGAATCTTGCACTGACGAATACATGCGGTAATGCCCAGGGCGCATTGAGGTAAAGTAAACAAGACCGCCATGCTCTGGGTGTTGTGACGATAAAATATGGTTATATGTGGCGCGCTCATAATAGTCTAAATAACGCGTATCACCGGTTTTTAAGAATAATAACTTACTCAGTTTCATCATGTTGTAAGTGTTGCAGGTTTCTGGACCTTCAACATCTTCAACCATTGGCGTGAAGTCACTTTTATCATGAAAATGCTCACGTACTGAGTTACCGCCAATTGATACTGAGCGCTCTTGGCTGACTGTTTTCCAGAAAAAGTCAGCACCTTGCTGCCATGCTTTGTCATCGCTGGCATTTGCTACTTTCAACATACCAATAATTTTTGGAATTTGCGTATTGGCATGTAGGCCAGTTAACTTATCTTCTTTGTGTAATAAGGGTTCAATGATGATGTTATGAGAGAACTGACGGGCTAGCTTTAAGTAGCGCTCATCATCACTGATAAAGTACATATCAGCAAACACATCATTTAAGCCACCATGCTCTGAATACAACATTTGTTGAACTTGTTCATCAGTTAGCTTGGCAGTGGTCGCTAAGAACCATTCGCCTAACTTAAATAGCATTTGTTTGGCTTTATCACTGCCTGCTACGTCGTATGCATCACGCAAGCCATGGAAAATTTTATCTATGTTATAAAGCGGTACCCAGCGGTCATTTAAGCTGAATAAATCGGCTTTGATTTCACCTTTTTCAATCTGCTGCCACATTTCATCGCCATTTGGGATACCGCCTAAGTAACCACCAGTGGCTTGCTGGGCGCGATCTAGCTCGCTTAGCATATAATCTAAACGCTGCTTTAATTCTTCGTCACCTGTGGCTGCCCACGCAAGGCTTAAGGCTGAAAGATAATGACCGCCAATATGGCCATCAAGGCCAGTACTTTCCCAGTTGCCATAGTTAGGCGCTTTTGGTTCAAGGCCGGCTTCACGCAGATAAGGAGCAAGCAGCTGATCAGGACGAAGAGCTAATAAATAACGCACATTCGTTTGCTGCGCATGTAAAAACGGGCTGGCGCTTAAACTTACTTGATTTAGGGCAAATAAATGTTGTTCGCTGGTAAGTTCAGCATGCTCCACTGAAGCGGCTTGTTTACTGTCTGTTGGCATTTCACTGCAACCGGACACAGTTAAAATTGCAGCGCAAACGCTTGCTAAATAGCTAACCTTGAATGTGTTCATACTGTTGTCTCCCAGCAAATTGTTATTTTAAAGAGCAAAGCGCACACACTTATTTAGTGTGTGCGTTTAAAGAGTGGTTATTTTGGTAGACGCTTATGAATAACCATATCCGTATAGTACTCATCGGTAATTTTGTATTTTTTCAAAATCAGACCTAGTAAGGCGTGGAAAACACCCGGAATGATAGTTAGCATCAGTGCTAAGCCCATAAGGGTAAATTCAGTTTGCTCAACGTTAGGCTTGTACTCAAAAAATGCCAGTAATAAACCACCCGCTAAGCCCGCTAAACCGCCCCCGGCTTTTTGGCAGAATGAAATACCACCAAACGATAGACCCGATGCACGAACGCCGTCTTTAATTTCACCGTAATCAACGGCTTCAGCAATTGCAGACCAGAACACTGGCGCATGTAAATCAACCACAAATGACAAGATGATATAAAGCACAAACGCCATCATTACATCGCCCGGTTGCACTACAAAATACATTAGCAATGAAATAAATAGCACGGCGATTTGTGATTGACGGAATAGCTTCATTTTACAGTAACGCTGGGTGATCCACGTACTTGCCACCATTGAGACAATAGATGCTGCAATACCCGCACTGGTAAAGGCACCTGCTAAATCTGGTACACCTAAGTAATAGGTTGCGTAATACATAGCAACACTGCCACGAATCGCATAACCAAGCGTACCAAGTACACATGCTGCACACAGTAGTAACCATTGGTCGTTTTTAATAAGTACTTTTAATTGCGTAAGTACACCTTCGGTTTGTGGCTCATGGGTAATACGTTCGCGAGTAGTAAAGAAGCAAAACAAAAATAGTGCTACGGCACATGCCGATACCAATGCCATTGCCAGTTTATAACCATACGACAAGCTGCCATCTCCCCAATATGAGGCAAGTAGCGGCACTGAAAATACGATCACTACATTAGCAATCTTAGCGAAGAACATACGGTAACCATTAGCTGACAAACGCTCTTTTGGATCGGCAGTTAATACACCAATGTAAGAGATATAAGGAATAGCAACACCGGTAAACATCAAGGTCGCAAACAAGTACGTGGCATAAGCCCACGCTAACTTCATGTTGTAGTCGAAATCAGGCGTGGTAAATAACAGTACGACCGATAAACCATAAGGCACAGATAAAAATAAGAACCAGTGACGGAACTGACCCCAACGGGTTTTCACTTTGTCGGTGATCACCCCCATTAATGGATCGGTAAAGGCATCAACAAAACGCGCCACTAAGAACAACACACCCATATCAACCGGATCAAGTCCGTAGATATCGGTGTAAAAGAAAGACATAAAATAGAATAACGCTGCAACCATGACATTTACTGCCATGTCGCCGGCGCCAAAGCCGACCTTTTCTACAACGGATAACTTTTGAGATTCCATACAACAACACCCTAATTGGTCAATAATGAGCCGCCGCTCACTATTTCAAGCAATGCTAAAAAGCTTTCAACATTGCGTATCAAATAAATTTATAGCCCTAGATATTACACAGCTTGGCCATTGCGTTCGTTATTTTTGTAAATTTAATGCTAATCTAATTAATAGTATTATCATACTTATTAAATCGCAACTCTTTTCGACCGATGGTTTGGTTTATAAAAACCAATAAAAAACCCCAGCAAAGCCGGGGTTTTTAGGTCTATAAAAGAAATTTAGAAAGAATAACGTGCGCCTAGTGCGAATGTACGTGAGTAGATACCGTTACCAAAGTTAAATAGGTTGTCGTTACCTTCACCGTAGTAGCTCTGATATACGTCATCTAGGATGTTCGTTGCATCAAAGGTTACAACAAAGTCATCATTCACATTGTAGCTAAATTGGAAATCTAAGCTTTGCTCAGGACGATTCCAGAACTGAATTGGGTTAGCAAAGATTGCTGCTTCGTTCCCTGTGTAGAACTCAGAACGCCATACATAAGATAAGCGCATGTCGAATGAATCACGCTCGTAGATACCTACGATGCTGTAAGATTCATCAGAAACACCTGTCATTTGCGAATCTACATAACCAGAAATTTCACCTAGCTCATTGAATTCTGGTGTATCTTGTTCTGAATCAAGCATCGTGTAGCTTGCTTGCACACCAAAGCCGTTTAAGTACTCTGGTAGGTTTTCAGGGAAGTAAACTAAACCAACTTCTAAACCAGACAGTTCACCGTTTGAAGCATTCACTGGTGCACTCAATACGTATGGACGTGTTACGCCATCATCGCCCTCGCGCACAACTTGCTTACGACCTGCAACAACTAAGCCTTCGATTTCACGGTAAAAGTAAGCCGCGTAAAGTGAGCTTGTATCTGCGAAGTACCATTCAAGTGATACGTCATAGTTCTTTGACTCTGTTGGTTTAAGCTCTGGGTTACCACCATTACCTGTACCGTATGTAGCACCTTCTGTTAATGGATCGTACCAGTATTGCAGCGCGTTCAAGTCAGCAAAGTTAGGCATACGTAATGTTTCTGTGTACGCAACACGACCCACTACATCATCAGTGATGTTCCAGTTAAGTACTAAGCTTGGTAGTAATGCGCTGCTATCTGCACTTGCTGAGCTTTCTTCAAATACATTTGAGTTCATGCCACCAGACTCAGCAACAAAGTCCATGTCTTGCTCGTAGCTTACATAACGTAAACCAAACTCACCGCTAATATCTTCCGTTAAGAAGAAGTTAGTTGTTGCATACAGCGCGTATGAGTTTTCTTCGATATCAAATGTTTTGTATACGTCTTCAGCTTCAAGGCCGTATACGCTACGAACAGCATCACCGTTATCTAGCATGTAACCACCGTCAGCAGTTACAAAGCTGTCAAAGACGTCAGCACGGCCATCGAAATAATCATCAACTTGGAACACAATACCAGAACCATCACCAGATGCCCCAGCTGCAGCTAATTGCTCAATTAAGCTAGCTACAGATGTGTTGGCAATACCAGTATCTTGACCACGTGTGTACTCTTGCGCAGTTCGTTTTTCGTAGCGACCACCGAATTTCACTTTATCAAAATAAGTACCACCAATTAGGTATTCAGCATCAAATGTGAAAGTTAATGCATCACCCGCGTTACCGCCGCCATTGTCATAAATAGTGCCAGCATTCCAGTTTTCGATAGCAGCCATATCAGCTTCGTTTACCGCTGTGTTTGGATCATCCCAAAACGCGATGCCTGGTACGCCGTCTTTATCATTAAAATCAACGTCAAGACCCGTCGCTACACGATCAAAACGCATTGCGAAGAAATCTGTTTCGTACTCACTGTCTTGGTAAACAACTTCTGTATTAATAGTTAGGTAATCGCTTGCTTGCCACTCTGCACCTAGCGCATATAAGTAGCTATCTGTTTTACCATATGAAAAGTCACCACTTTGGAAACCGCCAGCGCCAATCGCTTGCTTTTCTTTAATTACATTAGTGCCATCAAACACAGTTGGTGTTTCAATAAAGCCGTTACCATTTTCAAACGTATTTGAGAACCACATCGCGTTTTGCGATTCGTTTTCGTAACCTGTGTAGAAACCTTCAGCTGTGATTTCTAGGGTTTCATCTGGTGCCCACTGTAAAGATACAGACGCAGCCGGGCGCTTACGAAGACCTGTATATGAAGTACCAAAAATAGCATCACGTGCAAGTAGGTATTCTGTTGGCTCGCCATTTACGTCTAAAGTAGAACCAGCCGCAGTAGGTAGACCTAACTCAGTACCTTGAGTCCAGAATTCATTTGGAACACGTGAATACGGTGAGTAGTTGTATTGTGGCTTATCAGTAAAGAATGGGAATGCAGCACCCGCTGTGATGGTGTCATCGCGGTAATGTGTTTCAGCGTATGAAAGATTAACTAATGCACCAAACTCCCCTGCGCCGTCAATTTCCCAGCGGTTAGAGAGTAATGCACTGATATTTGGATCAACTTCATCTGGTTGATCTGAGTAAATCGCACGTGCCGCTAAAACAACTTTTTCACCTTCGAAGTTGAAAGGACGGTGAGTTTTAATATCAATCGCACCTGCGATACCGCGTTCGATTTGGTCCGCCGAACGGGTTTTATAAACTGTTACGCCTGAAAGTAAACTTGCAGGAATGTCTTGCAGCGCCACATCACGACCCGCACCTGTAAAGATAGCGCGACCATTAACTGTGGTATTAACATCAGTAAGACCACGGATTGAAACCGCGCTTACTTCACCAGCACCACGGCCAGTTGTTTGTACACCCGTTACACGTTGTAATGCTTCAACTACGTTATTATCAGGGAATTTACCAATATCTTCAGCAACAATTGCATCCACGATTTGAACGCTTGCACGTTTTTCATCTAACGCTTTGTTTAAACTGCCGCGAATACCTGATACTTGAATAACTTCCATCTCATCGACGTTATTCTCAGGAGTGTTTGGTGCTTCCTCCTGTGCAAAAGCAAATTGACAGGTAAATGCCATAACTACAGCACTGGCTATGTGTGTTCTTTTAAACATAAGCGGTGTTCTCCAAATTATAGTTATATCGGTCCGCTGAACTTTCCCCATTCAGTTACCGAAGAGTGACCACTGCATTGTGCATCGTGTGTTGTCAAAACGGTGCGCGAGTGTGTCTATATTTTTATGTTAATACATTGCTGCCTGAACTTTAATCATATTGTATGATTATTTAACAGTCAACTCAAAAAGCTAAATTAAAATAACTGCCATTATGTTTACAAAAAACGTTGCAATTATAGCATGTTACAAACTCAAAGCATGCTGCGTTTTTGTTTTGGGAATTTATTAAGACCCATTATTATCAGCCACTTAGCGATTGTTCGTTTGCTTATTTAATTTGTCTTTCACTCATCCAGAGCAACAAAAAAGGGCTAACAAGTTATTTACCCAGCGTATTTTGATGCTACTATGATTAAAATACAATAATACAATATAGAGTTATTTTTTGCTGCACTTTTACTAGTTTGTTTCGATGTAAACAATCAGTTACTCAGTATAATCAGGCGTACACAGTGTATTATCTGGTCACTTAGAGAGAGCTCTGGGTCGAAAAAGCTGCAGTTCAAACAACAATTATTAGTTACTAAGGACACTCATGAAGAAATTGAAAGCGTTAGCGCTACCATTACTTTTTTCTAGCAGCTTAGCTGTTGCACAAAACCCATTATTTACCGATGTATTTACTGCAGACCCTGCTGCACTTGTTCACAATGACACCGTATACCTTTATACAGGCCATGATGAAGCACCTAATAATGACGTGTTTTTTGAAATGCATGACTGGTTAGCCTTTTCATCAACAGATATGGTGAACTGGAAAAAACACGGCCCAATCATGAAAGCAACAGACTTTAAATGGGCTAAAGGTGAAGCATGGGCTTCACACATGATTGAGCGTGATGGCACTTTCTACTTCTTTACAACCGTTCGTCACAACGACACAAAACCAGGTTTTGCAATTGGTGTTGCAACTTCTAAGTCACCAACAGGTCCATTCAAAGATGCGATTGGTCACGCACTGGTTACCGATGACATGACCAAGCATACACCAAATGATTGGGACGACATCGACCCTGCTATTTATACAGAAGAAAACGGCGATACTTACATGTTCTTTGGTAACTTAATGCCAAAATACGTAAAGCTAAGCGACGACTTGCTGTCTCTTGATGGTGAAATTAAAACGCTAGACTTACCTAACTTTACCGAAGCGTTATGGGTTCATAAGAAAAACGACAACTACTATGTATCGTACGCATGTGAGTTCCCTGAGAAGATCTGTTATGCCATGAGCAAAAGCATTCATGGCCCGTGGGAATATAAAGGTATCTTGAATGAGATCGCAGGTAACAGCGAAACCAACCACCAATCAATTATCGAATACAAAGGTAAAGACTACTTTATTTACCATACTGGTGCCGTACCACCAATTGATGGCAAACCAAGTGGCGGGCGTTTTCGCCGTTCAGTGGCGATTGAGCCGCTTTATTACAACGAAGATGGCACACTTAAACGTATTATCATGACCACTGAAGGTCTAAGTAAACAAGACAAGTAATATTAAAAAGGGCTCTTTAAGAGCCCTTTTTAGTGCTCAAATGTAATACAAATAAACAAATTTACCGGAAAATCCTCACTTGCAGATCAGCAAAAAACTTCCCTAATAGAGCAAAAATAGCGAAAAAAACACTAAAACTGGCAACTTGAAAAAATTAAAATCACGCTGTACATATTGTAAACACTGACACTTCGTGTTTACATATCAATTACCTTTGCAAAAGTATTTGCACATTTTAAATCGTACTATAAAATTACAATACTACGTTCTTATTAGTTTGATATAGGCGCGCGGCAATTTTATTGACAACAATCGAATAAAAAAATGAATCCCAGTTTCAAGAGGACACATAAAATGAAATTAAATAAATTAGCCATGGTCATAGCCTGCTCTTTGGCTGTTACAGGTTGTGGCAAAGAAGATGGTACTAAGCTTGACACAGCACCAGCGGTTGCCGACCCGCAAAGTGCGAAACCGACAGTAAGCAGCAGTGTTGAATACACTGAATCAGGTAGCGTAATGGTTACCAATGTAAGCGTGCACGATCCTTCTGTCGTTAAAGTTGACGACACTTATTATATTTTTGGTTCACACCTTGCTGCCGCTAAATCAACTGATCTCTTGAACTGGGAAATGATTTCTAGCCTTTCAGCTAACGCAGCCGTTAATGAAAGCCCATTATTTGATTACAACTACACAGGTGAAATTGCCGAAGGTATTGAATGGACAGACGGTTTTACAGGAAACTGGGCTGCCGATGTAATCAAAGCGCCAAATGGTAAATTTTGGTTCTACTATAACCACTGTGCACAAGATAACCCAGATACACCAGATGTTGTTGATGAAGTATGCTGGAACCGCTCTTATCTTGGTTTAGCTGAAGCTGACAATATTGAAGGTCCTTATACAAACAAAGGTATTTTCTTACGCAGCGGTTATCGCACAGAAGCTGAGTTTGCAGCTTACCCACTTGATAATGGCCAAACAACATGGAATGGTGCCGTTGATCCTAACGCCATTGACCCTGCAGCCTTCTATGATGCTGATGGCAAACTTTGGATGGTTTACGGTTCATACTCTGGCGGTATTTTCGTGCTAGCAATGGATGAAGAAACAGGTATGCCAGAAGCTGGTCAAGGCTATGGTAAAAAGCTAGTAGGCGGTGACTTCCGTGCAATGGAAGGTGCATTTGTAATGTACAGCCCAGAAAGTGAATACTACTACCTATTCTTCTCTGTTGCTGGTTTTGATCTTAATGGTGGCTACAACATTCGTGTTGCTCGCTCAAAAACACCGGATGGCCCTTATCTAGATAACGCAGGTAATGACATTGCAGCTATCGGCGGCCTGGAGGTCGGCGAAAAACTAATGGGCGGCTTTGAGTACACGCAAGAACTTGGCGAAACAGCACCAGCATGGGGCTACCAATCACCGGGCCATAACTCTGCTTACTACGATGGAGCAACAGGTCGTCATATCTTAGTTACGCACACGCGTTTCCCGCAAACATCGACTGAGTTCCCAACCATTTCAGAAGCGCACCAAGTTCGCGTACATGAAATGTTTATAAACTCATTAGGCTGGCCTATGGCTTCACCACAGCGCTATGTACCGCTTGAAGGCGACAACATGGTTGTGGCAGATGAACTTTATGGTTATTACAAATTTATCAACCATGGCAATGATGTAAATACAGATGCTATTCGCTCAATGCATATTGCTTTAAACGAAGATCACTCAGTAACCGGTGATGATCCAGGTATCTGGTACATGATTGATGACTCAAATATTAAACTTGAGTTAGATTCAGGTACTTACTTTGGCGTGGCTAAATGGCAATGGGATGATGCAACTAAAGCAATGGCTGTAACTGTATCAGCTACATCAAGCGAAGGCGCTACCATTTGGGCAAGTAAACGTGATGAAATCACAGACACGGCTAACGTGTTAGGCACTGTTCAAGAAGCGCTAGATATTAAAACTGAATTATCAATCGCTGACGAAGGCTACTCATTACCAACCAAAGGTAAAGATGGTGCTGCAATTAACTGGGAAAGCAGTGATGAATACTACATCACCAGTGAAGGCTCAGTATTCATTCCAACGCCAGATCGCGGTGACAAAGCGGTTACTTTAACGGCTAATATCTCTTTAAACGGCGAGAGCACAACCAAGACATTTAATGTAAATCTAGAAGCGCGCCCAGAGTTTAAAAATGCGATTGCACACTATGCATTTGAAGATTCACTCAGTGATGGTTTAGGTAACCTAGATGATGCGGGTGTAACAGATAACAACATGTTAAATGTGGGTGCTGGTACAGCTGCATACGCAGAAGGTCAAACAGGTAAAGCATTTAACTTTGACGGTGCAACGGGTGTACGTTTACCTGATGAGTTAGTAACAGGCGATGAGTACACTATTTCGTATTGGTTTAAGCCAACAGTACTAACTAACTTTACGCCTACATTCTTCGCATCAACGTCTGATGCACGTTGGATGAGCTTGATCCCAGGTAGTACACACTTTACGTCAACACCAATGCTATGGAGCCGTTATTTAGCTGATGATGGCACTGATATGTGGAACCAAATCATTTCTGACTCTCCAGCGGTAATGGATTGGAATCACATTGCAATCACTTATGCTAATGGCACTGCAACACTTTATCGTGATGGTGTACGTGCAGGTTCGATGCCTCGCCCTGACTTCTTTAGCGAACAAACAGGTAACTTTGCCCTTGGTGTGAACTACGGTTGGGACTTACCTTTCCAAGGTCAAATTGATGAATTCATCGTTTATGACTACGCGCTAAACGGCCTAGATATTAATGGTGCGGCTATCAATAACCTGACAGATCCGACTAAATTTGAGAGCTTCATTACTGATGCGCTTGATTTAGGTGATGTATCGGCAGTACGTGAAAGCTTTGAGTTACCGCGTGTAGGTCCATTTGTATCTGGTATTAGCTGGACGTCAAACAACGAAGAGTACTTAAAACCGGTTAATGGCACAGCTGTTGTTACTCAACCTAGCGCCTCTGCTGGCGACCAAGTAGTGACATTAACTGCAACTATTAAGTACAAAGACTTTACTGATACTAAGTCATTCGATGTAACCTTAAAATCACTTGCACCTGCTGAATACAGCTTCGAAGGTGACCTAAGTGCATTAAACGGTGCGTATGCAGCGGGTAAACCAACGGGTGGTTTCATCAACAATACTGGTGGTAACGTAACTTTTGTTGACGGTATCATGGGTCAAGCAGTATTCCTTGAAGGTTCAGGTGTTCGTCTACCGGATAACTTAATCACGACCAATGATTACTCAGTATCTATGTGGTTAAAACCTGAAACCTTCACTGATTACACTACAGCGTTCTTCGCAGGTGCAAGTGCAGGCTCTTGGTTAAGTTATGTGCCATCTATGGCAGGTACAGGCCTAACTCGTTTATGGGCAAATAACGGTGCCTTCTTCGATAATGCAGAACTAGATAGCCGTATTCCAGCAAAAGAATGGACACATGTTGCATTCACTGTTGATGGTACGAATGGTGATGTGTTGAAGATGTATGTTAACGGCGAATTACAGCTAGAAACCGATGGCTTCCCGCGTGTATTCACGGTTCCTGGTGAAACAAATGAGTTTGCACTCGGTGTTAACTACTGGGATACACCTTATAACGGTGCTATCGATGAACTGAAAATTTTCAACGGTGCGATTAGCGCTGAAGAAATAAAAGCACTCTTTGATGCAGCTGCTGCACAAGAGTAACAAAGTGAGGTGAGCTGCCTCACCTCAACTATTTGTTGTCTGGAAAGGCCGGGTGAAAACCCGGCTTTTTTCTAAAGCTTTAGTACCCCTTGCAGATACATACATATCATTCACTTTCATCGCTCTCATTATGGCTATTAACTCATTAGTAAGTGCGTTAACTATCTCAAACGCAGATACAGCAGTCAGTAATACCAACTCAAAAGTAGGCTACAAACTCAGCAGCCAAGAGATGAACAAACTCTCTGGTCGTGAAGTAGAGCCCGCCCAAAAAGAAGAAGTATCTAGCGAACTCCCCGCACATATTCGCAAAATGGTTGAGCAACTCGAAAAGCTCAAAGAACAACTCGAACTTGCCAAAGAGCAATTAGCCAAACTGCAAGCACTCAAAAACCAAGAAGATGAAGCTGTAAAAGTGCAAGTTGAAATACAGACCAAGATGGTTATGGAAATCCAAACGCAAGTAATGACTCTTAGCCAATCAATTAGCGATGCGCTAAAAGAAGCTGGTATTAGCGACCCTGGAGTGCTAATGAGTGTATTGGTGTGATGGAAGCTGTAAGTTTTGAGCTGTAAGCTTTAAGTCTCAGGCTTTACTCTTGTCTCTTTCATCTCGCTAACTCCCTTTCATGCTCACTTTACTCTTGCAACTTTACCCTCGCTAACTCCCTTTCATGCTCACTTTACTCTTGCAACTTTACCCTCGCTAACTCCCTCTCATACTCACTTTACTCTTGCAACTTTACCCTCGCTAACTTCTCTCAAAAACCCAAAAAAGGGTCAAAAACCTAGTAACTATGCGGGCTCTGAAATATCGAGCACGCAAATACGAAACTTCCTTAGCAGTAAAAATAAGTGCTATTTAGGGTCATTGTCGTTACATTTAGCAGCTGTTAAAACGAATTAATTTGCTCAATAAATCAACAGTATAAACTTAACAATTTAATCTACATCGCCACTTTACGAACTCAGTTGCAAAGATCGCTCAAATAAAAGACAGCACTTAAATCCCGCTAAAAAGCCTTCCCTAGCACTTTTTCAGTATAGAAATCAACCAACTCATTCGTATTATGAATTCACCCTATGAACGAAGTGAGGGCGTCTTATGCGTCAAATTTTATTACTTTCTGTAAATGGATTTACGCTACAAAAACTGTTTTTACTGGCATCATTATTGGTATGCTTTTTCACCTCAGCTGAAGAAACAAGCCCTATTTCAACAGCGAGAGCATGGTTAACCTTGGTCGATTCAGGAGAGTACCACGAGAGCTGGCAGCAAGCTGATCAGGTCTTTCAAAACACCACGCCAAAAGCTCGCTGGCAAACAGCCTTAGATCAAATACGCGTTCCTTTAGGCCGAGTTATGTCTCGCACCTATTTTGGCACAGCAGAATATAACTCATTACCCGGCCTGCCAAATGGTGAGTATTTAGTGGTCAAGTTTCAAACCGAGTTTATGAATAAAGAGGCTGTAGTTGAAACGCTCAGCCTTAGCAAAGCCGCCGATGGCTGGCACTCATTAGGTTATCTTATCGATTAATTTAGAGCAGCACAAAGCGCCTTGAGCTATGTGCTGTAAAACTTATCGGCAGTCAAAATGCTTATCTGCGGGAAAATAAACCGCACAATTGATGAATAGTATTTATTGTTCGTCGCCGTAACATAAAAACACTTCAAGACGAATTCAATAAACAACTAGTAAATGGAATTGCTATGAGAAAAACGCTTTTACTAATCATTTTTTTAAGCTGCTTTTGTGCAAATGCTGAAGAGCTCGAAGTTATTCATCGCGCTAAAAGCTGGCTTACGTTAATCGACAACGGTCAGTATCAGCAAAGTTGGCAGCAAGCAGACTCATTATTTAAACAAAAAATGCCTCAAAGCAACTGGATCAAAGCGTTAAAACAAGTTCGGGTACCGCTTGGCAAGGTTATATTACGTAAAAATTTAAGTCTGATGAATTACGACTCTTTGCCCGGAACACCTGATGGCGAATACGTGATCATTCAGTTTCAAAGCCAGTTCATGAATAAAGAGCAAGCCATTGAAACAATTAGCCTAAGTAAAAATAGTGGCCAGTGGCAACCTTTAGGTTATTTTATTAATTAGGGGATTTGCAGAGGCTTAGATGGATTATGTTGGGTTTCGCTTCGCTCAAACCAACCTACCCGAAGAATGAGAAGGGCAAGTAATGTGGTAGGCGTCACGCTTGCTTGGCGCGTCATGAAATCAACACCCAAAGAGCAGACATACACATCACCAACATACCCCACCTCTCAGCTAAAAACTGACAGCTGAAGGCTGACAGCTCCTAAACAACGCTCGAAATAAATTTCACGCCTACAACAACACGTGGGGTTTTATATGCAATGCAGAGGCATGAGAAGGTTTTGATGGATTATGTTGGGTTTCGCTTCGCTCAAACCAACCTACCCGAAGAATGAACAGGTAAGTAATGCGGTAGGTGTCACGCTTGCTTGCCGCGTCATGAAATCAACACCCTACGAGCAGACTGACATATCACCAACATACTCCACCGCTCATCTAAAAAATGACAGCACCTACACAACGCGCGAAATAAATTTCACGCCTACAACAACACGTGGGGTTTTATATGCAATGCAGAGGCATGAGAAGGTTTTGATGGATTATGTTGGGTTTCGCTTCGCTCAAACCAACCTACCCGAAGACTGAGTAGGGCAAGTAATGTCGTAGGCGTCACGCTTGCTTGGCGCGTCATGAAATCAACACCCTACGAGCAGACTGACATATCACCAACATACTCCACCGCTCATCTAAAAAATGACAGCTGAAGGCTGAAGGCTATAAAAAAAGCCACTCATAAATGAAGTGGCTTTGGTTGAGTCGATTTTTTACTTATAACTTAATTTGGTTCACGCAGATGGAACACTTGGCACTTGTTACCTAAATCAGGTTGTTGTGCGAAGTTAGTGTTTTCAGCTAAACCACAGTTACTTAAACCAAGCGCTTGTTTTGTGTAGCGGTTGATCAGCATAACACCACCGCCTTCTACCGGAGCAATACGCCACTGTGCTGTTTTCGCTGCACAAGACGCCATTTCTACGTTGGCACCTGGTACTAAGGCGTTATCAGCTACCGCAGCACAGAACTCGCTATCAGCGCTTTGTTTAAGGCTTACATAGCCTGTATCTGTTGGTGTGAAGAACCATTGCTGTGCATCTTTATGCGTGTAAGCTTGTTGCTCAACATTGGTGCCTGCTTTAACTGTATCTGCCACGCTAAGTGCTTTACCACTTTGTTGGCTTAATACGACAACACTGCCCATAGGGCGTAATTGCCAGTCGCCACACGCTGTTGCGTCGCTTTGCTGTAAAACCGCTTGGTTTTGTGCCGCAGAACAACCAGCAACCGCTAACGGCTTGCCTGTGTAACGGTTAGTAATAGATACATTACCATCTGTGCTTGGTGCTACTTTCCATTGCTGACAGAAGTTATTACGCCATGCTGCAGATTGTACTTTAGCGTTATCTGCGTCATTACAGCTTTCGAGCTCTAAGAACTTGCTGTCTTCACGGTTAGCTAAACGAACAAAACCATCTGTTGTTGCATCAATAACCCATTGACCATTGGTGCTTGCACACTGACGTTGAACTGCACGTGCATCTTGTGGATCAGCTGCGATGTCTAAACATAAGCCACTTGTTGCATTCACTAATTGATAGCGCTGACCTTGTACTCGCGTTACCAGTGGACCGTATTCACCTGATGGTGGAGCTACTTCAACGCCTGGTGTTAATGGTTTACCAAAGCTTGGTGTGCCATCGTCGTTCCAAGTGAATTTTTGCGCACGTAATGAACGAGTCGCACTACAACCGTGCTCTACCGAATCATTACCGTGATAAACTAACCAATCTTCTGTGCCGTCTGGCGATGTGAAAAAGCCGTTGTGACCTGGGCCAAACACTTCTTCTGTACGCTCAAATACTGGCTTGTCGTATTTTTTCCAGCTGCTCGCTTTAAGCGGATCGTCACCAACAAGTTCAAGCATACCTAGTTTGTAATCTGGGGTATTACAGAAGCTTGCTGAGTACGTCATAAACGTACGACCATTGTGCTGTAAAATTTCAGCACCTTCAGTTACTTTACGACCACTGATTTCCCAATCTAGCTCAGGACGCGTGATCACCGTATGCGGTGAGTTCTCTTTCAGTGTCCACGGATCTTCCATTTCTGCAATAATGTTTAATTGCTGATCGCCTTGCCATTGTGAGTAGATCACATATAGCTTGTCTTTGTATGTTAGGTAGTTACCGTCGATGTTCCATACGTTAGGCATTAATGCGCCCTTGTATTCGTATGGACCCATAGGATCGTCACCAGCACTTTCTAGTACGTTTAAGTGTTGGTTATCTAAAGTGCCATCAGTACCAGCTGTATACATCATGTACCAACGGTAGCCGTTTGGTCCTTTTAGGCGGTGGAACTCAAACGCCCAGAAGTTACAACAGCGCTCAGGATTTGAATCAGACCAAACATTGACTGGTGTTGCATCAGCAAGGCCAGCTAGTGTTGGTGATTTACGCATCACTAACTCAGATGTCCATGTTGTTGTGGTTAGGTAATAGTTACCATCCCAGTACTTAAGCCATGGATCGGCGCCATTAGGAAAAAGTGGGTTGGTAAAAATACCATTATCTTGGATTGGCGCTTTTTCTGTGGCTGCCACGTCAGCTTTCTTAGCTGTGTTGTCTTCAGCTGTAGTCTGACAACCAGTCAGTGCACCAAACGACAAGGCAAATACGCTGGCTAAGCCAGCCTTTTGCATTGCGCTTTTAAGCTTTGTTGTTTTCACGATTGTGTTCCTTTATTTTGTACCAAATTCGTACACGATGCGTGTTGAATACACGTCACCCGGTAATAATGTTGTGCTTGGGAACGTTGGCTGATTTGGTGCATCAGGGAAATGCTGTGGCTCTAAACAAAAACCACTTCTGAAATTATGCACTAAGCCAGACGCTTGCTGAGTACTACCGTCTAAGAAGTTACCTGAATAAAACTGTACAGCAGGCTCTTCTGTGTAAACTGTCAACGTACGGCCAGAATTTGCTTCGTAAACCGTCGCCGCTTCCATAAGTTCATTGCTTGGCGTGTCTTTAAGCACAAAGTTATGGTCATAACCTTTACCAAGTTTCAGTTGTTCGTTGCTAGCTTTGATGTCTTGACCAATTGCTTTCGCTGTGCGGAAGTCAAACGGTGTGCCTGCAACATCCATCAACTCACCCGTTGGGATCAAGCCGCCATCCACAGGGGTAATTGCTTTTGAGTTAATTTGCATTTGGTGATCAAGAATGTCGCCTTTACCCGCTAGGTTAAAGTAGCTGTGTTGCGTCATATTGATGATGGTAGGCTTGCTTGTTGTAGCAATAAACTGCATATCTAACGTGTTGTTGTTCGTTAGCGTGTAAGTTACTTCAGTCGTCACTTCACCCGGGTAGCCTTGGTCGCCATCAGGGCTCACTAAGCTTAAGGTAACACCGGCACTGTTTTGCGTCGTGAACGGTGTCATGTTCCATACTTTCTTATCGAAACCTTGCACACCACCATGTAAGTGGTTGTCACCATCGTTAGTTGCTAATTGGTATTCAGTGCCATTTAACGTGAATTTACCGTTTGCGATACGGTTACCAAAACGACCGATGATTGCACCGTAGTAAGTTGTCGCTTTTGTGTATGCTTCTAGGTTATCTAAACCCAGTACAATATTACCCATTTCGCCTTTTGCATCAGGTGTTTCAATACGCGTGATTATGCCGCCGTAGTTGATTACATCAACGCTAATACCATTGCTGTTAGTCAGCGTTACTTGATTAACTGGCGTTTGATCAGCAAGTACGCCATAGGCCGTCATTGATGCTGAAGGGGAAGTAGTCATATTGTCTCCTTGATGAGCACAAGCTGGTGTAAGGGCAATCCCACATGTCACCAACAATGCATAAAGCCCGCGCGACTTTTTCGTGTTCGAACTGGCTGTTTGATGAGTTGTTTTTAAACCTTGGAAAACACATTGCAATGACATACGAATAACCTTTTTGTAATTGTATTTATAGTTTTATAATACAAATAAGGGTGTCATTGCAACTTTAATCGCTAAAGTTGGATTTTTCCGTCTTTCACCATGATGCAATCCATTCCCGCACTTTTGGCAGCTTGATAACCAATTTGCGTGTCTTCAAATACCACACATTGGCTTGGCTCAACACCTAATTGCTCTGCTACTTTTAAGAATGTTTCTGGGTTTGGCTTGCCTTTACTTACATCACTGGCAGTCACTAACGCACCAATTTTATTTATTAAATTGGTATCAGTTAGATGATCAATTGCATGCTCGCGGTCAGCGCCTGTGCCAACGCCCATAGGCAATACACCATGGTACTTTTCAAGTACTGCGACGGTTTCGTCAATTACTAGCGGTTGGTGCTGTAAATCAACCCAAAACTGGTGTTTATCTTTTGCCACAACTAGAGGGTCGTGTTCTAAACCAAATTTTTCGTTAAGCATTTCAATTGTTTTAACGGTCGGAATGCCACCTAAGCTGTACATGTAGTCGTAATCGAATGGGTAGCCATAGGCTTCGCAAGCTTTTTGCCATGCCTGTAAGTGACTGCCCATTGAGTCAATTAAGGTGCCATCCATATCAAAAATAATGCCTTGGTAGGCGCTTAAATCGATCATATCTACTCCTAAAATGTTTCGCTTCACAATAGCATAAGCCAGCGAAGAGCGAGGCTCATCACTGGCTTAATCGACAACAAAATTTGGGGTGAACGTGCTCACACACAGCACGTTCTAGTACATAAAGTACTAATTCTTACAGGCCACGTTTTAGCATGTAGTAAGCTGCGTTATGACGAAGCTCTGTTTTGAAACCACGGATCGTCGTATCGTTATCGATGATCATAGTTTCAACGCCAGCCATTTCAGCAAAATCGATAATCATATCGGTTGTTACTGCTTGGCTGTATGCAGTGTGGTGTGCACCACCGGCGTGGATCCATGCAGCTGATGCTACAGATAGATTTGGTTTTGGTTCCCAAAGCGCTGAAGCAACCGGTAAGTGAGGTAAATCAGCTGGCGGAGCCACTGTATCTACTTCGTTGATTAGAATACGGAAACGGTTCCCCATATCAATTGGTGATACGTTGATTGCAGCACCCGGTTTTGCAGTAAACAATAAACGACCTACATCACATTTAACACCGATAGTGTGCTGGTGAACTTCAAGACGTGGTTTTTGTGCTGCAATTGAAGGACACACTTCCAACATGTGCGCGCCAAGTACTTGGTCAGTCTCACCCATGTTGTAAGTGTAATCTTCCATGAATGAACAACCGCCCTCACGGCCTTCACCCATTACTTTCATGATGCGAACCATAGCAGCTGTTTTCCAGTCACCCTCACCACCGTAACCATAGCCTTTCGACATTAGGCGCTGTGTAGCAAGACCTGGAAGACCAGAAAGACCTGATAAGTCTTCAAAACAGTTAGTGAATGCTTTAAAGCCGCCTTTCTCTAAGAAACGCTCCATACCAAGCTCTAAACGTGCTTCGTTGCGTAGCATTTTCACTGCGTAATCGTCTTGTAGAGTTTCGTCAGCAATTACGTAGTCTTGCTTATAAAGCTCTAACTGTGCATCAACTTCTTCTTCAGTGATAGTATCAACCACTTTTACAAGCTCAGCGACACCAAAGGCGTGTACTTCATAACCAAAAGTAATTTGCGCTGAAACTTTGTTACCTTCGGTAACTGCAACTTGACGCATGTTGTCGCCAAAACGCGCAACTTTAAGTGTTTGGCTTTCTGCCCAACCTTTTGCCGCACGACACCAGTCATCTAACTGCTGTTGTACGTCAGCACGTTGCCAGTGACCTGCAACAACTTTACGCTCTTTACGCATTACAGTACCGATGAAACCGAACTCACGGTCACCGTGTGCACTTTGGTGCGTATTCATGTAGTTCATGTTGATGTCAGACCAAGGAAGGGCTGCATTAAACTGAGTATGAAGGTGTAACCAAGGCTTACGTAATTCGCTTAGGCCAGCAATCCACATTTTCGCAGGTGAGAAAGTGTGCATCCATAATACTAAGCCAACACAGTTAGGATCCGTATTTGCCGCTTGGCAAACAGCGTGAATTTCTTCAGGTGACTTAACGGTAGGCTTACATACCAAGTTTACTGGTAGATTAGCTTCGCTGTTTAAGCCCGCTACAATTGCTTCGCTGTCTTTGGCAACCGTTTCTAACACCTTAGGACCATAAAGATGTTGTGAGCCGGTAACAAACCAGACTTCTTTCGTCATCGTCGTCATGTTAATAATCCTCTAAATTCTTGCTATTTGCTCTGACCGTAATACGCGTTTTTACCGTGCTTACGTAGATAATGTTTATCCATCACTGCTTTTTTAAGTTCAGCTGCGTGTGGATCTAAAGTGCGTGTTAAATACGCCATGCGTGCAATCTCTTCGAGTAGCGCGGCATGGTATACAGACTGAGCGGCATCTTTACCCCACGTGAAAGGCGCATGACCCGCAACAATCACCATAGGTGCAGCTTTCGGATCGCGGTCTTGATACGCATCAGTAATTTGAATACCGGTTTCTAATTCATAATCGCCATTCACTTGCTCATCGGTTAACTCACGAGTACAGGTGATGTCACCGTGTACATAGTCAGCGTGAGTTGTGCCAAGGCAAGGAATGCTTTGTTTTGCTTGCGCCCATGCAGTTGCATAGGTCGAATGCGTGTGTGTTACACCGCCAATTGAATCAAAGTGGCGATATAAATGAACATGTGTTTTAGTGTCAGAAGACGGACGCATAGACCCTTCAACAATGTTGTTTTCAAGGTCGACGATCACCATGTCGTCGGCTTTCATTTGGTCGTAAGATACACCACTTGGTTTAATCGCAATTACGCCTTTGTCGCGGTCAATTTGCGATACGTTACCAAAGGTATAAATTACTAAGCCACGACGTTGCAGCTCCATGTTCGCTTCATAGACTTCACGTTTTAGTTCAGTAAAACTCATGCTTTGTCTCCGTTTACATAGCTTGCAAGTGCTTGGTAGTTGGCATAAAGCTCGTCATACACAGCAACGCGCTCAGGGTTTGGTAAATACTGATGACATACAGACGACGCCATAACTTTTTGAGCATCTGCCACTGTTGCGTGCTCACCCGCAGCAACCGCAGCCATAATTGCCGCACCCAATGCACAGCTTTGCTCACTTTCTAAAACGTCGATTGGGCAGTTCCAAACATCAGCACAAGTTTGCATTACGTAGTCTGATTTTTTAGAAATACCGCCGATAACAACCACTGACTCGATTGGTACGCCTTCGCTACGGAAACGCTCAGTGATAGCACGTGCGCCAAAGGCAGTTGCTTCAACAAGTGCTTTGAAGAACTTAGGTGCATCAGTGCCCATTTTTAAGCCTGTTAATGCCATGGCAACGCTTTGGTCAGCATCTGGCGTACGACGACCATTTACCCAATCAAGCGCAGTTACATCGTTGCTTGTTACAGGCAGTGCTGCCGCTGCTTTTGATAGATCAACTAAGATTGAATCTTCTAACTTGTTAACTAACGCTTGTTCAGCGTCAGATAGATTTGTAAGTTGGCTAGTTGGCCAAAGTACTAGGTTTTTGAACCATGCGTATAAGTCACCGAATGCAGATTGACCGGCTTCTAAGCCAATTAACCCAGGGATTACTGAGCCATCAACTTGACCACAAATACCTTTAACGCAAGTATCACCTAGTTGTTCTTTAGACGTTACTGTGATGTCACACGTTGAAGTACCCATTACTTTAGTTAGAACGCCAGGACGAACATTGGCTGCTACTGCGCCCATGTGACAGTCAAATGCACCGTAACCAATTACGATACCTTGTGGTAAACCTAGCTTCTCGGCCCACTCTGCAGTTAAGTTGCCAGCAACTTGGTCGCTTGGCTCTGTCGTTGCATTTAACGTATCAACAACACCATCTAATAGTGGATCGATATTGCTGAAGAAACTGTTTGGTGGGAAACCGCCCCACTGCTCGTTCCACATTTGTTTGTGGCCCGTTGCACAACGACCTAGCTTTAATGCTTCAGGGTGTGTTGTGCCGCACATTAGCGCGGTCATCCAATCGCAGTGCTCAACCCATGAATAAGTGGCTGCTTTAACACTGCTATCAACGCGGAAAATATGTAATGCTTTGGCCCAGTACCACTCAGAAGAGTAGATACCGCCCATGTGTGAAAGGTAGTTCACATCATTGTTAGTTGCAGCTTCAGTGATTTCACTTGCTTCTTTAATAGACGTATGGTCTTTCCACAAAATGAACATTGCATTTGGGTTTTCTGCAAATTCTTCAGTTAATGCCAGTGGTGTACCTTGGCTATTAATTGCTACAGGTGTTGAGCCTGTCGTATCAAAGCTCATACCCACTACTTTGTCTGCAGTACCTGCTGGAACTTGTGACCAAAGACCATTAACTACTTCTACAAGGCTATCAATATAGTCTTGTGGATGCTGACGAAACTGATCTTTACTAGGGTCACAATATAAACCTTGTGCCCAGCGCGGGTAGTTTACTAAATGGCTGGCAAGTTCTTCACCAGTCGCAACATCAACGAGTAATGCTCTTACCGAGTCCGACCCGTAGTCTAATCCCAACGTATAACGAGACATAATTACCTTTCACTAATTGCTTACTAACATTGTTAGTCATTATCTTTATTTGTATGATAATATCAACAATACCAGATTGTAAAGGTATTATAAAAATATTATTAACAGGATTATTTGCTGCTGGCGGGCGATTTATTGCGCAGTTTCTCTGGTAGATTAGATTGTTTTTTCAGCACAAATAATAGGTTAAAGCCACTACATTAACTTTTGTATGATAAGAATGGGATAACTATGTCTAGTCAATTAGAACAACTTAAAGCAGTAACAACCGTTGTTGCTGACACGGGTGATTTTGAAGCAATCAACGAATATAAACCGCAAGATGCAACAACAAACCCATCACTAATCTTAAACGCGATTCAAATTGAGAAATATCGCCCACTTGCTGCCGAAGCCGTATCATGGGCAAAAGCACAAAGCAGTGACGCAGCTGAAGTTGTAACAAAAGCAGCCGACAAGCTAGCGGTATTAATTGGCTCTAAATTAATGGAGCAAGTGCCAGGTTTAGTTTCAACAGAAGTGGATGCGCGTTTATCATTTGATACTCAAGCAACTGTTGATAAAGCACTTGAGCTTGTTGCTTTATATAAAGAGCAAGGTATCGACACATCACGCGTGTTAATCAAAATTGCTTCAACATGGGAAGGTATTCAAGCAGCCAAGGTACTTGAAGCGCAAGGTATCCGTTGTAACCTAACGCTGGTATTTGCATTTGCTCAAGCACGCGCTTGTGCCGAAGTAGGTGCTTACCTAATTTCACCATTCGTTGGTCGTATTCTTGACTGGTACAAAGCACAAGATGCAAGCGCTGATTTCGACGGTGCTAACGATCCGGGCGTTAAGTCAGTAACGCATATCTACAACTACTTCAAAAAGCACGGCTACGAAACGATTGTAATGGGCGCAAGCTTCCGTAACATCGGTGAAATCCAAGAATTAGCAGGTTGTGACCGTTTAACTATCAGCCCTAAGTTACTTGCTGAACTAGCTGCAACTGACGCACCATTAACTCAAAAACTATTACCAGCAACAGAAAAAGCAGAAGCGCCAGCTGCAATGACTGAGCAAGCTTTCCGCTGGGAAATGAATGAAGATGCCATGGCTACTGAAAAACTAAGCCAAGGTATTCGTCAGTTCGCAATTGACCAAGAAAAACTAGAGTCAATCTTAAGCGAATTAGTTTAAACCGATTGTTTAAGCAGCAAAAAGCCCGCAAACCAAAGTTTGCGGGCTTTTTTATTGCCTGCCTTTTAGTAAAAGCAGGCTTATCGTGTTGCGATTACGATAATTTTTTACCAGTCACATTATTCAGCAAGTAATGCGTTTGCTTTTGCAACTAGATTTGCCACTGTGAAACCAAAATGCTCAAGCAATACCGCGCCTGGCGCTGACTCACCAAATGTGTCCATGCCTAGTACATCACCATCTTGGCCAACATACTTGAACCAGAAGTCACGGTGTGCAGCTTCAACAGCAATCTTTGGTGTACCCGCTGGTAGCACGCTTTGACGATATGCTTTATCTTGGCTGTCAAACTGATTTGTTGATGGCATAGATACCACGCGAACTTGCTTGCCTTGTGCTTTTAGCTCAGCAGCAGCATTCACAGCTAACTCTACCTCAGAACCCGTTGCAATAAGGATAAGCTCTGCGGCTTGTTCGCTATCAACAAGTACATAACCCCCTTTTGCAATATCAGCAACTTGCTGTGCATCACGTGCCATCGCTTTGGTACCCTGACGGCTGAAGATCAGTGAACTTGGGCCAGTTTCTTTTAATAACGATTGACGCCAAGCTACTGCTGTTTCAGTTTCATCACACGGACGCCATGCAGTCATATTTGGTGTCATGCGAAGGTTAGCGATTTGCTCGATTGGTTGGTGAGTTGGACCATCTTCACCTTGACCGATTGAGTCATGGGTATACACAAAAATGCTTTGCGCTTTCATTAATGCTGCCATACGTACTGCATTACGTGCGTATTCCATAAACATTAAGAAAGTTGCGCCAAATGGAATGAAGCCACCATGTAATGCAATACCATTCATGATTGCGCTCATACCAAACTCACGTACGCCATAGAATACGTAGTTACCATCAGCTGCATCTTGTAAACCTTTTGCTTCTGGCCATAACGTTAAGTTAGAACCTGCAAGGTCAGCAGAGCCACCCATTAATTCTGGAAGCTGGTTAGCAAAGAAAGTGATCGCATTTTGTGATGCTTTACGTGTCGCAATGTTTTGCATATCGGCTTGGCATTTAGCAATGTACTCATCAGCTAATTCAGCGAAGTTAGCTGGTAATGCTTTTTCGAGAACACGACGTGTATATTCTTTTGCAAGTTCAGGATGTGCTTTGCTATAAGCTGCAAACTTTTGCTGCCATGCACCTTCAAGCTCTTGGCCTTTAGCTTGATTATTCCACTCGTTATAAACTTCTTGTGGAACTTCAAATGCAGGGTGCGGCCAGTTTAGCTGCTCACGTACTGCTGCGATTTCGTCGTGACCCAGTGGTGCACCGTGACAGTCGTGGCTACCTGATTTATTTGGCGAGCCAAAACCAATCACTGTTTTACAACAGATTAGTGTTGGTTGCGTAGTGTTGCTTTGTGCCGTTTCGATTGCACCCGCAATTGCATTCATATCGTGACCATCAACATCACGGATAACTTGCCAACCGTAAGATTCAAAACGTGCAGGCGTATCGTCGGTGAACCAACCTTCTACTTCACCATCGATAGAGATGCCATTGTCATCCCAAAATGCGATTAGCTTGCCTAGGCCTAATGTACCTGCCAGTGAACATGCTTCGTGCGAGATACCTTCCATTAAACAGCCGTCACCCATAAAGCAGTAAGTGAAGTGATCAACAATATCAAACTTTGGCTTATTGAATTGTGCTGCTAAAGTTTTTTCAGCGATTGCCATACCAACTGCGTTAGCAATACCAGAACCTAATGGGCCAGTAGTTGTTTCAACACCCGGAGTATAACCATATTCTGGGTGACCCGGTGTTTTAGAGTGAAGCTGACGGAATTGCTTAATATCTTCAATGCTTACGTCGTAACCGCTTAGGTGTAACAATGCATATTGAAGCATTGAACCATGGCCATTTGATAACACAAAGCGGTCACGGTTAGACCAGTCTGGATTTAATGGGTTATGGCGGTGAAAGTTTTGCCACAATACCGCTGCAATATCAGCCATACCCATAGGCGCACCTGGGTGGCCTGAGTTAGCTTGTTGAACGGCATCGACAGCAAGTATGCGAATAGCATTTGCAGATTGAGAACTAGGCAGAGTCATCTTATTAGCTTCCTGTTAATATTATAATATAAATAATATCGCAAAAACTCACCCAAATAGCAACTTAATAAACCGCCATGCCAGTAATGACGTGTATTTAGGGCCATTTTGTACCGCTAAGCGCAGGTTTTAACACCATTTTATTGTTAATAACTTTTTCTAACTAAAGAAATGACGACACCGCTCAAAATAACCGAACCAAATTAGTGAAATATACTTATTTATCAAGCAATTTCCTTAACTAATTTAGGTTACAAAAACCAGACCTTGCTACAATTTGGTACATTATTTCATTGTTCAAGCCATTAATAACAACTTAATGTTAACAAGATTTTTCATTAAGGTTGTTTATTTGTGACTGTTCTAGGTAGTTGCTCACTTGGGCTACGAGTTTTATTTCTAATTAGTGCATTTTGCCTTTCACCAATGGCAAGTAGCACTGACTCTGCGTATTTAGCAGATGAAGGAGTAAGCCTTGGTTTAAGCTTAGGTTATGGCCAACTCGACAACCCGGTTTATAAAAAAGACGACATTCCTCTTTATGCCCTACCGCGCATTGAGGTATTTGCCGGTGACTTTTCATTTGCAAATACTCAGTTTGCTTGGACACCCGTGTGGGGCGATAACTATCAAGTGTCGTTATTCACCCAACTTAATGAAGATGGGCTGTATTTTGCTAAACACTCAGCAGCACTGACCGCGATTAGAACAACCGGCGGCCGCCCCTCAATGACGCCGCCACCACCCGGTTCAGGTATCGAAACACCAGCGCTGACAAAGCGCCGCGGTGATATTACTAAAATATCAAAACGTAAACTGTCTGCCATGAGCGGTATTGAAGCTATTGTTGACTGGCAAAGCTGGCGTTTTAGCGCGTATTGGTCAATGGAGCTCACCAACTATCACAAAGGGTTGCAAGGCGCATTGTCTGCACAGCGCTTGTTTTTGTTTGATCAGCATCTGGTTTTGCTTGGCGCAGAAATACAACATTTAAGTGCTGGTTTAGTGGATTACTACTATGGCAGCGCACAACAAGAGATACGAGCCGGATTTAGCCCTTTTTTAGGTCACTCTAGTCAAAAGTACAATCTAAAAGCCAGTTACCAATATCAGTTTAATCAACAATGGCAATTTATCAGCGATATAAAATACCAACGCTTATCATCGGGTATTGCCGATAGCCCCCTTATCGATGACAGCAACTTACTGTCTTTTTATGCTGGCTTTGCATGGAATTACTGATGATGTTGCGTACGAAGCTTTTTTCACTCTTATTCATTTGTAGCCTCGCGTTTGTTGGCAGTACATTCGCACAAGCAGGTTATATCGAGGCAACACCAGAAAACTGTGTAACGATAGAGCAAGACTGCGTGATGGATGTATCGATTAATTGGTATACCGAAGTCAGCGAAACGGTGTGCATTCGCGTTACTGATCAACAAATTAGGCTGTTCTGCCAAAAGCCAAATCAAGGGCAGAACTTTGCAATCACAGTGCAAAACAATCGAAACATTGTATTAGAGCTACTTAGCGAACAGCTAGAGCCATTAGAAAGCACTGAAATTAGTTTATTCCACCAGCATGTTAAAAAACGCCGACGTGATATCGCATGGAGTATTTTTTGATGAGCCAGCATACTATTTTATATATTGAAGATGATTTAAAACTTGCCCAGCTAGTTTCTAATTATTTAACTGACCATGGCTATACCATTGAGCACTTTGAAAGTGGTTGCCATGCCTGTTACCAAGCAAGCTGCAAAAAATACGACCTAATTTTGCTTGATATCGGATTAGGATCAGAAGATGGTTTTGAGGTATTTAAAGAACTAAAACAATATCAAGATACGCCAATTATTTTTATGACCGCAAGGCAGAGCCAAGTCGATCATATTACTGGCCTTGAGCTAGGCGCCGATGATTACCTAACCAAACCTGTTTCCCCGTCCATTTTATTAGCGCGAATTAACAATACCATTCGCCGCAGCCATGCTGTTAAGCCAACAAGTACCACCCATAACGCCCATAATATTCGCTTTGGTTCTTTAAGTATTAATACTATTCAGCGCGAGGCTTACCTGCATAGCCAGCCACTTGAATTGACCAGTGCAGAGTTCGAAATACTGATCCAACTAGCTCAATCAGCGGGTCAGTTGGTCAGTCGAGATCAGTTATTTGATGGCACTATTGGCCGTAAATACGATGGTCAAAGCCGCACTATCGATGGCCGCATTAGTCGCTTACGCAAAAAGCTCGGTGACGAAGCGGTGCCGGCACAAAAAATCGTCACTGTTTGGGGTAAAGGATATATTTTTTCTCCACAAGCGTGGGGTTAATGCAGTTTGCTACGCCTGTTTTGTTATTTGTATTTAACCCTCGCAGTTTGTCTAGGAAGTGCCGCTTGGTTACTAGAAACCTATTTTCCAAACCCACCGAGTTACAGTACAGAGCAGCAGTTAGCAGAAAACATCTTGAGTATTGCCCCCAATAACCCTGATATTAAACACACACCTCTGGCGAACTTTTACCTTGGTGAACAATTACAGGCATCTCTTTTAGCAGGTCAGGTAATTAGTGTTAACGATGCCAATAACAACCTTTACTTTCATAAACTTGCCGATGATAGACAGACCTTATTAAGCATTGGCCCCTACAGCCAGCCTGCTGATCAGGGCTATCAGTCTTTAGTAAGCCTTCTATTTTACTCTAGCCTTGCCTTAGCTGTGGTGATTTTTACAGGCCCACTGCTGTTTGACTTAAATAAGCTACGCAAAGCCAGTAGTAAAATGTCTAATGCCGACTTTACAGCACAAGTCCACTTCACACGTTTTAGCTTGCTAAAGAGCATTGGCGATACCTTCGATAACATGGCATTAGCGCTTCATAACCGTAATCAAAGCCAACGCGAATTGATCAATGCTGTTTCTCATGACTTTTTAACGCCTATATCGCGGGCTAAATTCGCCCTCGAAGCAGTCGTTGATAACAACGCTTATCGGCACAGTGTGTTGCAAGACATTATTGAACTTGAGCTTTTAGTCGAAGAGTTTTTAACCTATGCCGAGCTTGAACAATGCGAACCCACCTTGTTAGTGAAAGACTACTGCCCAGAAGAGCTATTACAGCCCTGCATTACTAAGTTTAAAAGCTATAGCCCTTTGGCTATTCGTCTTGACTGCGAATTAACAGCAATAAGCGTTGATAAACAAAGCTTTCAACGCTTATTGCAAAACTTACTCGGCAACGCGGTTCGCTTTGCTAAAACGCAAATTCATATCAGGCTTTCACAATGCGAAAACGGCACTTTGCTAGTGATTGAAGATGATGGCCCAGGGATCCCAGAACACATGCGCGCCAGCCTCATGCAGCCATTTTCAAAAACCGCTTCGGTGCACCAAACAGGCTACCAAGGTGTTGGGCTTGGCTTATCAATAGTTAAGCAACTGTGCCTATGGAATAACGCAAAGTTTAGCCTAGATAACGCACAAACCTTAAGCGGAGCAAGAGCAAGCATCTTGTTTCGATAAACAGTTTTTCGGTAAAAATGTACCAAGCTGTAACAGTGTGTGCCAATTGTTTACATTTCATTGATGTTATAGTCACAACTCAACACTATCCCTACTGATTACAACCGTTCGCCGCTAGCGCGAGCTCATAATTATAATCCTTCGAGGGAAGTTAGATCACATGTTCAATATGAAAAAAGTATCAGTGATGGTCGCATCTGCACTTTACTTAGGTGTAGGTACGTCTGCTGCTGCGCTAAATGACCAGGCATGGCCAGAACAGCCAGCAGGCTATGCGCCAAAGCAAACCGTTACCAATGAATTTGTGTGGGAAGACAAGGTTAATAACACAGTTAAAAAACAAAGCCGCGTTTTCACACCAGAGAAAGATATTAGTGGTATTCAAACTTATATCGTGCAACTGGACGATGCACCAATTTCAACTTACCAAGGTGGTGTTAAAGGGCTTGCGAGCACTAAAGATGTGGTAATGCAGACGCAACAAGCAACAACACGCTCAACGCTTAATATGGCGCAGCCTGCTATCGCAACTTACGCTAACCACCTAGCAAGTAAGCGCCAATCAGTACTGAGTACTGCGATGAGTCAGCAAGGCTTACAGCTAAATGTTGAGCGCACATTCAATGTGACATTAAACGGTTTCACCACCCAAATGACACAAGATGAAGCGAAGCGCCTTGCTAAAGTGGCTGGTGTTAAGAAGATCACTCGCTCAAAAATCTACAGCCTAAATACTTTTAATACCATTGAGCAAACCGGTGCTTCTGCTCTTTGGAGCGCAAGTGCTAGCAACCCTAGTAGCAACAAAGGTGAAGGCACGGTTGTCGGTATCATCGATACGGGTATCAATACCGATCACCCATCATTCGCAGCAGTAGGCGGCGATGGCTACACTCACACCAACCCTCTAGGCGACAAGTACCTAGGTGACTGTGCAACCGCTGAATTTGCTGATCTGTGTAACGACAAGCTAATTGGTGTGTACTCATACCCTGAGATCACCGCAGCTTATGTGGATTCTGTATTTGAAGAGACTCGCCCAGAAAATGGTGAAGACTATCATAGCCATGGTTCACACGTTGCAGGTACAGCGGCAGGTAATATCCTTTACGATATTCCTTACAAACTGACTGAGTATGAAAGCCAATCATCTGGTTTAGAAACCAATGTAACTTTCCCGCAAGTATCAGGTATGGCGCCACATGCTAATATCATTTCATACCAAGTATGTTGGCCGGGTGGTTCTGGTGACCCTTATGCAGGCTGTCCAACAAGCGCAATCTTAGCTGCTGTTGAACAAGCAGCGATTGATAATGTTGACGTACTGAATGCTTCATTAGGTGGCCTTGAAGAAGATCCATGGAGCGACCCAATTGAGCAAGCGTTCATGAATGCGGCTGAAAGCGGTGTATTTGTGGCGGTAGCGGCAGGTAACAGCGGCCCTGAATATTCAACGGCTGACCACTCTTCACCTTGGGTAACCACAGTTGCAGCTCATACGCCTTCAACTAAAGTCAATTTTGGTAACAAACAACTTAAAAACCTAACTGGTGGCGATACTGCAGCGCCAGGACCATTTGCTGGTGCAGGTGTAAACTTTAACGAGCTAACAGGTTTAATCGTTGCCGCAACTGACTTTGAAAATCCAAATGAAAGCTCAAGCTATGCGCTTGCCAACTGTGACAAGCCATTCCCTGAAGGGACATTTGATTTAGTTGATGACCCAGCAACCGCTATCGACGAAAGTGCGCAAGATGTGATTGTCGTATGTAAACGTAGTTCTTACCCGCTGTACTCTAAATCGCTAAACGTAGAGGCAGGTGGTGCTGAAGGTTTAATTATTTATAACCATGTATCATTCTACGATCGCTACACGATTCCTTCAGTCACTTACCCTATCCCTACCATTCACATTAAAAACGTCGATGGTACGAGCTTACTTGACTGGCTAAGCACAGGCGACAGCCACATGGGTACCATTGAAGCAACCGAAGGTACTGTAGATGCTGTAGATAAAGACCGCATTGCTTACTTCTCTGGCCGTGGCCCATCATACTTTGGTTTTGACACCTTACTTGTAGACGTTGCGGCTCCGGGTGTTGATATCTATGCGCCATCATCTGACGATCAACCATTTACTAGCAACCCTGCAACTTCAGACTGGCAATCTATGTCTGGTACATCAATGGCAAGCCCACACGTTGCGGGTGCGGCAGCATTGTTAAAACAATCTCATCCTGATTGGACACCAATGCAAATTCAATCAGCATTGATGTTAACTGCAAACAATCAAGTTGCTTTAGCACAGTACCTAAACAACTACACCGATGATGGCTTTGATGCTGCCCTTGCTGAAATGGGTTCGGGTAAAATGCAAGTTGAGCGTGCTGATAAAGCAGGCCTATTGCTTGATGAAACCATTGCTAACATGAGTGCTGCTAACCCAAGCCTTGGTGGCCGTGAAAAAGCACTAAACACAGCTTACATGGTTGATAATGACTGTGGCTTTAAGTGTACGTTTATCAGAACCTTTACGGCGACAGAAGACGCAAGCTGGACACTTCATACAGAAAACTGGATTGGTAATAGCAAAATTAGTGTTGAGCCAAGCAACTTTGATATTAAAGCAGGTGAGACACAAAGCATTGTTGTTACGGTTGAAGCAAGCCAACAAGCAACACCACAAGAAATTGTTGATTACACAGGTAACCAAGGTCAAATCGTAATGACCTCAAGCAATCCTGAATCACCAATTTTAGAAATGCCTGTATGGACTTTCGCTGGTGATACCGGTTTACCTGAGTATATTCAAATTGATGCTCACCGCCGTTCTGCAACGATGAAAGTGGGTCCATTCAATACTGATGAAATTAGCAACCTAACCACACAATCGTACGGCTTAGTAAAAGGCCAAGTTGAAACAGTACACCTATTTAACGACACCACACCAGGCGACCCATTCGATAGCGTAGAGGTTGTAGGTGAAGGCGAAGCTGTGAACAACAACCACATTCAGTGGACGACAGTGCCAGAAGGCGCAAAAATGCTAAGCGCAAGCGTGATGAACGACACGTCACGTGTACTTGTGTTCATGGGTAAAGATAGTAACGGTGATGGCATTGCGTCTTATGAAGAAACGCTATGTATGTCAACGAGCTACACCCTAACTAACTTCTGTAATATTGTTGACCCTGAAGCGGGTGAATACTTTACGCTATACATGAGCCTACAGACTCTATCGTATGGTGAAGTTGATGAAGGTATCGAAGTATCATTTGCGACAGCGGTGACCACTGAAGACAATGGTTCATTAACCGTAACAGGCCCAAGCAGCGTACCGGGTTATGACCAGCTTGAGCTTGACCTTGCTTATAACCTACCTGATATGGAAGTTGGCGATATCTACTTTGGTGGCTTTGATATTGGTAGCAACCCAGAAGATGCGGGTAATCTTGGTTTTGTGCCAGTGATCATCGAGCAAGTTGATAAAGACGTGACCTTTACAGCTAACAAAGACAAAGCATTTGTGGGTGATTTAGTTGACTTCGAAATCAGCGTTATTGCTAATAACGAAGATGAAGCGCGTCAATTTGCACTAAACACTGAGTTTCCTGCGGGCGTAGACATTGTTCCTGACAGCATTGTCGCATCTAACTCAACGCCAGTAACACCAATGTTAGATAGCAACGCTCTAGCACTAGTTGGTGTTCAAGAGACGACTAAAAATGTTGAGCGTAATTATAACATTACCACCAACATCACAGACGAAATGTGTTCATTAACATCGGCGCATTCACCAGATCCTCACTACCTAGAACTACGTGAGCTTGGCTGGCGTACACTAGAAGGTGTTGAAGGTCGTTACTACAACGAGTTTGAGTACACATTTAAAGAAATCATGAACACTAACCTTGATGTGTCATTCCCATTCTTTAATAAGTACCACTTTGACTCAATTAAACTTAACCCAGCTGGCTTAGTCACATTTGGTTCGCAAGGCCGTACAACGCCATTCCACGTTGAACTGCCAGAAGGTTACACTCAGCCGCCACCGCCGCCTTACCTAATCGCACCATTCTGGGTTGGTGACAACACTATCCCAGAGCGTGTTGATGGTGGTTACGGTAACTATGACGCCAACGCCGGTATCACACCAACTTACACGGTATCGCGTGAGTGGTTAGTACTTGAGTGGGATAATATCCAGCGCTCAAGAACTGAAGGCCAATCAGTTGATGTTGAAATGTTCATGCGTATGGGCATTGACTATGAGCCAGGTGAATACGAGCTACTATTTGCTTACGACAACCTAAGCTTAGTTGATGCACAAGGTTCTATCGGCTTGAAAGCTGCTGATGGTCGTGGCTTTATCAGTGGTGATATTCCAATCGATTTAAACATCGGTAACAAGTACGGCTTCGACAATATGGACGAAGTACTACACGACAAACTGGTTGTGTGTCTTGACTACACAGGTCCTGAGATTTCTAAGTTTGACGTGAAATTCCAAGCGTACATTGGTGAGCAAGCGGCGAATCAAACGCATCAACTATCACTTACAAATGGTTTAGTTGGCGCAGATGATGAAACCATCACCCTTGACCTAGAAGTTATCGGTAACCTAGAAATGGCAGCCTTAACTGATATGTCGGTGGCAGAGAACGAAACGATTAGTTTTGACGTGCTTTATGCTGACGAAAACCAAGTGAGCAACCAAATCGAAGTGTTAGGCGAAAACTTCACTTATGAAGTATCTGGTCACACATCAGGTAGCACTGTGACTATCACGCCAGCGGCGCACTTCCATGGTGATATTGATGTAACAGTAAAAGTTAGCGACAGCGTTAACCCAACTGATGCAGCAATGAGTTCATTTGTATTATCGGTGATGTCTGATGGTGAAGAGCTTGGCTGTACTGACAGTTCAGCATCTAACTATGATGAAAGCGCCAATACTGATGATGGTAGCTGTACTTTCCCTGAGGCAGTGACTCCAGAAGCTGAGATTGAAAAAGACAAGAAATCATCAAGCGGTTCATTCGGCTGGTTACTACTAGCTGTTGCACCACTGATGGCACTTCGTCGTAAAAAATCTCGAATTAACTAAGGACTAGTTAATTAGGATAGTAAGTAGGTAATGCCGATATGCTTAGCATATCGGCATTTTTCGTTATAAATACTTTAACCAAGCCTTGTTAGCCTTACGCTTGTATTCACTAAACTTCTTGGTTGGCCAATAAAGCCCTACTGCCAACAACAAAGTAATAAACCAAATACCTGATATATCACTGACTCCTAAATATTGTCCTTGATTTGCCCCCCAGATCAGCATGCCTATTTGATACATAAATAGCAGTACATAGAGGTGGAAAATATAAAAGAACATAGGCACAGAGCCATATACACGTAGCGCATTAGTAAAGCGGTTTAATGGTCTTTCAAATAACCATAAGCCAACAAACATGCCTGCTAACGTGATCAGCAAAAAGCTCAGTGACGGTGGGTACTTAGTCACGTTAAACACCGACATCATGGTTTCGGTTGTAGTGCTAAACGTTTGCCACGGCAAGGTTTCACCATAGATATTAAAACCACGCAGCAGCGCAAATAATCCCACACATAACAGGGCTAACAGTAGTAATGCTCGTTTACGCGAATCTGCCGATTGAGTGTGTGCATATAAAGGACCTGCATAGTAACCCAACAAAATTACGCCAATCCAAGGCAGCACTGGGTAGCTAATTTTGACGTCGATTAAACCGCCTTGTGATAGATAGCCTCGGTCATGCAAAATCGTCCACAGCGAGTAGCCAAACTCATCGGGAGTAAAGCTGATTGGAGTCAGTAAGTTGTGACCAAATACAATAACTAAACCAAGCACCAGCAATAGGTTGCGTGGCAGCTTAATCAATGCTGCTAACACCAGCATACAAAGGCCAATCGCCCACATCACTTGTAGCCAAATGGTATGGTAGTAACCCATCCACGAAAAACAAATCAGGGTCACTTCGAGGGCGATTAAAAAAAGCCCTCGCTTGATTAAAAAGCTTCGTGCTGAGCGCGCCACGCCACTTGCTGGATGACTATAAAGCCACGCCGACAAACCGGTTAAAAAGATAAAGGTTGGCGCACAAAAGTGCGCAGCAAAGCGGCTCCAAAAAAGCCCTGGCGAAGTGGTATCAACCACCATGGGATCGGCCACCTGCATGTGCAAGAAAAATCGCTCTCGCACATGATCAAGTAGCATCAGCAGAATAACGACACCACGCATGATATCGATACTGTGAATACGGCTTTTAACTTGCTCAGAAGTCATAACTTACGCCAAGTTTAAATTGCGTCGGCGCCCCTGGGTAGGCCCACAATGCATTGTAAGAACTAGCAATATACTGCTCATCAAACACGTTATCGACATTTAATGATACCGTAGTACGTTCAGTCGCTCGCCATTTAGCAAATAAACCAACAGTTTGGTAACTCGGTAAACGGAAGGTAAGATCAGCTGGGTCGCCCAAACGGTCAGACACATATTGATAATGACCACCAATCTTTATGTCTTGTGCGAATAGATTTAGGTCATGGTTTAAGCCAATCGAAAGGTTATTCTTTGGTACGTTCACAAGTGGACTGCCCTTAGGAATTGGCACTAACCAATCAACATTTAGACTGTCTGTTGCAGTCTCGGCATCAACATAGGCATAAGATAGGTTGTACTCGGTATTGTCATCCAATGAACCTGTTAAATCTAACTCAAAACCTGTGCTATTTGCTTTACCTACAGGTGTTGAATAACCCACATTTACTGGGTCTGCCACCAGCATGTTGCTCTTGCTTGCATCAAAATAAGCAAGCGTACCGCTGATATTGGCGTAGCTAAATTTAACACCCACTTCAAACGAGTCACTTTCTTCAAAACCGAATGGATTACCTTCTGCATCGGTGCCACTCAGTGGTAAAAAGCCTTCTGAATAGCTTGAGTAAAGGTTAATGTCGTCATTAAGTGCGTAAACCACACCAAAACGTGGACTAATGCGGTTTTCTTTGCTGTTTGATGCCACACCAGACTTAGTTTCAAAGATATCTTGCTCAATTTCATCAAAACGCAGACCTAACATCACTTTTAAGTTATCGGTTAGATCTAGTTGGTCTTGCAGGTAAATACCGTACGCATTTTGCTGTTCGTTATTTTCGTACTGCATGCCCACTTCAGGGCCTTCTGTAGTGCTGTACTCTGGATCATAAATATCAATGGTGTAAGTGCCATTACCACCACGGTAGCGATAAAGCCCAGTGCGCAGCTCATAGTCGTAACCGTCAACACCAATCAATACATGGTTAGTAATACCGGCAACATCAAAGTGACCGCTTAATTCAAAACGCAGCGATAAATCATCAGACTCATAGTCACGGTATCTGTGCTGGCGAGTTAAAGTTCTGCCATCATCAAATAATGACTGACGCGATGGTGAAAGCTCAGCATCTGACGAATAACCCGTTAACGTTGCAGTACGGTAACTAGCACCTAATAACAAGCTCCAATCTTGGTTAAGGTCGTTGCTGTAATTTAATTGATGGCCGCGTGAGTGCACTTTGGTTGGTGCATCATTTGGGTTACCTAAAAAGCGTGACTCAGGCACGGTATCAAAATCACCATTTAACACCACAATACCGCGGTCATACATTTGCTGTTGATCAACATACTCAAACTCATAAGTCAGCGATGAGTTATCGTTGATTTGATAATAAAGCGAAGGCGTAATCACGAATTTGTCGTGGTGTACATAGTCTCTGAAGCTGTCACTGTCTTGCCATGCGCCATTGATACGAAATGCTAAATCATCGCTTAAACCATTAGTGTAATCACCTTGAATACGCTTGTGATCATCGCTACCGAACTCAGCTTGAAGTTGCCCTTGCTGATAAAACTGTGGCTTTTTAGTAATAATGTTTACTGTACCACCTGGCTCCGAACGGCCATAGAGTGCCGAGCCAGGTCCTTTTAATACTTCGATGTATTCAATGTTTGATACATCACGTGGGCCTGCAAAGCCGCGACCACCACTAAAACCGTTAACTAAGTACCCAGACGGCATATTTTCGTTACCTGACAAACCACGAATTGAATAGCTATCCCACAGTGCTCCACCATTATTCTTACGAGTAATACTGGCAGAAAAATCCAGTGCATCACGAAACTTTGTAATACCGTTATCAGTCATCATGTCTTTACTTAATGTAGTGATCGATTGCGGTAAATCTTTTGTTGGAATATCACCACGAAACGCCTGTTTATGTTCAATGGTGATCGTTTCGATATCGCTGTTATCAGCTGCGTGTGTATTCGCTGCAAACGCCGCAGCTAAGGCTAAACTAAGAGTTGAGTACTTCATAAGGTCTGATTGTAAAAAGTTAAGAGAAATGATTTGTTATAAAATAACATAAATAAAAAATAGGTTATAGTATAACAATACATTTATCCCTTAAATTTTAGCCAAGCCTCTAGTTTACAAAGATAATTTTTAACGCTAAATTTGGGGTAGATTAAAAAACAAACAAGTTAAGGAAAACTATGTATAAATCACTTTTAGCATTAACGCTCGTATGCGCATCAATCAGCTCATTCGCAAACCCTGATTTATCACGTAAATTTCCATTTGTTGATATTCAAGCGCAGGTACTCGATACCACTACAGATAAGCCTAGCTGGCAACGGCTGCCACCAATGCACCATGTACAATACCCGACAGGGCTGCTAAATCGACAAGGCAGTGGCTGCGCTATTGTCAACTTTCAGGTAACGCCAGAAGGCGATGTGAAAAACTTAAATATTGAAAATTCAGCACCTAAGCGCTTTAGTAAAGACGTTAGAAAGGCAGCAAGGCAAATAGTGAGAGACTGGCAATGGCCAGAGCGCACGGATGAACAAGTAATTGAGTTAACCATGCGTTTTGATTACTGCTTAACGCACGACTTCGATAAAAAGAGTGAAGCCGTTGCCATGTGCGTTGAGCATTCAGAACAAGCCTGCGAGTAAACAATAAATTTGCCGTGTAGATACTTGAGCCAATGCCAGCTATTGCCTACAATGGCGCACAATTTATTCAATGCAGATCGCAACTATGACTGATACACAAAAACCAGAATTACCAAACCAACTTTCTATCAATCCACGTAGTAAATTTTATGTGGAAGAAGTTTTCGAGCATGAAATTGGTGTAAAACTTAACGGCAAAGAGCGTTTTGACGTTGAAGAATATAATATCAGCGAAGGCTGGATCAAAGTCGCTTCTCCAAAAGCACTTGATCGCCGCGGCCAACCTTTACTATTAAAAGTAAAAGGCACTGTAGAAGTATTCTACAAGTAATTCAGTTTTGCTGAATTAGCTTGTTGGCCAACACAATGGTTGGTCAACAAGTTTATATCTTTACGAGCTTAGACACTCAGCCCCTCGTTTTTTCCCACACAAGCGAAAGTTAAACCAATGCCCGGTGACTACAAAGAGCGAACCCAATAAAGTAAGTACTTTTTCGCCAGCCTCACCAATAACATTTTCGCCAAGCAGCACCGCTGCAGACAACAACACCAGCCCTGCACCACCTAGCATCAATAATCGATAACGTTTATGTTTTTTACACCCTAAAAATAGTGCTAATAAGCTGCTTGGCAGTACCGCAACTAACATCCAAAAATGAAATTGCTCGTTACCTAAACCCAGTGCTGCAGCACTTGGTAATAAAACCAATAACACAGGCACAGCTAAACAGTGAATAGCACACATAGCTGATAACCCGATGGCAAACTTGTCCATTATTTCTTGTAATTTCACTGAATAATTCCTACAAAATTGAACACATGAATTATAAAAAGTGCATCAAGCAAGTTTTGCTTGGCACTCATTGCATACTCCCAACATTTCAAATTGCTTTGTTTGTGAGGTAAAACCTGCATCATCAAAATGCGGGAAAAGCTTTGCAACATCACTGTGTGAAACCGCTAAAGTCTCAACTTTTTGGCAATGACGGCAAATTAAAAACAAAGAAGTCTCACGCTTAAAAACCTCACTGTCGGTACCGTAAGCGATATATTTGTTAGCACTATTAAGCCTGCGAACAAGGTTTACCGACTCCAAAAAGCTCAAGATTCGATAAACAGACATAACAGATACACTTGAACTTGTGCGCAGCTTGTAGCAACTGGCCAATTCGTAGGCCGATAGCGGCACGTCTGTGGTTAGTAATATTTGCAGTATTTGCTTGCGCTGAATGGTGAACTTTCTGCCATGCTCAAGGCAAACCTGCTTCGCTTTATTAAGTGTGCTGGTTAATCGCTGTTTATTCATAGCGGCCACTCAATATAAGGTTTTGTTGCTGTCAGCTCTGCTATCCCTTGCGCTTGCTCTGTGATCCACTGTGCTTCGATAACAGATATTGCTTCAGCCCATGCAAATAAAGTAACTGTGACTTTAGAGACGGGCTTATCACAGCTAAACGAGTATTCAACTTCTAAGTCTTGATGTGCATGATGAGTGTGATGCTCAAATGGGTTTTCAAAATTTGCTTGAGTAAGCTTACATTCGCCGTTAAATGTCACTAACTGCTGTGAATTTGCTAATTGGGCTAACGTTTGTTTAATAGTTTGCTTTTGCTCAGCTGTTTCGGGCTGATGCTCAAAGCCAAAAATATCTCCAGCCGGTAAAATGAATTTAACCTGCCACTTGTCTTGATCATGAACCACAAAAAGCACTCCCTCACCATGTGAATGATGATGGTGTTGATGCCCTTGAGCTGAAAAGATACATCCAACCATAAAGCATATCACTGCTAATTTTGCTGCTTTCATAACCCCAATCACTCCATTTACCTCACTTTAAACATGCTGTTACAAAAAAGAATAAAACTCATTCATTGATTCACACTTGATACATTATAACAATTAAAGCACAATTGATACATTATAACATATCCATAATGGTGAATAATGAATAACATCTCAAGAGTGGCTGTCGTCATAGCAGCGTTATTACCAGCCAGTGTTTTGGCACAATCGATCAAAGGCGTTGTTTTAAATAACCAAGGTAAAGCGGTGGCTAATGCCACAGTTGACCTTGAAGGGTCTGATCAAAAAGTAACAACTAACGACAAAGGTGAGTTTGAAATCAGCGGCTTAAATAACGGCTTAAAAGAGCTACATATTTCAGCGCCAGGTTATGCTCACTTACATCGAGATATCACACTTGCCAATGACCAAGACCACAGCGCAACCTTTAATCTAAAACGCTCACCGATTGAAGTGATTGATGTTGAAGCAACGCCGATTCATATGTCGGCAATGGAATCTGCCTCACCTGTTAGTGTGTTATCTGGCGAACAATTAAGACGCCAACAAGCATCAACGCTTGGCGATAGCCTCGAAAAGCTGCCGGGCGTTAACACAAACTTTCATGCCAAGGTTGCCAGTACGCCTGTGATCCGTGGTTTGAGCGGCCCACGTGTTTTAATTACGCAAAATGGCTTAGATGTAAGTGATGTGTCACGTGTTGGCCCTGATCACTCAGTGGCATCGGAAGCATCAACAGCGCAGCAAATTGAAGTATTACGTGGCCCAGCAACTCTTTTTTATGGCAGCGGTGCAATTGGTGGTGTCGTCAACGTAGTTGACAGCCGAGTACCAACAGATAGCACAACACGCGGTGAGTGGAACCTAGAACATAACTCTGTAGATGAGCAAAAAGTTGCTTCGTTTAATGCCACCACAGGGACAGAGTCATTTGCCTTTTATGCTGATGCATTCTGGCGTGAATCAGACGATTACGAAGTACCTGTTGCCGCCGATATTGACGACACAGAGCACAGCTCAAAGTACGTAGTAGAAAACAGTAATGAAGACTCAGATGGCTTTACTGTTGGTACTAGCTACTTATTTGAGCAAGGTTACCTTGGTGTTGCGGTTGAGCAATTTAACCGCCAATACGGTATTCCTGGCCATACTCATGGTGAAGAAGAAGAGCATGATCACGAAGAGGAGCACAGCGAAGAAGAAGCTGTTTTTGCTGATCTTGAACAAACCAAAGTCCAGCTACTTGGTGAATACAATATCGACAGTGAGTGGCTAAGCAAAATTAACTTACGTGCAGGCCACACTGACTACGAACACGCTGAAATCGAGCACGGTGCTGTAGGCACAACTTTCAAAAACGAAACCAATGAGCTGCGCGTTGACATTTTGCATAGCCAATTTGATGAGTGGAATGGTGGCGTTAGCTTTCATTACAAAAAAAGTGATGTAGAAGCACAAGGTTCTGAAGCATTCACCCCTCCTTCTGTTACTGAAAGTATTGCTTTTGCAATTATGGAAGAAAAGCATTTTGGCGACTTTTTAGTGCAATTAGGTGGCCGTGTTGAGCGAGTTACTATTGATGCTAACAATGTGCTGTTACCTGAGATCGATGCCCATGCACATGATGAAGACGGTGATGAGCACGACCATGATCATGACCACGAAGAATCCGGTTACACACGTGTATTTGATGTTGCCCAAGAGTTTACACCGGTCAGTTTATCAACAGGTGTGGTATGGGATTTTACACCGGGTTATAACCTAGGTTTATCGGTATCGCGTTCTGAGCGCGCTCCGTCTGCTTCTGAGCTGTTATCTTTTGGCCCACACATTGGTACTGCAACTTATGAAGTTGGTGCGCTATTCGACACTCATGATGGTCATTTTGAGCTATCAGAAGAGGCTATCGACTTAGAAACGGCAAACAATATCGACCTGACATTCCGTAAAACCGAGGGTGATGTTGGCTTTATCTTCAATGCCTTTTACAACCAAGTAGATAACTATTATTACCAGATCAACACAGGCCTATACGCTGAAAGCGGTCATGATCACGACCATGGCGACGAACATGATCACGAAGAAGAGCACGATCATTCATCTGAACTACCGGTTTATTTATTTAAAACAGACGATGTGATTTTGCATGGTTTTGAAGCGCAAGTTGCTTGGCAGCTAAGCGACGAATTTAAAGTCGACTTATTCTCTGATTATGTACGCGCGCGATTAAAAGACGGTGGAGATTTACCACGCACTCCACCACTGCGTTTTGGTACTGAGTTTAGCTATCAAACCGAAAATCTAACGGCAAATATTCACGTTACGCGCTACCAAGAACAAGACCGCATAGCACAACAAGAAACCACAACAGACGGCTATACCCTTGTTGATGCCAGTATTTCTTATGACTTATCGGTATTGAACCAAGACCTATCGCTTTATTTAAAAGGCACAAATTTAACGGACACAGAAGCCCGCGTTCATAGCTCATTCTTAAAAAATATTGCACCACGTCCTGGGCGTAGTTTTGCGCTTGGTGTTCGCGGCTACTTCTAAAACAAGATTACAAATAAAGGAAACCTACATGACACATTTATTTAGATTAAAACTATTGGCACTGGCAATTAGTAGCCCCCTGATCACCGCATGTGGTGACGCAGAAACAAATATTGTTGAGAAAGACCCTATCGAGGTTCCAGACGACAGTGGTGATGACCATGATCATGATGACGGTTATACCATTGACTCAATGGGCCGTTTAGCGGTTTTAGCAGCTGATAGCAACGAAGCGAATATCTTTGATTTAGATGACGACTCATTACTAGAAACGTTTTCGCTTATCCATGATTCAAGCTCACTAAATGTTTCACCAAGCTACCGTTATGCAGTTATTGCTAACCGCAGCCAAGATTACTTAGGCTTTATCGATGGCGGTTTATGGCGTGAAGATCATGGCGAGCATTTACATGATTATAAACAAGGCCCTGCATTTAGTGACTACGAGCTAACAACGGGCAGCCGCCCTACTCACATAGTTAAACATGATGGTCAAATGGCCGTGTTTTACGATGGTAATGCCGATGCAGGTACAGTTGCCTCTGTAGAAGTGTTAACTGATAACGATATTACAAACGAAACCGCGACACTTACTGGTATTCAGTACGACATCAATATGCACGGTGTTGCAGAGCCACGTGGCGAGCACCTAGTTGCAACCTTGCGTCGTGCTGATAGCGAAAGCACTTCAAACGCTAAAATCCTGCCGGATCAAGTGGGTGTTTTCCATCTTCATGACGGTGAATATGAGCTTGAACAAACATTTGAAGTTACTTGCCCAGATTTACACGGTGCAGCGCAAAACCATGATTATGTAGCATTTGGTTGTGGTGACGGTGTACTGGTAGCCCACCAACATGACGATGAATACCATGCAGAAAAAATCGCAAATATTGAAGCGGTTGGCGATTTGAGGATCGGTACTTTATATGGTCATGAAGCAAGCGACAGCTTTATTGGCGTTGCATCAGGCCATGGTGGCGGAGCCGCAGTTTTTGTAAATATCAATCCAAGCGAAGCTGAAATGGAAGTACTTGAGTGGCAACTTGATGAAGGCGCAAGTGCTGTATCTTACTCATTCTCAGCAAGCGGTGAGCACTTTTTAGTACTTGATAGCTTAGGCTTTTTAAACGTGCTTGAAGCCCATGAGCACGACGGCCACATGCACTGGGAACTTGCCGGTAAAGTAGATATCACTGAAGAAGACGTAACAATGATGCCAGAGGGCATGAACTTCAGCATGACTGTGTCACAAAATAGTGAGTTTGCTTACGTTGCTGACCCTATCGCTCAGCACGTACTTAAAGTACATATCGAAGACCTTGAAATTGAAGGTGATCTTGAAATGACTTTTGCACCAAGCGCCATCACTTGGTTAGGTATCGCAGAAGAAAGTGACGATCACGACCACTAAGAAGTTATGTTTTATGGTATGACATAGCTCGCAAAGGTTGGCATTTACTGCCAACCTTTTTTTATTCATATTTTGTAACAGACTTTCATCGCATCAGCATCGCTATTTGAAACTGAATAGTTATGATGTAACAGTTCCCAAAATAGGATGTAATCCCATGAAAAAACTAACAACGTTGGCACTGGCCATGGCTGCGACACTGGCACCTTGGGCATCAGCTTACGAAACAAAAGACACACGCTTACTGCGTTTTCCAGATATTCATAACCAAAACGTTACCTTTGTGTACGGTGGCGATATTTACATTGCTAATACGCAAACAGGCGAAAGCAAACGCTTAACTGACCATATTGGCTTTGAAACCTTCCCTAAGTTTTCACCTGACGGTAAACGCATTGCCTTTGCAGCCGAGTACAATGGCAGCCGCCAAATTTATGTAATTAACAGCGATGGTTCTGGCTTAAAGCAACTGACTTATTACAACGATGTTGGCCCAATGCCACCACGCGGCGGTTTTGATTATCGTGTTCTCGATTGGACACCAGATGGTAAAAATGTGGTATTTCGTGCTAACCGCACACCGTGGGGTAAGCGTATGGGTCGTCCATACATGGTTCCTGCTGACGGAGGCCTTGAGCAGGCTCTGGCTATTCCAGAAACCGGCGGCGGTATGCTTTCGCCAGATGGTAGTAAATATGTTTACACGCCAATTGACCGTGAATTTCGTACTTGGAAACGCACCCGTGGCGGTCGTGCACAAGATGTCTGGGTTTACGATCTAAAAAACAATACCTCAGAGCAGCTAACCACTAACCGCGCTACCGATCAGCAACCAACCTGGGTTGGCGACAACATTTACTTTGTATCTGACCGAGATTACACCCTTAACTTGTATCAATACCAAAAAGGCGCTGAGCCGAAAAAGCTAACCAACCATAAAGACTTTGACGTACTGTGGCCATCAGCTGGCCCAAATGCTGTTGTTTATGAAAATGGTGGTTACCTTTATCGCTTTGACCCAAAAACTCAAAAAAGTAGCAAGCTAAGTATTAACATTGCTGGTGTGCGTCAATACGCAATGCCGTACACAAAAAATGTGAGTGACTTTATCGACTCAATGTCGATTTCTCATGATGGTAAACGTGCACTCTTTACTGCCCGCGGTGAGCTATTTAGCGTACCGGTTAAACAAGGCCCAACACGTAACTTATCTTACACAGCAAAAGGCCGCGAAATTGACGCAAGTTGGTCGCCAAATGGCCGCTATATTGCTTATATGAGCGATGAAAGTGGCGAATACGAAATTTACTTAAAAGACCGCAGTAAAAATAATGCCACCAAGCAGCTAACCAGCAACGGAACTATTTGGCGTTTTACACCTATTTGGTCACCAGATAGCTCAAAACTGTTATTTGCAGATAAAAACCACACACTCTGGTGGATAGATGCAAAATCAGGTAAACAACACAAAATTGATACCAGCATCTACGATGAAGAAGGCATTCGCCAATATACTTGGTCGCCAAATAGCGAAGACATTGTGTATGTAAAAAACAATGAAAACCGCTATGCCTCGCTGTGGCACTACAATGTTGATAAAAAGAAAGTGACTCGCTTAACGGATGAAATGACCAATGAGCAAAACCCAACTTTCTCTCCTGATGGTCAATACCTGTATTTTAGTTCTGAGCGCGACTTTAACTTAGCCTTTAGCAGCTACGAGTTTGACTACATGTTTAATCGTGCAACGCGTATTTATGCCGCAGCCGTAAATGACAGCATCAAACCACTTATCGCACTACAAAGTGATGAAACAGCAATCGTAAGCGATAAACAAAAAGATGACGACAAGAAAGCGAAAAATACCCTGCAAAGCAGCGACTTTATGCAGCGCGTTACCGCTTTAAATGCGCCGGCTGGAGATTATCGCGGTTTAACGGCTGTAAAGGATGGCGTGCTAACACTGGCTAATGGCGGCCTACAATTGATAGGCACAGCTCACGACAGCGAGCTTGAAACCGTGGCTAAAGGGGTTCGTAGTTATACTATTTCGAGCAACGGTGAACACCTGTTAGTACATGTGGGTAACGATTACAGCTTAATTGAGCCAAAAGCAAAACAAGACCTAGCAGCGAATAAGCTAGATCTTAGTAACATGACCTTAAAAATTGAGCCACAAATTGAATGGCAGCAAATGTATGTTGAAGGCTGGCGTACATTACGTGATTGGTTCTACGATGAAAACCATCACGGCCAAGATTGGGACGCAATTTTAGCTAAGTATCAACCTATGGCTGATGCAATCTCACACCGTAGTGACCTAGATTACATTCTCAGTGAAATCGCAGGTGAAATTAACTCAGGCCACATTTATGTACAGTCGGGTGATATGCCTAAAGCAGAGCGTAAAAAGCACGGCTTATTGGGTGCAAAACTTGCCAGCGATCCATCTGGATACGTAAAAATTGAGCAAATCTTCCAAGGTGAAAACTGGCATGAAGACTTCCGCTCACCACTTGGCACAACAGGGGTAAAAGCACATAACGGCGACTACATCATTGCCGTAAATGGCCGCTCAGTAAAAGACGTCGCTAACTTCTACGAATTACTAGAGAACACTCAAGGTGAGCAAGTTGAGCTAGTCCTTAACAGTAAGCCGCGCAGCAAAGGTGCATGGCAAGTTACCGTTAAGCCTGTAGCCAGCGAGCAAGGTTTGCGTTATTTAGACTGGGTTAACTCTCGTGCAGCCTACGTTGATAAGCTATCAAATGGCCGTATTGGTTATGTTCACTTACCAAATACAGCCTACGAAGGTAACCGCGCCATGTTCAAAAACTACATGCCGCAAACCACCAAAGACGCCATGATTATTGATGACCGATACAATGGCGGCGGCTTTATTCCTGAGCACATGATCACTTGGCTTGCTCGTAAACCGCTTAACTACTGGAAGCGCCGCGGTGTTGAGCCTACGAAAACACCACAATTTGCTCATGATGGTCCAAAAGCCATGCTGATCAATGGTTACTCAAGTTCAGGCGGTGACGCTATTCCTTACTACTTCCGCCAAGCGGGGTTAGGTAAGCTTATTGGTACCCGTACTTGGGGTGGATTAATTGGTATTTCGGGTAACCCAAGCCTAGTAGATGGCGGCCAAGTTATCGCGGCAACATTCCGCATTTTAGATAACGATGGCAACTGGATCATCGAAAACGAAGGTGTCACCCCAGACATCAAGGTGGTTGATCGCCCAGAGCTAATCTACCAAGGTAAAGATCCATCGATTGAACGTGCCGTAGAAGAGCTATTAAAAGAGCTAAAAGACAACCCGAAAAAGCCACTCACCGTGCCACCAGCACCGACTGACTTTTAATTCTTAACTGGTTGTTAAAAAACAAAAAACCCCGCAGCAATGCGGGGTTTATTTTTAATTAAAAGAACTACCATTTAACTTGTATATACAAATAATTTAAGCTAAGTCAGACCATGCTAAATTGAATTTACGTAAGTATTTTTGTAATCGAGTTGAGTCATTGGCTTGTGCTTTTTTGGTACGACTCACATCAAATAATTCACGACCAGCTGAGGCCATGCTTGAATGCTGCTCACAGATACTAAGCACATAATTTAACTGAGCAATATCAAACTGATCTAAATTCGCTATTTGCTCTTCTGACAAATAGTGAGCAAGGCGATTAGACGCTTTAGGTTGCACATTAGATTGCCATGAGTCTTGTAACCGTGCGATTTCGTCATTAACATCAGTCACGGTAATACGCGAAGAGCTCGCTAAAGTACATAAACGAGTAATTGCAGAGCTTAAATCACGAAAGTTTCCCCGCCATACCGCTCGCTTCGACATAGCAAACTGCTCAAACAACTGCTTTGCTTCTTTATTGAATTGAATTCGCTGCCCGGTTTTTTGCTCAAATAAACCCATTTCATAGTCAATATTGGCAGGTATATCTTCTTTTCTGTCTTTTAATGCCGGTAACTGATAGCTCCACAAATTGATACGCGCTAATAAATCTTCACGAAACAGCCCTTTTTCGACTTCGGCTTTTAAATCTTTGTTAGTGCCAGCTATGAGTTGAAAATCACTCGCAACAGTTTGATCACTGCCCACTGGATGAAAGGTCTTATTTTCAATGGCATGTAACAGCATTGCTTGCTCTTCTAAACCAAGCTCGCCAATTTCATCTAAAAACAGCACACCATTATTTGCAGTGAGTAAGTAACCGCTTCGCTCTTTTTGAGCACCTGTAAAAGCTCCTTTTGTGTGGCCAAACAAAGCAGCCATGGCATTTTCACCACGTAATGTGGCGCAGTTAACCGACACAAGCTCACCTTTTAAAATGGCGCGCTTCTTTTTCAGTTTATAAATTCTCGTTGCCAACTGGCTTTTACCAGCTCCCGTAGGACCCGTCAGAAGCATAGGATCATCTGAACGAATAGCCACAACTTCAATCTGCGCAATCAACTTATTGAATGCACTGTTTTTAGTTTGAATACCGCCTTTTAAAAATGCATTACCTTCTAAATGCTCTTTATCAAAACGAGTGGCAAGTTGATCATATTTAGATAAGTCCAAATCAATAATTTGAATCTTACCTGTCGCTTTATTTTGATTATGCTTATTGGGTGATGTTTGAATTAAACGCCCAGGAAAATGACCACTCTCGGTTAATAAGAAAATACATATCTGCACAACATGGGTGCCAGTCGTGATATGAAAAAAGTAATCGTGCTGATCAGCATCAAAACGCTGTTGATGGCACCAATCATAAAGCTTGGCGTAAACCTCTTCAAAATCCCAAGGGTCTATAAAGTTAATATTTTCAAGGCATACCGTGGTTTCTGGGGAAACTGACTCAATATCTACTGCAACATTATTCGCTAAACGCGAGCTATGAGTATCATGCATCATATACAGCTTATTAACGATGAACTCTTCTTGACTACATAAACTGACATTGGGTCGCCATCTTGCCCAACGATCAACACGCTTACCCACATAGTCTAATTGAGTTCCGAGAATACTCACCACAATCGTACTTTTCAAAATATATCCTTATAGATAGAAACTGTATCTATTTAAATACCAAGTAACACTATCGTCAAGTACCTCATCACCCAACACAAACTACAAAAATATAATAAAAACATAAAAATCAGTGCGTTAGAAACTAAAAAACACTCTTTTTTAGTTGTGGCACAGCTCTTGGAATAGAGAAGTGTGATTAATTAGGAGTGATTCAAATATCACCCTGGTGCGTTACACACTGTGAACACGTATGCCTAATCACAAAACTATTAATGTAGCTCAGAGGTAGAGCAGCGAAATGATTTCGTCGGTCATGGGTTCGATTCCCATCTTAATACCATAAGTAGCTCAAACAGGTAGAGCACCAAAACCAATTTGGATGTTGCGGGTTCAAATCCCGCCTTAGTCAAAATCGTAACTTTAAATGTTAGTAAGTCGTTGTTTGCGCTGACTGATAAACGCTTAAGCATGAACGATAACAGCAAGCCGGATGCTCCCTGTTATTGCGACGCCCAAAGCCTTTTTCAGATAACAAATACACACTTGCTAACAATCAATAAGGAAATAGAACATGTTAAGAAAAACACAATTAGTAGCAGAGAACCAAAGAGTGCTCGTTTTTAAAGACCAGCAACTAACAGACGTGTTAACGCCAGGAAAGCATCGTTATTGGGATTTTCAGAAGCAGCTTGAGTTTGTCACCTTTGATATTAACTCACTGTATTTCTCAGAGCGAAATACTGAACGTTTGTACCGCAATAATCCAATCTTGCAACAGCATATAAGTCATTGGAAACTTGAGAACAACGAACTAGGTATGTTGTATGTTGATGATTTACTACAAGGGATCGTCGCTCCTGGTGAGCACTTATATATTTGGCAAGATGCAGGGGCTATAAAACTTGAAAGAATTACTCTCAACAGCACTCAAGCGGTGCCTGAGCAATTATTAAATTTAGTTAATCGAGCTGGTGCAAATAGCGCAACTCGCTTAATTAGAAGCGAAAAAACAGTCGCAATCAAACCGATCGCCGAGTTTAAAGTCGCGAAAGAGCATGTAGGCTTACTTTACATTAACGGCCATTTTATTGGGAAGTTGCAGCCTGGTATTCATGCCTATTGGCAATTTAACCATGATATTGAAGTGAAATGTTATGACTGTAGAACACAAAGCGTAGAAGTATCTGGGCAAGAAATTCTCAGCAAAGACCGTGTTAGCCTACGCATTAATTTGACTGCCAATATCAAGCTGATGGATGCTGAGCTTGCAGCAAAGAGCGTAGATAAATTGGATGAATTCATCTACAAAACTCTACAACTAGCACTCAGAGAAGCGGTTGGTACAAAAACGCTCGATGATATCTTATTAGATAAGTTGTATATCAATGAAACAGTGAAAGAGCTGGTGATTGAACAGCTGAAGGAGATTGGTATTGCTCTATCTGGCGTTGGTGTGAAAGACATTATTTTACCGGGCGAGATGAAAGCCATTTTAAATCAAGTAGTCGAAGCGCAAAAAGCAGCTGAGGCAAATGTAATAAAGCGACGTGAAGAAACATCAGCAACACGCAGCTTACACAACACCGCGAAAGTAATTGAGAACAACCCGACGCTAATGCGCCTTAAAGAGTTAGAGGCATTAGAGAAAGTCGCAGAAAAAATAAATAACTTAACTGTTTATGGCGGCCTTGAAGGGCTAATGAGCGGGGTCGTAAAAATAGCCTAACAGGCTAGGACGAGTAAGGAATCAAATTATGTGTAATAACTACAACACAATCGAACAACAAGGACAGGTACCTATAAAGGCATGGACAAAAGGCGTACCGTTTGAAGATGCAGCTATTGCTCAATTAAATAATATTGCGCAAATGTCGCTAGTTCATTCTCATATCGCGGTCATGCCAGATGTTCACATGGGCAAAGGCGCCACAATAGGTAGCGTCATTCCCTCTGTAGATGCAGTGATCCCCGCAGCGGTAGGTGTTGATATTGGTTGCGGCATGGTTGCAACTAAAACAACGTTAACGGCTTCGCAACTGCCAGATAATCTAGCGGCAATTCGTCATGCGTTTGAAGCTGCGGTACCACATGGTCGAACGGGCCGAGGTAGAGGGGCTCGCGACAGAGGTGCTTGGCATAATATTCCTGATTTTGTTGCAGGTGAGTGGCAAAAACTTGAGAAGCGATTTGAAAAAATCTGCGCTAAGCACCCTGCAATTAAAAACAGCAATCATGTAAATCACCTAGGTACGATGGGCACAGGCAATCATTTTTTAGAACTCTGCCTAGATGAAAACAATGCTGTTTGGGTCATGCTGCACTCAGGTAGCCGAGGAGTTGGTAACCGCATAGGTACTTACTTTATCGAGCTGGCTAAAAAAGAGATGGAGCGTCATCAAATCAACTTACCTGATATGGATCTTGCGTATCTGAAAGAAGGAAGCGAATACTTTGATGACTATGTTGAGGCTGTAGAATGGGCGCAAGATTTTGCAGCTAAAAACAGAGAGATCATGATGTTTAACGCTATCAAAGCGCTTAAAAAGCAAATACCTATCGCTTTTGAAACCGCGGAGCTTGCTGTTAACTGTCATCATAACTATATCTCGCGTGAGCATCACTTTGGCAAAGATTGTTTTGTAACACGCAAAGGAGCTGTACGTGCACAAAAAGGTGAAATGGGGATCATTCCCGGAAGTATGGGAGCGCGCTCTTTTATTGTTCGCGGCTTAGGAAACCCAGATAGCTTTAATAGCTGTAGTCATGGAGCCGGCCGAGTCATGTCTCGTACAAAAGCTAAAAAGGTCTTTAATATTCAAGATCAAATAGCGGCAACCCAAGGGATAGAATGCCGCAAAGATGCCGCGGTGATTGATGAAATTCCGCATGCGTACAAGGATATTGAAAAGGTTATGGCAGCACAGCAAGACTTGGTTGAGGTTGTACATACACTAAAGCAAATAGTCTGCGTAAAAGGATGATAATGAACTATTTAATAATCGATGGAGCACAAGGTGAAGGCGGAGGGCAAGTACTTCGCACCGCCCTCACCTTATCAATGTTAACCAAGCAAGCCATTGAAGTTGTTAATATTCGGGCCAAGCGAAAAAAGCCTGGCCTGTTACGCCAGCACCTAACCTGTGTGTTAGCAGCACAACAAATCTGTAATGCCGAAACAGCAGGAGTTGAACTAGGCTCAAACCATATTCGCTTTGCGCCTAAACAAATAAAAGCGGGTGATTATCACTTTGCGATTGGCACAGCAGGCAGTACAACGCTTGTATGCCAAACTGTATTACTGGCATTAGCGACAGCAAAGCAGCCCTCTACCATAACCTTTGAAGGTGGCACACATAATGGCATGTCACCTTCACTGTGCTTTTTTGAGCACTGTTATTTGCCAGCTTTAGCAAAAATGGGGGTGTATTGTGAGCTCACTGTTACCAAGTATGGCTTTTACCCTGCCGGTGGTGGCAAATGGCAGTTAACCATTTACCCGTGTGAAACATTAAAGCCCTTTGCGCATTTTGCACAGCCAACGAAGGATGCCAAAAAGGCGATTAAAGTACTTGTTAACAAGTTACCGGGGCATGTTGCGAAGCGTGAAATTAGCACTGTAAAACAATACCTTGATTGGACAGGCGCTGAAACCACGATAACTCGTGTAGAAAGTATAGGAGCTGGAAACAGCTTGCAGCTACATATAACATCAGACACTCATAACAGTATTTTTGAAGTTATTGGTCAACATGGCGTTGCAGCACAAAAGGTGGCTCTCAAAGCGGTAAAGCAGGTTAAACAATTTACCCAATCAGCAGCGGCAGTAGAAGAACATCTGGCAGATCAGTTGCTCTTGCCATTAGCTTTAGCCGGTAAAGGCGAGTTCAAAACCAGTGAACCAAGCTTGCACAGCTTAACCAATGCAGAGGTCATCAAAACGCTTTTGCATGTAGAGATAACGTTTACTCAGCTTGATGATAACCTATGGCAGGTATCATTAACTGATACCTAATTAGGATGATCGGCAATGGAAAACACATTAAAACATGTTTATTTAGTCGGTGGTGCAGTTCGCGACAAATTGCTAAACAGAGCGGCAGCGGATCAAGACTTTGTTGTTGTGGGTGAAACACCAGAAACCATGTTAGCCCTAGGCTTTGAAACTGTTGGTAGTGATTTTCCAGTATTTTTACATCCAACCACCAAGCAAGAATATGCCCTCGCTCGCACTGAACGAAAGCAAGGTCGTGGCTACAAAGGGTTCACGGTGAATGCCAGTACCAGCGTAACTTTAGAAGACGACCTTGCGCGACGAGACTTAACTATTAATGCAATGGCGATGAGTGCCGATGGCGAGCTTATAGACCCATTTAACGGCCAACAAGATTTAAATAACAAGGTACTTAGACATACATCAGCAGCATTTGCTGAAGATCCATTACGTGTATTGAGAGTGGCTCGATTTTTAGCTCGTTTTGGTGAAAGCTTTAGTATACATCCTGATACCAAGGCATTAATGATGCAAATACACCAACAAGGTGAATTAGCTTATTTAACGCCAGAACGAGTTTGGAAAGAAACCGAAAAAGCACTTGCTGAGCCCCACCCTGAGCTTTACTTCAAGACGTTGTATGGTTTAGGTGTGTTTCCAGAAATAGATGCAATGAGTGGTGTTCCCCAACCAAAAGAACACCACCCAGAGGGCGATGTTTACACCCACACACTGTTAGTTTTGCAAAGAGCGGCTCAGCTAAATTTTGATGTAGAAACTCGCTTTGCCGCATTAACGCATGATTTTGGCAAGGCGACGAGCTTTGAGCTAAACGGTAATTTACATAGCCATGAACAACGCGGCGTGGCAGTTATCAAGGAGTTTTGTCAGCGTTTAAAAGTGCCTAAACGGTTTTATGAGCTGGCAGCATTAACCAGTGACAATCATACGCGTTGTCACAAAATCGCAAAGCTAACACCAAAAACATTACATAAATTACTTGTCGACAAGCTAAATGCGCAAAATAAGCCTGCGCGGTTTTTGCAGTTTTTGGATGCGTGTCAGTGTGATGCGCAAGGACGGGGACCAAGCTTTATACATCGGCCTTATGCGCAACGAACACTTACACTGGATTTAGTAAAACAACTAAACAAACTAAATAAAAAAGCACTTGTGCAACAAGCAATACAGCAAGGTAAAAGCGGCATAGCCATCGGAAAAGCAGTTCGCGAAGCAGAAATAAAGCAACTACGAGATTACCTCACAGAGCAAAGTAGTAAGGAAACAAAATGAATAACACAACAGCACACTCAGCAATCGATGACAGTGTAAGAGCTGAAATAATGCGACGCATAAAAACGGCAGAAGCAGAACATAACGTTAAAGTGTTATTTGCTATTGAGTCGGGTAGCCGAGCATGGGGATTTGCAAGTCCTAACAGTGATTATGATGTGCGCTTTATTTATGCGCACGCTAAAGATTGGTATGTAGCAATTGATGTTGAAGAGCAAAGAGATGTAATTGAATACCCAATCGTCGATGAAATCGATATAAATGGTTGGGATATTCGTAAAGCACTCAAACTATTCAGCAAATCAAATCCCGCGTTTATTGAGTGGTTACAATCACCCATAGTGTATGTTGATGATGGCTTTTTTGCGGCACATGCAAAGCGACTAATGCCACAAATAGTGTCATCTCATAAAGGCATTTATCATTACTTGCATATGGCAAAAGGTAACTTTAGAGAGTATCTAAAAAAAGAGCGCGTTCCGCTGAAAAAATACTTTTACGTATTACGACCACTACTGGCGATTATGTGGCTCGAAAAGTACGATGAACCAGCCCCAATTGAGTTTGATAAACTAAGGGAGCTTGTCAAAGAGAACCTTGCATTGGATGCTGCGATTTCAGATTTGCTCGCCCGAAAAAGGGTAAGCTTAGAAAAAGAATACGCGCCAGCTGTGCCTGTAATTAATGAGTTTATCGAAGCAGAGTTAACACGGCATGAAAACTACACAGCTAACGTAAAGAAGAAAGTCGTCGATTTTGATGCTTTAAATCAGTTGTTTAAAACGACACTTATGCGATACGAGAGCGAATAGTTTTGTTATTTAAAATTAAAAAGGAATTATATGAAAAAGCTCATTACTTTGCGTTTACCCGCAATTTTAGCAAGCCTGATATTAATAGCGGGATTGATTTCATTAACATGGGAGAGTGGCACTTCCTATGATGATGGAGGGCTGGGTACGTTTTCATTTATTATCTTAATGCCAATAATGATATTAAGAAGCCTGATAAAACTCCCTGTATGGGTGCTCGTTCCTACGATTAGTGTTGGCCTATTCTATCTAGATTATTTTTTAAATAAGCGCATAAAAAACAAAGAATAGGCTCGCAATGCGAGCCTATTTTGTAACAATTAAAAACGACCAAATTGATAAAGTAGCTGCCCTGCTTCGCCAATCACTAATTGTCTATGTGTTTGGCTTTGCCAAGGCCATTCAAACTTTTTAAGCTGATTTTGCTGCACGTCATCACTGACGCTAAACGTTCTATTGTGGTTGTATTGTTTTAAGCTTTTAGCGCTTAATTGAAATACCACTAATGTGACTAATGCCCCGTAATTAATAGCTAACTCAATCAATGGTTCTCTAAAGTCTTTACGGGTACTTGTGGCATCCCACACTAGGTTTCTTTTTTCAGCTAGTGCCTTTTTAAAGCGTTGCTTAGCAAGTTGCAAAACTTGCCCGCGACTTTTTTGGCAGCTACGTTTACCGTTAATTTCAGCCCTAATGTCATCAAGTGAGATGACTTCAAAATCGACTAAGTTATTTGCGATCCAAGTTGATTTTCCACTGCCGCTGATACCACACATAATGTAGCAATGACTGTACTGCTGACAGGTTGTATAGTTTTTCGCAATGGCTTCTTCGACAAGCTTAATGTCGCCATCAGCTAACTGTTTTATGGCATAACCATCCAACAATGTTTGCTCTGACTTAGTAGGCTTAACCTGTATCCGCGCTAAATATGTAGTTGTGGGATTAGTTACCCCCCATAACTCATAATCTTGTGCAAACATGCGATACTGCTCTAACAAATCAAGCTGTACTGCCAAGTCATTGCAAACTCGACCGCGCATATCGGCTAATTCAAGCCAATAGAGAAGTTCTAAATCTGCATTTAGTGACAACTTGAAATAATCACTAAACTCTTGATTTTTAATCACAAGGCGTTTTGGCACTTGATGAAAACCCACCAAGCCCATAATTACCATGATCACACTGTGCTCAAGCGGAAGCTCTATCAACTTCGTTGCTAAATAACTTGCACCAATTTCTTCGTGTAACGGAGCTACAACCCTTAACTGACCTTGAATCTCCTTTTTTCGGGTGGTCAATGGCTTGGCTATATCATGCAGTAAGGCAGATAAAATCAATGCTTGTCGCTTTTTACCTGTGATATGAGAAGCCTCAGCAGCAAGCAACTCATAAACTGCTTTAAGCACTAAATCAGTATGTATTGCGACATTACCTTCTGCATGCCAAATTGAATCCTGCTCTGTTTGCTCAAATTCATTTAATAACGGAAAAAAGCACCCTAGATTCATTACACATTCGGCAAAACTAGGAGTATTTTGCAGCTCAAGGCTGGCTAACCAGTTTTCAACTTTTTCCATGCTTGCCCCCTGCCGATTTTTGTAAACCATTTGCAATAACGTCTGCGTACATCCAATGCTGCTCGGTGGTTACATGGTTATTTCTAACCCACTTAGCTACCGCACTTGCAAAATCTTTGTAATGAAAACCTTCAGCAAGTCGCACCACATAGCCTTCTTGGTTCACTGTATCTATCGAAATAGCTTTAATTGTTTGCTCACACCAAAGACCAACATACAGCTCCTTTGGTGTTGTTAGCCCCAAGCTTGCAAGAAACTGCTTAGTGTCTTGCCAACTTAAACACTGATTGAGCTCATTCCACACAGAAAAAGCCATAAAATAACTTGGCAAATTGTTGTATGAGATTGAATGCCTTGCATAAAGGTTCTCACCACAAATACGCCATCCGATTGGTATTTTATAACCGACTTGCGCTTGCAGTGCTTTTACCCACGCGCGCGATGGATGAAAGCGGCTATCAATCGATCTTGCATGAATGTAGTCATTGTATAAGGTGGTATTTTCACCATCCATTTTTTCCGTGACCACAACTTGTTTGCCGACAAAATGGCTTAAATCTCGTTGCTTTACGTCGTCATTCGTAGCCCCTAATGACCATGGAAGGTGTGGGGTACGAGGATATTTAATTCTCATCATATTTCTCCATATCTACTCTAATTAGTAGCTAGATTCATTTAGCTTTCAAAGAAATAGACACAGCAGTACGTACTCATAGTAGTGTCACTATAAGTGTTTGGATTGCTGTGCCTTGATGGAATTACATCGTTCTATCCTCGTTTTATTTATTATGCAGTGTGGTCGAAATAGTGATCGACTGACTGCTTTAAAGTTTCAATGAGTGCCTCATCCATATATTGGTACTCGTCGGGTATATCGAGTACCTGAATCGGCTTGTGCTGCAATAAACGGCTAAACTGCGCTTTTAGGCGTTGTTTATGCTTATGTTCCATCACAAAAATTATATCTGCCCAATTAATATCAGCAGTTGTTACCGTGTGCCTTGCTCGTGGGCTTGTGCCTGCAGAGCGGGCTTTAATGCCATTGTATTGGTTGAATACCTTTTCTGCCGTTGGGCTACGCCACTGGTTACGGCTACATAGATACCCAAGCCACCTCAAAATACAGAATTCAGCGTTTCACAGGTGCTTAATATCAAGGCGTTACTTTGCAAGAATGGCAGTCCCTTTTAAGAAGTAACAACGATGAGAGTAAGTGCCTGTGAAGCGCCCAAAGGGTTGGTTTAAAAGCGATTTATACTGCGTTATTGATCTTAACAATAGAAACACTATTACTTGCAATCAATGCCTTGCCTAAATCGCTTTTAATTCCAACTGAAACTCGCATCTTGAGGCGGTTTGGGTATCAACAGTTTTCCATGTCCTTTTCCTTTGTGAGTCTGGCTAAATTCAGGGCCCTTAAACGTACGAATAGGATTACCCCGTTGCAGCTCATTGTGTTGTTGCCACCGCGACTTTTGCTGCTGGCTTGCAGCCTGCTGAGCTTGCTCTGCCAGTTTTTGCATTAGCAAAGCTCGGGCTAAACGCTTATTCGCATGCTGACTTCTTTCACTCTCTACGCGAACAGTAATTCCTGTCACAACATAGGTAGCACGAACAGCCGAATCAGTGGTGTTTACATGTTGGCCTCCCGCGCCACTTGCACGGCATTGCTGAAAGCGGATCTCGCTATCAAAAGTTTGCTCTGCTATTTCAAATAGTTGACCGCCAAAGTACCAGTTTTTACGCTTATGCCTTGCTCTGAATGGGCTTTGACAAACCCACAACATCGAGCCATGCCATTGCTGAGCAAACTGTTTTAAAATTTGCGGCTCAGCACCGGTTAATTCAAGTAATACCGATTTGTAGCAGCCTGAAAGCTCAGCTTGCTCTACTGCAAGAGTATTCACCTTAATAGCTAACGCTTTAGCATCACACTCAAGGCGCTTAACAGCCATAGCCACCGCTTTACAGCACTCTAAAGGACCCACCCCTGACGATAATTGCACTAAGATCATCCGCACGTTCCTTGTGTTTTAAAGGTAAGCACAGGCTTTAATTTGGCAATTACAGTAACAAGCCCAGCATCAACAAGGTCATCAATAACTGTTTGGCAGTCTTTGTAAGCTTGTGGTGCTTCATCATAAAGCAGCGTTTTATCATTACAGATCACCCTGCTACCAAACGCAGTGCGATATAAATCTTCCTTTTTAAACTTGTGACTCAAACGGCCTTGGCATTCTCCACGCTTCCATTTGCGACCAGCGCCATGTGCAAGGGAGCGTAAGTTTACGTTTTGCTCAACCGTTGGCTTAACTAAGTAACTGTAATCACCGCGAGAGCCCGGGATCATAACAGCCCCTTGATCGCTGGGTGTAGCGCCTTTTCGATGTAACCAGCCAGCTTGTCCTGCAATCTGTGATTGACTTACAAGGTTATGATTTACATCTAAAACCTCTTCGCCACCAGCACGAATAGCTTGTAAAAAACGCCGTGCGATCAGTTCTCGGTTTAACTGAGCCCAACGCAGTGCTTCGTCATGTTTGGCCATATAATCTGTAAAGGCACCACTTTCTACCTCAAGGCCATCATGGTTATGCTCTGCAATATGCTTAACTAAAATAGCTTGCCCTAACCCTCTAGAGCCAGAATGCACCAATAGCTGCAGTTGTTTAGGTTGTAGGCCTAAAGCAAGCAAGGCTTGTTGATCAAACACTTCTTCAATCGCCTGAAATTCAGCGAAATGATTGCCACCACCTATGGTGCCAAGGGCACTATCAAAACCAGTTTGTGTGATAGCTAGTTCATGTTTTCGCTCGCTAATCAATGTGTGCCAACTTTCATCTAGCGGCAGTTCAACATCGCTTAAGCGTTTTGCGAGCTTATCTACATTTAACTTGGCTAACTTGGTATTGGTTTGCCAAAGCGACATACCGCAGCCAATATCATTCCCCACTAAAGCGGGGTAAATTCTACCTTCTGTAAAAAAGGCTGCCCCAATGGGGTAACCTCGACCTGGGTGTAAATCGGGCATACCCGCTACAGCGTACATACCAGGTAATTCAGAAGTTTTAATTAATTGTTGTATTGCTAGCCCTTCAATCCACGACTCTTTAGACGCAATAAGGCTAACGTTATCAGTAAGTTTTTGGACGGACTTGCCCATAATACCAATTCCTTTCTCTGCAATAGAAAAATGCTAACGAAAAATGATTTGGCAGGTCTTTGATTAATTGATCAGGCTTAGCTTTGAAAAGCTAATAAAGAAATAGCTTCGAGCTAGGCAAGAAAACGACCTGCAAAGGAACAAGTTGTATAAGTCATATTGTTTACTCCTCTACAGTGTGTGAATGGTTAAAATCGCGGCGATTGTAAACAGCTTAAAAAGTGAAAGCAACTAAAAAATAATCAATCGTTGTTATTTACGCCCTTTTTAAATGTTCATCACAACGTGAAAAATGTGCAATTAAGCGCCTATGGGTTGTCATCTAGAGAAAATTTGAGCAATCTAAAAATGCCTTAAAAATAATAACAAGAGTGACTGCAAGGTTACTCAAAAAGGATGCCGCCATGCTCAAACACCGTATAGCTCGCTCACTCATCAGCTTACCTCTATTGATGGCTGCCCATGTCACTAGTGCAGCTGAACTACCACAAGCGATTAATGCCGCCTTTCAATCGGCGGTGAGTGCGAAAACAGTACCGGGCATTACTGTCGCAGTGGCCGATAAATCAGGAATAATCGCGGCAAAAGGTTATGGTTTTGCCGATATCGAAAACCAAGTTTTAATGAGTCCCGAGCATAAGGTTCGCATTGGCAGTGTCTCTAAGCTTATTGCCACAGCTGCTATGATGCGCCTTTACGACAAGGGATTGATTAACTTAGACAAACCTGTAACCGACTATGTAACTAACTGGCCAGAAAAACACGCAGCTTTAACACTGCGCCAGCTCGCGTCACATACCGCAGGGATCCGCCATTACAAAAAAGGCGCCAATGAATTTTTACTCAACAAATGGTATGGCGATATTGATAGCGCTTTAGCCATGTTTAAAGATGATCCCCTACTGTTTGAGCCGGGCACCAAACAGCAGTATTCAACATTCGCTTGGACATTAGTTAGCGCTGCGATGGAAGGCGCTGATCCGAAACGAAACTTTCGACAAATTATCGAACAAGAAGTCTTCGCGCCACTCAAGTTAAACGACACATATTTTGATGAGCAGTTTACCCTGATCCCACATCGTGCAAGACCTTATAGCGTTGATCAGGGCCGTTTAATTAACTCACCGCAGACCGATCACAGCTATAAATGGGCAGGCGGTGGCTTTATTGCAACACCAAGTGATATCGTCAAGTTTGCAGTGGCTCACACGCAGGGCAATTATCTAAAAGCAACCACCGTGGATGAAATGTTTACCCCAGCCACACTCAATAATGGTGAACAGGTCGATTTTGGTATTGGTTGGATGACAGGTTTCAAAAACTATCAACAAAGAGAAAAATACCAACATGATACTGAACTACAAGCCTTGATGGCCGACATGCCACACGCAGTGATGCATTCTGGCGGTAGTATGGGTGGCATTACCATGACCATTATGTGTGTTGATCATCAACGCGCGGTGACTGTGGTTAAAAACGTTAATGGTGATAACAGCGCAGATGTATTTGCGCTTGCCCTACAAACCCTAAGCTATTATCACCAAGACCATTGATTTGTTTAAGGCAGCTTAACTATAGCTGCCCTTGTAACCTCGTTTTTGTCTCTTTTAAGTAATCAGGGTAGGGATACGAGTCATCGGCAACAGCTATTGCAGCCTCAATTTGAACTAATGCTTGGCGAGTATTACCTTGCATTTCATAGCCATATGACAAAGCTGACAGTGCATACGCTGATTTTGGGTAGTTTTTGATATTGTACTTAAACACCTCAATAGCCCGCTCAAATTGCTGGTTATCCGTTAAGCTGTAACCCAGCAACCTAACAGCGCGGTCTGGTGGCGCTATTTGCTCGCCCCATTGCTGAGATAAACGTTGATAATAAACATCAATTGATGAAACATCATCGCCTAGTGCACTCAAAGGCATATGTTTAGATAAAAATAAGCCATGGTACGCATTAAATGCCCCAGCAGCTGAGGTTAGGTTATGCGAAACGCCTGCAAAGGCGTCGCTCTTAAAGCGCAGATTTTGCACCTTACTATTTTGCATCGTTTGCTGCATATCATCGTATCTTTCGCGCATAATGCCGGCTTCTTCGCCGATATTCATATATACATAGCTGTTAATACTTTTGGCTTTAGTAACAAAGGTATTTAGACTCTTAGCAGGGGCGCCATAGTTCCACCATACCGCAGGGCTATAAGCAATGTGCGCTTGAAATAACTCAGGATCAGCCTGCATTGCGTAAAGAGCAAATACACCCGCAGCAGAGGCTCCTGCGATAACTCTATAATCATGAGTACGATACTGTTTATTAACCAAAGGCATCAGTTCTTGCTCTACGAAAGCTAAAAACTTTGCAGCACCACCGCCTTCACCAACAGGCCCTTGAGGTTCTTTGTTCACTGTAGGATAAAAATCTCTAAGTCGATTAGTGCTTTCAATTGCAACTACAATCACCTCTGGCGCTTGATCATTTTCTTGTAAGCGTTCAAGCACAGCATTAATCAATGGTAAATTACCGGCCCCATCTAAACGGTAAATAACGGGATACCTTTTGTTTGGATGTGTTTGATAGCTTTTTGGCAATTGCACAACGACAGTGCGTTGCTCACTAAGATTACTTGATTCGATAGTATGCGTATGTTGGTTGTAATGTGTAACCGCATCATCTGCAGCGGGTTGAGCCATTACATGACTAGTACAGAGTAAAAAACCACTAATACAGAGTAACTTAAATAGTCGCACGACTTATCCTTAAGAAATATTGGTAATTTTTTAAGCTAACAGAATTGCAGGTACAAACAAAGATAACTTATGTACTTTTTTCGTAAAAAAGTACATATAAGTCATTATTTTAACTAAAGCGTATGTCGCAATATTTGCCCGGCGCTTTTACCCGTCATGCCATCCGGTGATTTAATGACTTGGCCATTAATAATGACGTATTGAATTCCTTCTGCGTACTGATGTGGTGCGCTAAACGTTGATTTATCAGCAACCGTCGCAGGGTCGAGTATAACAATATCAGCAGCATAGCCTTTTGCTATCACTCCTCGGTCAGTTAGGCCCATTCTTGCTGCGGGTAAACTGGTCATTTTACGTATTGCATCAGGTAACGAAATCACCCCTTGTTCACGAACATAATGACCTAATACTCTGGGGAAGGTGCCGTATCCTCTTGGATGGGGGTTGCCCTTACCAAGTTCTGAACCACCCGCATCGGTGGCGATTGCAGTAATTGGGTAAGCCATGATGTACTTAACATCATCTTCATTAATAGCGTGGAAGATCCCCTGAGCACCGCCATTTGCTTGAATTTCCATGGTAAGTTCAGCGGCTTCGTCGATACTTTGCGCTCGCCCTTCACGTTTTAATACTTCAGCAAAGGTTAGCCCATCCCATGCAGGGTTTGCCGCATAATGCGCTATTTGCAGCCTTGCGGGGTCACCACCGCCTCTGTCTTCACGGATATTTTTGATCAAGCCTTGTTTTATTTTTTGCCTTAACTCTGGATCTTGTAGGCGCTTTTCAACTTCAGCTTGGCCACCAGCCAATGACCATGCAGGAAATAAAATAGCAAATCGCGTAGAAGAAGCAGTGTAAGGATACTGATCAAGGGTGACATCTAAACCCGCTTTACGAGCATCGCGGATCATCTGAATAGTGTGCTTACTCTCACCCCAATTTGGATGACCAATCAGCTTATGATGAGAGATATGCACAGGAATACCGGTCTCTTTTGCAACATCGAGCACTTCATTCATCGCCGTAACAATCTCTGCGCCTTCATCCCGCATATGAGAGGCAAAAAATCCATGCTGAGCATGAGCGGTTTCGGCAAGCACCTTTACCTCAGCAAAGTTTGAGTACACACCTGGAACATATTTAAGCCCAGTCGATAAACCAAACGCCCCCTGCTGCATCGCTTTATCGACCAGTGCTTGCATTGCTTTTAGCTCATCAGCGCTGGCAAGTCGTTGCTCTTCACCCATAACAGCCTTACGAACATCATTATGGCCAATTAATAAGGCTAAGTTAGGCCCTAGAGGTAAGCGCTCGGTTTGTGCAAAAAATTGCTTAAAGTCGACAGGAGAAAAACCACAGTTACCGCCCAAAATAGTGGTAATGCCCTGCTGCACTAAATTATCAAGCCGAGGTAGCTCTACAATTGAACGCTCAGCATGGGAATGTAAATCGATAAAGCCCGGCGCTACAACCTTGCCATTGGCATCTATAACTTGTTGAGATTTGTCAGCCGCCATATCACCAATTTTAGTGATCTTGCCACTTTCAATACCAACATCTGCGCGAACCGCTTTGCCACCACGACCATCGAGCAACATTGCGTTTTTAATGATGAGATCAAAAGATTGCCCATAAGCAATCCCCGAGCTGAGCACTAATACAGACAATCCTATAGAGGTTAAAACACTGCGCTTTTTCATTGTTATTATCCTTAGCCTGAGTGTTTAACCATCCTAATCAATTGCAATACAAATTGCATCAGCGAACAGCAATTAAGCAAATTACAGGCACAAAAAAGCCGGCTAATTAGCCGGCTAATTAGCCGGCTTTCGATGCTTTAACTTACTCAACCGTCACCGATTTTGCTAGGTTTCGAGGTTGGTCTACGTCGGTGCCTTTAATAACTGCAACATAGTATGAAAGCAGCTGTAGCGGGATTGTATATACAACTGGAGCAATCACGTCATCGACATGGTTTACGTTGATTACACGCATTGTTTCGTCAGATTCAAACGCTGAGTCTTTGTCTGCGAATACATAGATAATACCGCCACGGGCACGTACTTCTTCTACGTTTGATTTAAGCTTCTCTAGTAGTTCGTTGTTTGGTGCCACAACAATGATTGGCATGTCGGCATCAATCAACGCAAGTGGGCCATGCTTAAGCTCACCCGCTGCGTATGCTTCGGCGTGAATGTATGAAATTTCTTTCAGCTTGAGCGCACCTTCCATCGCAATTGGGTATTGTGAACCACGACCTAAGAACAATGAGTGGTGCTTATCAGCAAACTCTTCAGCTAAATCTTCAATCCCTTCTGCAAGCAGTAATGCTTCTTCTAACTTGTTAGGAAGTGTTTTGATTGCATTCACAATCGCACCTTGCTCTAGGCCTTTTTCTTGGGCAATCGATGCCGTTAGCATTAATAAGCCAACAAGCTGTGTGGTGAAGGCTTTAGTTGATGCAACACCAATTTCAGCACCGGCTTTAGTCATAAAGGCTAAATCAGATTCACGTACTAATGATGAACCTGGCACGTTACAAATGGTCATTGACGCCATGTAACCTTGCTGTTTTGCAAGACGAAGTGCAGCAAGTGTATCTGCTGTTTCACCAGACTGTGAAATGGTCACAAGTAAGCTGTTTTCATGTACAAATGATTCGCGGTAACGGAACTCAGAGGCAATCTCGACGTTACAGCTTACGCCAGCAAACTGTTCAAGCCAGTAACGAGCAACCATACCTGAGTGATATGAAGTACCACAGGCAATAATTTGCACGTGTTTTACGTCTTTAAAGATTTGCTGAGCGCTTTCGCCAAAGGCATCAATCGCGACAGTGTCATTAACTAGGCGGCCATCAAGGGTGTTACGTACAGCAAGTGGCTGCTCGTAAATTTCTTTCAGCATGTAGTGACGATATTCGCCTTTACCTGATGCATCTTGCGTAATGTTTGATTCAATCACTTCGCGCTCGACTGCATCACCGTTTGCATCAAAGATTTCAACACTGTCACGGGTAATACGAGCAACATCACCTTCTTCAAGGTAAATAAAACTGCGAGTAACAGGTAATAAAGCAAGTTGGTCAGAGGCAATAAAGTTTTCGCCAAGACCTAAACCAATCACCAGTGGGCTACCGGAGCGCGCTACGATGATTTCGTTGTCGTTCGCTTTATCAAAAACAACCGTACCAAATGCACCTTCAAACTGCTTAACAGCAGCTTGTACAGCTGCTAAAAGTGTATCGTGCTGTTGGCGAAGTTGGTGAATAAGGTGCACCATGACTTCTGTATCTGTTTCTGATAAAAACTCATAACCATCGCCTTTTAGCGCATCGCGAAGGCTGGCATGATTTTCGATAATGCCGTTATGAACTAGGGCAATTTCGCTATTCGAAACATGTGGGTGAGCATTCGCTTCAGTTACGCCACCATGAGTTGCCCAGCGCGTATGTGCGATACCGGTAGTGCCTTTAACAGCGGCTTCATTCAGTGCCGCTTCAAGGTTAGCAACCTTACCTACTGCTTTTACAGTGTTAAGCTCAGTACCTTTAAGTAAAGCCACACCTGCCGAGTCATAGCCACGGTATTCAAGGCGCTTAAGGCCTTCAACAAGTATTTTGTTTACTGGGCGTTCTGCAACAGCCCCTACGATTCCACACATAATCTCTCCTTTTGCACATGCCAAAGTGTTTTACTTTGGGCGAGATGTGTTGTCATAAATGATGCGTAATAAGGTGTTGTCGGTCTTATTACGGGTTATTCAATTTCTGCACAGATCAGTTGTACACCACATGCTGTTATCGCCTCGCGCTTGTCTGCGCTTAGGTTGTTGTCTGTGATAACAGTGGTAACACGCTGCCAAGGCAGTTCTAAATTCGGTATTCTTCGGCCAATTTTTTCTGACTCTACCAGCACCACTACCTCACGGGCTGCTTCAGCCATCACTTGGCTAAGCCCCACTAATTCATTGAAGGTTGTAGTACCTCTATCAATATCAATGCCATCGGCACCAATAAAGAGCTGGTCAAAGTCGTAAGAGCGTAGAACATTCTCAGCAACTTGGCCCTGAAACGATTCTGAATGCGGATCCCAGGTTCCCCCGGTCATCAAAAGTGTTGGCTCATTTTCTAATGAAAGCAGTCGGTTAGCGACATTAATAGCATTTGTCATCACCACTAAACCGCGCTTACTTGCAAGCTCAGGGATCATCGCCGCTGTAGTTCGGCCGCTATCAATGATGATGCGGTTATGATCTTTAATAAGCTTTGCAGCCGCCTGTGCGATTGCCATTTTGCGAAGCGAGTCGCTTTTCTCGTTGCTATTTGCAACGATTTCTTGCGGCAATGCAATAGCGCCACCGTAACGGCGTAGTAACAAGCCACTTTTTTCAAGGGCTGTCAGATCTTTACGTATCGTCACTTCAGAGGTTTGAAACTGCTCAGCTAACGCTTCAACAGCAACTTCTCCAAGTTCATTCACTTGGCTTAAGATAGTATGGCGACGTTGTTGAGTGTTTCGTTTTGTCATAAAGTGAACTACATAAGTTTCGTTTCGAAAGTTTTTAGATTTTAAACGAAACAATATAAATGGCAAGTGAATGATCGTTAAGCTACACAGCTTTAATTTTGATCTTCATCACCAACACGCTAAGCTATTGGCAAATATAACCATGAACATGCCCCATGAAAGAGTTTAATAGCCTCGACAAGTCCTTACTCGAACAACGAAAAAATGCCCATGAAATTTGCCGTTTATTTGCCAAAAGCCCAAGTAAAGGCAATTTAAAACGACTAAAAGGAATGTTTGATCACTGTGGCGAGCAGGTTGTTATAGAAGCAGGTTTTCATTGTGATTATGGCAGTGGTATTAAAATAGGTGATCGAACCTTCATAAATATTAACTGTACTGTACTCGATGCGCCGCTATCTGATGCGCAAATTACGATAGGCGATGACTGCTTAGTAGGCCCTAATGTGCAAATACTCGCGGTATCGCATGCAGTAAACCCAACCGAGCGTTTAGCAAAAGCTAACTTTGCAGCACCGATTAGCATCGGCAACAATGTATGGATTGGTGCAGGCGCTATTATACTTGCGGGTATTAAAGTTGCTGATAATGCCGTGATTGGCGCAGGGGCTATAGTTACCAAAGATGTCGCGGCAAATACTCTAGTAGCAGGTAACCCTGCGGTGAAAGTCAAAGACCTTTAACTCTCATACCGACGCGCTAAAGCACGTCCTACGTAGGTTGTCATTTATGGCGACACATTTAAAACTAAAAAAGCCCAGCTGTATTGCTGGGCTTATAGTTGGGAGTTAGTTAACTGTTATTCATATCTTAAGATAAGTGATGGTCTGGTGCTTGCGGCCTTAAAGGCTAAGCTTGCAACGGTAACCCAAGTAATGGCGGCCACCGCGACGGCGGCAACTAAATACACCCATACAGCTTGTTCAATGCGGTCATTAAAGTTTGCTAACCAATCACCTACCAACAAGTAAGTCACTGGATACGCAATAGCAATACTTACCGCCACCAGCACTAAGAACTCTTTAGCAATGATATTTACGATACTGATGCGTGATGCACCTAGCACTTTTCGAACGGCCACTTCTTTTTGACGACGCACTGTTGCAAACGAAGCCAAACCAAAGGTACCTAAACAAGTTAAGAACACAGCAAGACCGGTAAAGATTAAAACTACATTCGAAATTCGCTCATCACCTTTTAACAGAGTTTTGTAGTTGTCTGCGAGTAAGTTAATTTTTGGCTCATAGATATTGGCTGAGCTTGCTAATACTTCAGCGATCTGAGCTTTAATGTAAGGCAAGTTTTGCTGATCAATCGTTAAAATTAGTTCTGATACTGGTGATAAAAAGTTAAAGCCACATAAGAACATAATATTTGAGTTGGCATCTTTCGCATTACCTACTTTTACATCTTCAACCACACCCACAACACGCATATCTACGCCGCGACCTGAGTCTTTAATTACCTTACCGATAATGTCACTCATGTTAGTGTAACCCGCTTGCCTTGCGACAGATTCAGTCACAATAGTACCCGTACTTGTTACTCCATTTGCATGGCTTGCCCAATCACCAGCAAATTCACGACTAAAGTCACGACCAGCAACGAGTTTTAATCCTAGTGTTTTTACAACATCGTAGCTTGCGCCAACAACAGGCGTTAAGCTGCCAGACGCTTCACCATTTGGCCACGTTGGCATAAGTGTATTATTGATTGAAACGGTTAAACGGGTATCAATCACTGTTGTTTGCTGTACACCTTGAATTGCACTAATACGGTTAACTAAGGCATTTTTTTCTTTCGTGAATACTTCGCCTACAGGTAGCTCTGAAATGACCAACCTTTGTGTTGTTTCATAGCCTAAAGGTAAGCTTTGTAAGTAAGTTAATTGCTTTAACAAGGTAATAGAGGCAATGATTAAACCTATTGCTAGTGAAGCCTGTAAGGTTAGTAAGCTCTTACGAACCCATATTGCAGTATTACCACGCTGTAAATCACCACTTAAAACGCGTTTTGCACTGAATGACGAAATAAAGAATGCAGGATAAAGCCCAGCTAATATGCCCACAGCAATTGCGACCACAATAATTGCAATGCCAAATTCAGAGGCATAATTCATGACCAATTCGCGGTCTACTAGTTGATTAAAGCTTGGTAAAAAAAGCTCCACTAAAGCACATGCGATCACCATTGAAAGCATTGATACCAACACAGATTCAGATAAAAACTGCGTTACTAATTGGCCTTTACTTGCGCCAAGCGCTTTACGCACACCCACTTCTTTTGCACGTTTAGTCGATTGAGCGACGGTCATATTAATGAAGTTAAAACCTGCAATAAGAATAAGTAACACACTTAAACCAACACAGATCATGACCACTTGTTTAGCACCACCTGCTTTCATCTCAAACGGTGATTTAGCCGTTAGGTGCAAATCAAGTAATGGATGCAGCTCTAAACTAACTTGCTCCAGCATCGAACCTCTAAAAAAGCGCTCTGTTAAGGTTTTAGCTAATGCATCTGTATCGGTGCCCTCTGCTAAACGCATATAAACATAACTACTGTTGATGTTTATATCGCTCGGATCATGCTTAACATAAACAAGGTTTTTAAAGGCAAAGTGGGTGTTGTCTGTTAAGTCTGCAAACACGGCACGAACTGTATACTGTCCTTGTTCATGCGTAAGTGTTTCACCAACTACATCGGTGCGACCAAAAATGCGCAGTGCTTCTGATTCACTTAAAGCGAGGCTATCTGGTGTACTCATTGCTGTTGTTAAGTCACCCGCAATCGTCTTCATAGCAATAAAGTTTTCAATATTTGCTGTTGCACCATATAAGGCATTTAACTTATAGCCTTGGTTGCGGTAACTCACATCCACCATGGCTTCACGGGTCAGCTCGACCATAGTTAATCCGAACACTTCTTCAACTTGGCTGTAATCTTCGGCCTGCTTTGACTGCACATAATTAAAAATAGGCACCACAGATAAACCGAGTTTTGAGAAGTCTTGGCCAACGCGATAAACACGCTCAGCATGAGGCTGTTGGCTATCGTACGAAAGCTCATTTTTTGCAAACAAAGCAACTAGAATTGCCGCAGCTAAGCCCACACTTAAACCCAGAACATTTAAAATAAAGTGCTGTTTTTGGTTTTTAAACGCACGCAGCGCGGTGATCAAATAGCTTAAAATCATGTTATGCCACCTCTGCTGTTTGTTGAACACGGTTAGCTTTATCAACCATCACTTGGCCATCAAGTAAGCGCACTAAACGGTCAGCATAATTGCCTTCTTTTTCTGAGTGAGTAACCACAATTACCGTGGTACCTTCACGATTTAGCTCACGTAGCATCGCCATGACTTCATCACCATTTTTTGAATCAAGGTTACCCGTAGGCTCATCCGCTAAGATTAGTTTTGGATTAATCACCAGAGCTCGGGCTACTGCTACACGTTGCTGCTGACCACCCGATAGCTGCTGCGGTAAGTGATCTGCTCTATGGTCGATTGCAACTCTTTTTAAGATTGCGTCTACTCGCTGCTTACGTTCACTCTTTGAGATATTTTGATACTGTAATGGCAGCTCAACGTTTTCAAATACTGTTAATTCATCAATTAAGTTAAAGCTTTGGAAAACAAAACCAATTGACGCTTTTCTAAGTGTCGCTAATTGCTTTTCACCAAACCCTGCGATGTCTGCACCTAAAAATTCAAAACTGCCTGCCGATGGCGAATCCAACATACCTAAAATAGAGAGTAATGTTGATTTACCACAGCCAGATGGCCCCATAATGGCAAGAAACTCGCCTTCGTTTACATGTAAGTTAATATTATTAAGCGCTGTTGTTTCAACATCTTGAGTACGGAATACGCGTGATAAGTTAGTTAATTTAATCATTGTTTTTATCCTTAAAATTGTAGTTGTTGTGCTTTATCAAAGTTGCTGTAGCTAGAGGTGATCACGCGATCTCCGGCGCTTAGGCCACTTAACACTTCATAATAGTTTTGATTCTTTTTGCCAAGACGAATGTCTTTTCGTACTGCACGATTGCCACCTTTTTCCATGACATAAACCCAGTTACCCCCTGAGCTGGTAAAAAATGCGCCGCGCTCAAGTAATAAAGCAGCGCCTTTGCTATCACCTAGCATCAGCTGTACATCAAGGCTTTGCCCACGTTTTATATTGCTCGTGCCATTGGGTAAATCGACTTCAACCTGAAACTGTGATTGCTGAACACGACTATCAATTTTGCTAACCGTCGCCGCGATTTCGCCTTGTTCATGTTCAATCAGCACTTGCATACCTGTTTGAACTTGGCTTAGGTAAAACTCATCTAGTCGCACAACTAGCTTGTATTCATTAGGAATATCAATCTGCCCTAGGCGAGCACCACGGCCTTTTGATTCACCAATTTCAACATCAAGCTCACTTAAATAACCATCGGCAGGTGCTGTTACGAGTAAGTTTTCAAGGTTCTTACGCGCAAACTGTAGGTTTTTCTCTAGCATGTCGGCACTGTCTTTTAACTGAGCGACCTGAACTTCTCGAATGCTGTTTTCTTGCTTTTGACGCTCAAGAGTTAGTTCTTTTCGAGCTTTGTAATACGCTAAGTCTTCTTGAATTTCAGATAATTGCTCTTGTGCTAACACACCCGTTTTCACTAGCGGCTGAGTCTGTTTTAAGCGACGCGATAAATGTGTGATTTTAAGATCGATTTCAAGCAAATCACGGCGTAAGTTTAAACGGCTGGTTTCCATATTCATTTGCGTGTTACGTAAAAAGTTAAGCTGCTCAGTCACCTGTGCTTCACGGCTCATTACATCAAGCTGCAAATTGGTATTGCTTAAACGCACAAGTGGTTGGCCTTTTTTAACATACTCACCTTGCTCAACAAGTCGCTCTTCGACTTGGCCTCCGGCAATGGTGTCGAGGTAAATAGTAGTGCGAGGCATAACCTGACCACGAAGACTTAAAGCATCAACAAATTCACCTTGTTGTACTGTGCTAATCGTTAAGCTTGTCGCGGTTACTTGCTGACTACGACCTGTTTGCTCAGTTTGTGTGAAACCATAAGCTGCTGCCGCAACAGCTAAACATGCTGCTGCAATGATTGATTTCTTAAAAAATGCTTTGTTATTTGAGCGTGTAATTTTCTTATCCATGTTGACGCCTTTAAGTTATCTAGGTGCTAATTACCTATAGATAAAACAACTCTTGTGCCAACTTTCATTTTCATTAAATTACAACAACTTACATTAAAACCAGTAAAGATGAATATAATTAAGTGTCCGCTTATAGAACACTTCAAAACCCATATATCGTCCATAAATGGACACTTTTACTATTTTCAATTAGTCTTAGTGTTCCCATAAAGGAATAATAATAAATAGCTATGAAACAAGCAGGATCAATTCTTATCGTCGATGATAACCCCGACGTACTTATCGCCGCACGATTACTTTTAAAGCAGCATTATCAGGTTGTAAAAACCACAGATAACCCCTTTGATATCGAAGGTATCATTAACGCACAGCATGAAGCGGATCAGGCTATCGATGTTGTGTTACTCGATATGAACTTCACGCAAGACTCAATTAGTGGCAAAGAAGGATTCTACTGGCTAAAAAAAATCATGAGCCAAGACGCTAACATTGCGGTACTGCTTATGACGGCCTACAGCGATATTCAGCTAGCGGTCGAAGCAATTAAGGCCGGTGCCTCTGACTTTATTGCCAAGCCTTGGCAAAATGAGCAATTACTCGGTGCTGTAGCGGCGGCATTTTCACACGCTAAAGACAAACAGCAAGTTGGTAAACTCACAAAGCAAAAACAAGCCTTGCAGCAGTCAATCGGCAATCAACCATTTGAGTTTTTAGGCCAAAGTGATGCCATGCAGCAGGTTTTTTCGGTAATCGACAAAGCAGCCAGCACAGATGCAAACATATTGATCAGTGGCGAAAGTGGCACAGGTAAAGAACTCACTGCCCATGCAATCCACAATGCAAGCCAGCGCCAAAACCAGCCTTTCATTAGTCTAGATATGGGCTCACTGGCCGAAAGCCTGTTTGAAAGCGAACTATTTGGCCATAAAAAAGGGGCGTTTACTGGCGCGAAGGAAGATCGCATTGGCCGATTTGAACTGGCCCATGGTGGTAGTTTATTTTTAGACGAGCTTGGTAATCTACCGCTTAACCAACAAGTTAAACTGCTCGCAGCACTACAAAACAGGCAAATAACACCGGTTGGTGGCTCTAAAGTCATCGATATTGATATTCGTTTGATCTGTGCAACGAATGAAAACCTCGAACAAGCAGTTACTGAAGGCAAATTTAGGCAAGACTTACTGTACCGTGTTAATACCGTAGAGATCCGTTTGCCAGCTCTTCGTGAGCGCAGTGAAGACATTCCATTACTGTGTAACTACTACTTGCAGCACTTTGCACATAAATACAAACGTGAGCTCTCGATTGCAGCATCTGATATGACACGTTTAAGCCAGTATCATTGGCCAGGCAATGTCCGTGAACTTGCACATGCAATTGAGCGAGCAGTCATCCTCTCAGAAGGCTCAGAGCTCGATATAAGCTCAGTGATAAGCTCACCAAGTGCTGCCGTTAGTACAAGTGAGCTCTCTTCAAGCGCCACTGACTACGACACTTTTGATCTCGAAATCATCGAGCAGAGAACCGTTCGTGCAGCTTTAAAGCATTTTCAAGGGAACGTGAGTCATGCAGCTAAAGCCCTCGGCCTAACACGCGGAGCCATGTATCGTCGTTTAGAAAAATACGGACTGTAATCGATGCGAAACTTTATTAGCTTAGCCGGCCTATTAGCTGCACTAATTGGTTTATCAATAGCTTTGTTTTGGCAAGTAGAGCAAAGCGGGTTTTCTGCAATTTCGGCACTTTTAGTTATTTTAAATTTGGTATGTGCCGCGCAAATTTTTAATTTATTTAAACGCCAAACAAGGCGTGCAGATATGGTGTTTCGCGCTTTAGCGAATGGAGACAGCACATTAGGCTTTGGCGACCAACACCCAATGCAGCAGCAATTTGAGCAGGTTAAACAACAAATTCAGGCTGCGCGTTTTAATGCAGAGCAACAAGCCCAGTTCTTACAAGCGCTATTAATTCATATCGATTTAGCAGTATTAGTATGTGACGAACAAGGCACTATTATTGAAAGCAATCCGGCGGTCAGCCGTTTACTTGGACAAGCTGTAAAGCACATCGATGATTTAGGTGTAATAGCCAACCTAGTCCAAGACGCAAAGCAAAATAGCCGTAATACCGTGCCATGGCAAAATGGTGAGCAGCACGATACGCTATCTGTGCAGATCAGTATTGCCGAAATCCAAGGTAAAGTTCGTAAAGTGATCAGTTTGCAATCGATTCATGATCAGCTGCAATTAAAAGAGCAACAAGCTTATAAGCGCCTTACCAAAGTACTAACCCATGAAATTGCTAATTCGATTACGCCACTTTCTTCTTTAGCACAAACTTGTACGGCACTGCTGCCAACTGAGCTTAGTTTTGATGATCAGGAAGATAAACAAGACTTGCAACTCGCCCTAACAACACTCGCATCACGAACCGAGCATTTAGGGGAATTTATAGCGCAATTTAAAAAGGTTAGTAGCTTACCCGCCCCACACTTACAGCCACATATTCTGGCCGATCTTGCCAAGCAAGTTGTCGCTCTGCACTCACAACAAGCTAAGCAGCTTAATATTACGTTGAATTTATCGATGCAAAGCCAGCAGTTAGTGATGATAGATAGAGGCCAAATTGAACAAGTAATAATAAACCTGCTTACCAATGCCCTTGATGTCCTTAAGCAGTTAAATAGTCCAGAGTCAGCAAAGTGCATTGAGGTAAGCATTGCACAAAATGCTAATCAGCAACTGTATTTAGAGGTCAGCGACAATGGTACAGGTATCAGCGATCATGTGATCGAGATGATTTTTGTGCCATTTTTTACTACCAAGCAACAAGGCTCAGGAATAGGCTTAAGTTTATCGCGCCAGATCATGCTCAATCATGGTGGCGATCTGGTTTATATCAAACGCCAGCAAGGAGCCTGCTTTCGCTGCGTGTTCGGCTAACTTACATTGTTAGAACAATTATTTACAATTTGCTAAGGCGCTGTTTGGTATCATGTACCCATTAACGTTTAATGGATTAACCAATATGAAGTACCTTGCCTTAGCACTCTTTTCATCACTTGCCTTCATTCCTGCTACAAGCTTTGCTGGTATTTATGACAGCCCTAATATGAACCTGTTTGTTAAATCAGAGCATAATAGTACTGATTCAATCACCTCAGCTGGCATCGAAGTTATGGCTAAAAATAACTACAGTAATTTCGGCGCAGCATTTACAACGGCACTAGGCTCAGCAGAAGTATTTACTAAAAAAGGTGATCGGGAGACATTTCTCACCTTAGATAGCGGCATCAAATTTGGCTATTTCAGTGACTTTTTTGTCTATGGCGAAGTGGGCTTAGATTTAATTGAGCTTGCCGTATACGACGACCGAGATGACCACGACTACAGCGACCGCTATGATGACGACCACAATAATATTGATGGCTATGTCGGTGTGGGTATGGGCGTGGACTCAAAGCCATTCAGAATAGAGATCTATGCCAGAGCCCGAGAAATAGACAGCCGCTATTGGGAAGCACAAAACCATGGTTATGCTGGGTTACAAGTAAGTATTTCGTTTTAATTTCAATTGGGTGAGTAAGTTAGCGAGCTGTTAATCTAATGGTCATTTTTAGCTCACCCTATGTTAAGCTTAGGCGCTTTAGTTTACCCGCACCTAAGTTAACGGAGTATTTTAATACGTGTTTTTAAATCGATTTTTAGGCCTTGTTGTTATTTCTTTTATTGTAACAGGCTGTCAGACTGCCCCTGAGTCACTTCCCGAAAAGAAGCCCATCATCAAAGCCAATCCAGGCACTGTGGTTGCAGAAGCTAAAACAGCACAAGTAGACGCGGTGACACCGCTCAAACCAAGTGAACTTGATGACGTATGGCAGCGTATTCGCATTCAACTACAGTTTAGCGATTCAAGTCACCCAGATGTGCAAAAGCGCATTGCTTGGTACCTTACTCATCCAAATTACATGGAAGAAATAAGCCGCCGTGCAGCGCCGTATTTGTATCATATCGTTACAGAAGTAGAAAACCGTGACTTACCAATAGAACTCGCTCTAATGCCGCTTATAGAGAGCGATTTTGATGCCAGTGCCTATTCGCACAAACATGCATCGGGTTTATGGCAACTCACCCCCTCAATCGCCAAATACTTTAAAGTAAAAATTACCCCTTGGTATGATGGTCGCCAAGATGTGATCGACAGCACCCGCGCAGCTTTGGATTTTATGGAATACCTTTATAAACGCTTTGATGGCGATTGGTATCATGCTATTGCTGCCTACAATATTGGTGAAGGGCGTGTATTACAGGCAATTGCTCGTAATAAAAAACAAGGTAAGTCGACGGACTTCTTTAGCTTAAAGCTACCATCGCAAACCAAACAATACGTGCCTAAGTTACTAGCCGCAGCACAATTATTAAAGCACCAAAAAATGATATTCCCTGCGATTAAGAATGAGCAGGCTATTGCGACCTTACCAGTAACTGGTGCAATGATCTTGGCAGACAAAGCGAAATGGCAAGAGCTTGAAGAGCTAAACCATGGCGTTATCCGATACCCAGCAGTGATTGATGCGCCACATATTGTGGTCCCAAAAGATCAGCAGGCAAGTTATCGAACTCTATTAGCTAACCAAAAAAGCAATGATTATAGCCAGTGGCAGCATTACACAGTTAAACGCGGTGATAGCTTAAGTGTGATTGCAAAGAACTATAAAGTAACAGTTAGCCAGCTGAAAACCTTCAATAACCTAAAAACAAACACCATTCGTATTGGTCAAAAACTGATATTGCCGCAATTGGCTGATCAACAAATCGAGTATAAGGTGAAATCTGGCGATAGCCTTTGGAAGATAGCAAAGCAATACAAAGTCAGTATCACTAAACTCAAACAATGGAATAACCTTTCAAGAGATAGCTTAAGAGAGGGTGAAAAGCTCACCGTATTTATCTCAAATAGTTAATACCAAATCAGGGAGTTTTACTCCCTGTCTCTTTTATCTATCCAATTAAAGTTGTATCTTTATTAGTCTATAAAAACAACAATTAAAAATTATGGATAATCAGCAACAGGACGTAAGCTGTTCAACCGTTAAATCAGAGCAAGATTCTAAAGTTGAAGAGCAAACAAAGACCACCCAGCAAAACACTCAACAAGCCAGCAATCAGCGCAAGGCATGGTTTACCAACGAGCGGCTAAACCTATTTCTAGCACTCTGTGCCATTATTATCTCCGCAGCCTCCTTTTATGCCACTTACTTACAAGCCAGCGCCGCAGAACGACAAGTAAAAGCCGCAACCTGGCCATGGCTCGAAGTGATGACGGGGAATTTTAATGAAGAAAAAAATCAATCTGAAATCACCTTTGTACTCACTAATTCAGGCTCAGGACCTGCGATAGTAAAGTATGTGAAGTATCATTATAACGACCAATCATATTTAGATATCTATAAAGTAATTTCTGCATGCTGTTTTGATACACAAGCATATGAAACACAGCTACAAACTCTGCAAGATGACTCTCCCGACATAAATATTTTCGAAGCATTTGGCTGGATTATGACGAGTGCCAGTGATAACCGGTTACTGGCATCTGGCAGTAAACTTAAACTTTTTGGTTTCAAGCGAACGGGATTTAATGAAACTCAATGGGACAAAGTAAACAAGCAACGTAATAGCATCAAAACCGAGATCTGCTATTGCTCTTTACTAGAACAATGCTACCTAAGTGATGGCCGTGGTGATGTGAGAGAAATACAGCAGTGTGAGTGACAACGAGCTATCAGCTTTGAGCTGTCAGCGATCAGCAGAGTGGTGTGGGTGTTTGGTGCTGCGTCTTCATCTACCGAAGGTTCTAGGCTCTAGGCTCTAGGCTCTAGGCTCTAGGCTCTAGGCTCTAGACAAAGTTTACTTGTAGGAATGGCTTTAGCCATGAATATATTTTTGGTCTAGATTCGGCACTGAAGTGCCTCCTACAGTGGTTTGTTGCTGAGGGAGTCTCTGTACTAAACAACCCCGCAGTTCAACTTTACCCTTGCTAACTTGCAACTCGCTAACTCATGTTGGGTTTCGCTCC
>NZ_JAZDAR010000038.1:0-250 GCF_036680945.1 Pseudoalteromonas sp. P80D2
TTCGCTCCAAACTTCAGTCAACCCATGCTCATCAAGACAACGAAAGCCATTTACAGATTCAAATAATAGCTCGTATATAGTTTGTGATTCTTCGTGAAATACACGAGCAACAAGTTCATGGTATTCGTGTTTTGCGTCGCCTTTAATCAGGTACTTTACACCATTCGATTTCTCTAGAGTCCACTCTTTAGTACCCCATGACAAATCAACTAACCACAAACTGCCATTTTCAAAAGGTGTTGGCCAACTC
>NZ_JAZDAR010000039.1:0-260 GCF_036680945.1 Pseudoalteromonas sp. P80D2
ATAGTCGTTGCACCGAAGCTTGAGAAGCCAACACTTGCTTGTGCTAAACCAGAATCGACACCACTAATACCGGCAGCAAGGCTAGACATCGCCTTACCTGTTACAGCAGTTGCAACTTGAGCAATACCTGACATAGTAAAGCCACCGTTTGCAGACATACCATTAGCACCATTCGTCGTTGCGCCTACATCTTTCATACTGAAACCAATCGTTTGGATAGCATCTGCGCCAACTTGGAATTTAGCATCGTATGAACCATC
>NZ_JAZDAR010000040.1:0-325 GCF_036680945.1 Pseudoalteromonas sp. P80D2
AAGCAAGCGTGACGCCTACGACATTACTTGCCCTACTCAGTCTTCGGGTAGGTTGGTTTGAGCGAAGCGAAACCCAACATAATCCATCAAAACCTTCTCATGCCTCTGCATTGCATATAAAACCCCACGTGTTGTTGTAGGCGTGAAATTTATTTCGCGCGTTGTTTAGGAGCTGTCAGCCTTCAGCTGTCAGTTTTTAGCTGAGCGGTGGGGTATGTTGGTGATGTGTATGTCTGCTCTTTGGGTGTTGATTTCATGACGCGCTAAGCAAGCGTGACGCCTACGACATTACTTGCCCTACTCAGTCTTCGGGTAGGTTGTTTTG
>NZ_JAZDAR010000005.1:0-1251 GCF_036680945.1 Pseudoalteromonas sp. P80D2
TGATCTGACTCCATAAAAGTAGACACCTTTTTGGAGTCAGTAATCATGAAAGTAAAGTCACAGCGTAGATATTCCCTCGAATTTAAAATAAAAGTCGTTCAAGAGTCGTTAGACACCACAGATACAGTTAAGATGGTCGCGAATAAATACGGAATTCATCCTGACATGCTATCAAGTTGGAGAAGTCACATGACCTCGAAAAAGAAAACGGCAAAGCCACTTAAGAACCAAGGCCCAGACAAATCATACACAGATTTAGAGCGCCAAATTCGCAAGCTTGAGAAGCAACTCGAAGATGCTCAGTTGGAGAATGACGTTTTAAAAAAGGCGAAGGTCTACTTCGACAGCCTAAAAGAATAAGGTTCGAATATATCCACAAGGTCACAGACGCCAAACGCACAGTGAAAAAGTTGTGCAGTTGGTTATCTGTGTCGCCGGCTGGGTATTATAAATGGTTAAAGCAATTACCTAGCACACGCCAGAAAGAGAACAGTTCGTTACTTAAGTTTCTAAAGCATATTAGCGACCAAGAGCACTGTATCCCGGGCTATAGAAAGCTTTGGGAAGCAGCGGTAGCACATGGCTTTGATTGCAGTAAAGGACGTGTGCAGAGGCTGTTACAAAGCGTTGGCTATCGTTCAAAATCAGGTAAGAGACGCTATACAAGTCGCGCGAAGATAGAAGGTACAATCAAAGCGAGTAATTTATTACGGCGTCAGTTTAATGTTGATACAGCAAATACCGTGTGGGTATCAGATATCACACAAGTACGCTGTAAGGATGGTTGGCAGTATTTATGCGTCATCCTTGATTTGTATTCTCGTAAGGTTGTTGGCTGGGTAACAAGCCGTATAAACAACGCCGAGTTAGTTATTAAAACACTGAGAAAAGCATGGTCAGCACGTAAACCTGATGGTGCGAACTTGCTCTTTCATTCAGACCAAGGAGCTCAGTATGTCGCAAAGGAAACAGTGAAGTGGTTAACTAATAGAGGTGTCACAGTGAGTATGTCTAGAAAAGGCAACTGCTGGGATAACGCGTGCTCAGAAAGCTTCTTCGCACAGTATAAAAAGGAGTGGATAAAGAATTTAAATGAACTGAGTCGTAGTGAAATGACAACACAAACGTATTTTTATATTGAAAAATACTACAACTCAGTAAGAAGGCATGGCACCCTAGGGTATAAAAGTCCCATGCAGTACGAACAAGTTAATTAAACCCCGTGTCTACTTTATCGGGGTCAGATCATAT
>NZ_JAZDAR010000041.1:0-240 GCF_036680945.1 Pseudoalteromonas sp. P80D2
TGGGTCGTTAGCTCAGTTGGGAGAGCATCGCCCTTACAAGGCGAGGGTCACTGGTTCAAGTCCAGTACGACCCACCATTTACTTTTTGAAGCAAAGAGCATCGCAACTCTTTACAACGAAAAGGCTCGGTGGTTAAGTTCAGTAAAACCAACCATTTAATCTTAAAACAAAATTTATATGTGGGTCGTTAGCTCAGTTGGGAGAGCATCGCCCTTACAAGGCGAGGGTCACTGGTTCAAG
>NZ_JAZDAR010000042.1:0-221 GCF_036680945.1 Pseudoalteromonas sp. P80D2
CTGTTGTGGTCAACTAATTCCGGACAGTGAATTAAGTTTTTCTTCTGCTATAGCAGGGGCAACCATTTGATTATGGCTATGTGGCCTGCGCCAGTTATAATAATTCATCAAATAATTACTAATATCTTTTTCAGCTTCATGATAATTACTATAACCTAATAAGGGAACCCATTCTGTTTTTAAACTTCTAAATAGACGCTCCATTGGTGCATTGTCCCAAC
>NZ_JAZDAR010000043.1:0-273 GCF_036680945.1 Pseudoalteromonas sp. P80D2
TCAAAAAAACCTTCAAAAAGTGCTTGCGTTAATTCTTCGCATCCCTATAATGCGCATCCACTGACACGGCGGGCAGCAATGAAAAGCGCTGAACAAAGTGACAGAGAGTTAAGTAAAACTTCGGTTTAAAACGGTCTAAAAAGAAAGTTTAAAATTAAGTGTTGACTCGAAAAATTAAGGATGTATTATACGCATCCCTAGCGACAACGTCGCAACGTTCTTTAACAATATAAAGCAATCATCTGTGTGGGCACTCGTACAGATTGAGTTCTA
>NZ_JAZDAR010000044.1:0-359 GCF_036680945.1 Pseudoalteromonas sp. P80D2
GTTAGGTTACTAATGAGTACAGATATAGAACCGATGTATATTGATTGCGGTAAGCATGGAAAGCGAGTGGCTGCCGTGCTATGTGGTCATCTTGTCAAACCTGAGGGAGAGCCTCTCGGTTTCATTGAAAATTCAAGCGTTCCAAATGATCTTCAAGCTTGGTGTTATCAATGTGAGGCTGTTTTTGAGGAAGAGGACGGCATGACAGAAAGATTCAGAGAGTTTAATCAAATGTCAGTCGTATGTGTTAACTGTTACGAACAAGCAGCACAGTATCACAATGTAGATTGAGGTTCGTAACCTAACAAGCTGTTTAAAATGGACGCCTTACTGCTTGGCTGGCGCTCATTCTTCGCTAA
>NZ_JAZDAR010000045.1:0-235 GCF_036680945.1 Pseudoalteromonas sp. P80D2
TCCCTATAATGCGCATCCACCGACACGGCGGACTGCTTACAAAAAAGCAAAACGACGAGTTGGTTGAGTCAAGTAACACTGAGTTTTGAAAAAATAAACTTTTCTCAAAATTAAGTGTTGACAAAAATAACGGCTTGCGTAGAATGCACAGCCCTTGAGACGCGAAAGTATCTCAAACGTTCTTTAACAATATAAAGCAATCATCTGTGTGGGCACTCGTACAGATTGAGTTCTA
>NZ_JAZDAR010000046.1:0-6164 GCF_036680945.1 Pseudoalteromonas sp. P80D2
TTTCGACGTTAAAACGCCTCCTACAACTCGTATCTCGTCCCTCGAAACTCGCACCTTTCCCCTTGCTAACTCGCTAACTTGTTTATTTTTCTGATAGCTGACGGCTGAAAGCTGATAGCTCCTGTGTGTTGGGTTTCATTTCACTCTACCCAACACACATGTTTTCAACCTATCGCCCCTACTTAAACCACCCTTGAAAGCGCTCCATTAATAGATAATTAACTGGCACTAATAGCAAGGTGATAAGCGTTGCGAAGATAATCCCAAAGCCAAGGCTTACAGCCATTGGAATAAGGAATTGTGCTTGCGTTGCTTTTTCAAATAACAGCGGCATTAAACCAATAAAGGTGGTTAAACTGGTTAGCATTACTGGGCGAAAACGTGCCGCACCGGCAAGCTTAACGGTTTCCAGTAAATCACCGCCCTCTTCACGCTTCTTATTAATAAAATCAACCAGTACCAATGAGTCATTCACTACCACACCTATCAAGGCTAACATGCCAAGCAGGCTCATAATGGTTAACTCCATGCCCATTACCCAGTGACCCATTACCGCACCTATCATGCCAAACGGAATAACACTCATCACAATTAATGGCTGCAAATATGATTTAAACGGTATCGCTAATAATGCATAAATAATAAAGAATACAAACACCAGGCCCCAAGCCAGTGAACCAAATGACTCTCGCTGCTCTTTGGCTTCACCTTCGAGTGTGTAATCAACACCTGGGTATTGCACCATGAGCTCATCTAAGTAGGTTTTTAAATCTGCTTGCAGTACCGTCATATTGGTATTTGATTTTTCAACATCAGCTGTGACATTCAATGTGCGATAGCGGTCAATACGATAAATAGACGATGGGCTTTGCCCCGGTACTAAAGTCGCCACATGCGAAAGCGGCACAGTACCACCAGCTGGTGTTTTAATAAGTATATCTTTTAAGTCTGCAACCGAGCGACGCTCTTCAATCGGTAAGCGTACCATTACGCGCACATCGTCGCGCCCACGTTGAATGCGCTGTACCTGCGCACCAAAGAACGAGTTACGCACTTGCTGCGATACATCAACACGATTTAATCCAAGCGCTAACCCCTGCTCTGTCAGCTCAATTTGCAACTCTTCTTTACCATCTGACATGCTATCGGCTATTTCGTACACTGTTGGATAGGTCGATAAACGCACTTTAACTTTTTCAGCAACAGCTTCGAGGGTGTCGATTGAACTACCGCTTAGCTGTACATCAATCGGGCTAGATGTTCGGCCAAACTCAGCACGGAAAGTGACACTCTCTGCGCCTGGTATAATACCGATAAGATCACGCCATTCGCTGGCAAGCTCTCGTGAGCCTATATCTGATTCACGCTTTTCTGCTGGCATAATCTCAAATCTAACACTACCAGTATTTGACGAACCACCACGGCCACCTGTGGTTGCCAAAATATTTAGAATTACACTTTGACCTTCTTCATCGCGGTATTTATCTTGTAATTCTTTTGCCTTGTCTGACATTTTAATGACGTATTTATTGGTCACTTCAAACGGTGTTCCGGCAGGGAAAGTTACGGATGCACGTACCGTTTCACTTGGAATACGCGGGAAAAAGGTAAATTTAGTCCAACCACTTGTGATCAAGGTAACAATAATTACAAAAATCCCAACAAATAAGCTAACCGTAGCCATTTTATTCTTTAAAGCTAGATTCAATAATGGTTGGTAATACTTCATTATTGCGTGTTCAAAGCCATCGGCAAAACGCTGTTGAAGGCGCTCTAGTCTCGATGGCTCGCCCTTTTCATGACGTAGCTTTAAGTATTTTAAGTGTGCTGGTAATACAAACTTAGACTCAATCAAAGAGAACAGTAAAACAGGAATAACCACGACAGGAATTTGTGCAAAAATGGCGCCTCGAGCACCTTCAATAAAAGCGAGAGGTAAAAATGCCGCAACGGTTGTAAGTACACCAAAGGTGACTGGAGTTGCCACCTCTTGCGTTCCACGAATAGCGGCTTGCTCACCACTTTCTGCAGTTTTTAAATGGGTATAGACGTTTTCTCCGGTAACTATGGCATCGTCAACAACAATACCTAACACCAAAATAAAACCAAATAAGCTGATTACATTAAGAGTGATACCAAATATTGGCATCATTAAAAACGCCCCCATGAACGACACTGGGATACCAATAAATACCCAAAATGCAATGGCTGGACGCAAGAATAAGGTGAGTAGTGCCAGGACTAAAATTCCGCCCTGAATTGCGTTACTGGTAAGCGTTGCTATTCGGCTTTTTACAACTTCTGAGTCATCATCCCAATAACTTAACTCAAACCCTTCTGGAAGCTGGCTCTGATGCTCAGTTATGTAATTTTTTACCGCATCAGCAACTTCAATCGCACTTTGCGGGCCAATACGATACACATCAATAAATGCAGCTTGCTTACCATTAAAACGAGTGCGAACAGGGGTTTCTTCAAAATCATCGCTAATACGAGCAATGTCACCTAAACGAATAATTGTGCCATCAGCTTGGTTTTTTACCACTATATTAGCAAATTCATCTTTGCGATAAGCTTGACCTTTTGAACGAATGAGGACATCACCCCCTTGTGTTTTTAAGTTACCAGCTGAAACATCAGTACTTGAATTGCTAATTGCTGAAGAAATGTCCGATAAGCGTAAATCGTATTGGCGTAAAGTGTCTTGGCTTACTTCAATGGCAATTTCGTAATCACGCACTCCGCTTAACTCAACTTGAGTTACACTTGGCAAACGTAGAAGCTCATCGCGTACAGTCTCGGCGTATTCAAGCGTTTCTTTTTCACCATAGATACTTGAAACAGTCACGGCGATTACTTCGCGCTTCCACTCAGCAAGCGAAACAATCGGTTTTTCAGCATCGACCGGAAAGGTGTTAATTGCATCAACCCGACTTTTAATATCAGCTAACAGCTCTCTTGGATCATACCCAGTCTCAACTTCAATACTTACCGAAGAAGAGCCTTCAGAAGAGCGGCTAGTGATACGCTTAACTCCCTCAAGATCTTGCACCGCTTCTTCTATGCGAATTGATACCCCTTTTTCAACATCTTCAGGCGTAGAGCCGCGCAATGATACACTGACACTAATTCGGTCAGACTCAAACGATGGAAATACTTCAAGTGGTATTTGCGTCGAAACGCTAAATAAACCCGCTAATAATATGCTGATCAGCAATAAGTTTGCTGCAACATGATTCTTTGTAAACCAAGCAATCATTATTGCGCTCCTTGCTCTTTAAGCGGCTGTTGATTGCTTGAACGCTTAGCTTTTGCTCTGGTTGCCTGATACTCTTCGCTACCCATAACGGTAACTTGCGTACCAGAACTCACTTGACCAAGCGGTGTAATCACCAAGTTATCGCCTGCAGACAAACCATCAGCGACAACGGCTTGGTTAGCGTTTTGCCAAGCAAGTGCAATATTTTTACGACGCAGTACACCCTGCTCTTCTACGTAAACATAGGTGCCTTGGTAAATTGCGCTATTTGGGATCACAATGGCATTCTCTATCGCCTTACCAGTAATTTGTGCTTTGATGTACTGACCAATTTTAATTGGATACTGATTCACAGTCGTGGCTTTATAAGGGTCGTTAATTTGCGCAACCACATAAAGCTGCTGCGCACTTTCATCTATAGCCCCTTCGGTGCGTATAACTTGACCTTGCCAATACTGTTTGCCAACGAGATCTGAGCTGAATTTAACGAGTGAACCCGCGCTATTTTTAGCGCCATCACGAAACTGCTCTGGTAAGTTAATGAACGGCAAATCTTTATTTTTGATTGGTAAGCGAATTTCAACGCGATCAATCGCATAAATGCTAGCAAGTTCCATGTTATTACTCACCACTTGCCCTAAGTCTACGCTGCGACTTAAAACTCGCCCCGCGTATGGAGCTGTGATCTTTGTACGCTCTAAATCAAGCTTCGCTTTTTCAAGTGTCGCTTGCGCAGACAACACACTGGCTTCGGCTGCTGCTAATTGTGGTTTACGAAGTACCAAGCTACTTGCTTGTTCACCCTTGCCTAAGCGCTCCCAATCAGTAATTGCTTGACGACCACGAGCTTGCTCTTCAAGTAAGCTTTGCTCAGCGGTTAATAGCGTCGCTTGTGCTGATTTTACTTCGGCGCGGTGATCTCTATCATCTAGTTGCAACAACACATCGCCTTTTTCGAAAAAGCCACCTTCACGAAATTGCTCACTAATTTCGATAATTTGCCCTGAAGCCTGCGCGACTAGCATACTTTGCGTACGTGGCTTTACGGTGCCAAAACTATCAATCATTACTTGATAAGTTTCTGGTGTTAGAGTTTTAACAGCCACATTTACTTTCGCTTTCGGTGGTGAAGAAAAACGATTTGCTTGCGGCGGGTTACCTTTAATAAACATGACAAGCAGTACCGTCACAACGATCACTACCAATGGAATTAATATTTTACGTGTCTTAGTATTCATGATTATTGCTCTGCTACTTCACTATTTGCTTCACTAAAGTCACCGCCAAGGGCAATGTGTAAGTTGATTCTATTTTTAATAAGTTGGTTTTTGAGTTCGATAACAGAGCTTTGCGCGTTAAAAGAGCGATCTTGCGCATCAAGCACTGTCGTGTATGTTACTAAACCACTTTGATATTGCTCAAAAGACAAACGCTCTGCGGCAATTGCATTTTCTTGTGCTTCTAAGGTTTTCTCATAACGCACTTTCAAGGCTTGCTCTTGACTTATTGCAGTTTCAACTTCATTAAATGCATCATAGAGTGTGGCAAGGTAAGCTTGCTCCTGACGTTTAACGCTAAGCCTTGCCTGCTCTTCATTGGCTTTTAAGCGACCACCTTCAAAAAGCGGCATTGAAATACTACCAATCAGTGACCAAGCTAAGCTTGAAGGCGAAAATAAATCACTCACTCTATCTGTGCTATCACTGATAGATGCTGAAAGATTTAAGCTCGGAAAACGTTGTTTGTGCGCGTAAGCAAGTCCCGCATCAGTACTTAACAACTGATACCAGCTTGCCATTAACGCTGGCTTGCGGGTGATAAGCTCTGAAGGTAAACCCAAAGGAATTGTGTTCTCAAGTAGTGGCAAATCGGCACTAACCAATAATGCCCCAGCAGGATATTGGCCTGTTAAACGCTCTAAATCGCGAATTGACTTAGTTAAGGTAGCTTGCTGTGCAGCAATATTCGAGCGCTCAGTATTTAGCTCATTACGAGCAAGATAAACATCAAGCGCTTCATTTAAACCTTGGCGATAACCTGACTCAATAATATCTAAATTTTTCTCAGCGTTTTGCTCACGCTGCTTATATAGCTCAAGTAACTTGTGGTTCGTAATAACATCAAACCAACCCGCTACTACATCAGCAACTAATTGTTGTTTACTTTGCGCAAATGTGGCTTTTTCAGCTAGGTATTCAAGATTTGCTTGTCGTTCTGAGGCCGACAATTTGCCCCATAAATCAACTTCGTAGCTTAATTCTAATGATGCAGAACTAGCGTTGTTATAACTAACAGGGCGATTATCTTTGCTACGGCTCGCTCGTGTTGATAAATCAAGGCTTGGCCATAAATCGGCCCCAGCAGCAATAAGCTGTTGCTCTTTAATTGCCACATCATAACCTGCTTGTAAAATTGCTTGGTTATGGGCTAATGCTTGCTCCACTAAATTAAAAACTTGAGGGTCGTGTAATTGCTGCAACCAGTTGTCTTCAACAGCAAGCACCTTGTCGCCAGAAGGAAGTTGCTGCCATGCACTTGGTACAGTCTCAAGCTCAGCAACTCGTTCATTGTGAGTCGGCTGGCTCGCACATGCACTTAGCAAAATTACACTTAAAGCCAATAAACTCGGCTTATATTGCCAATTCATTCTAAAAACCTGAAAAACATCTATTTATGAGTGTAATTCAAGCACCACGTTAAGTTTTGCTCAACTGACTTTACATAACATTACACAGCCTGACATTTGGGGACGATGAATGGTAGGAAAATGGAGATAAGTTGCAAACTATCAGCTATCAGCTATCAGCTATCAGCTATCAGCTATCAGCTATCAGCTATCAGCTATCAGCTATCAGCTATCAGCTATCAGCTATCAGCTATCAGCTATCAGCTATCAGCTATCAGC
>NZ_JAZDAR010000046.1:6342-48253 GCF_036680945.1 Pseudoalteromonas sp. P80D2
ACGACTGATACCTAATATCTCCATTTTTTGTTCGGCGTTAAAACGCCTCCTACAACTCGTATCTCGTTCCTCGAAACTCGTACCTTTACCCTTTCCCCTTGTAACTCGCTAACTTGGGTATTTTAAATTTGAGAACGCGGGGTAAACCCTCTGCTACCTGTTCGGCGTTAAAACGCCTCCTACAACTCGCCCCTCGTATCTCGTATCTCGCTAACTTATGCTTTTACGAACCATACAGCGCTTTCATCAATTGGCGCAGGTTCTTTTGATTAGTTTCCGTCTTAACCAGCGCTTTTAAACGGCTTTTAACCTCTGGTTTTGACTTCGCTTGTTGACTTAACGCCGATATAGCGGCGCTGCGAATATCTCTTGGGTGACTAGGGTCAGCAAAGGCATAAATACTATCGACTTGTTCTGCGTCTAACTCATTATTACCCATAGCCTTTAATATCGCCCCTTGCGTTTTACTATCAGTTTCTTGATTTAGTTGATTACTCAAGTAATTCAAACTGGTTTTACTTGGCATTTTTGCCAAGGCCTCTGCCGCATTTAGTCGTAATCTTGCACTGTCGCCAGCTAAATAATCACCAATAAGCTGTTGATGATCATAGTCTCCACTATTACCTAGTGCGGTGATTAGGGCTGATGCTTTTTGCTCCGTTGCACTAGAGCTCAATGAATCAGCTAATTTTTGGGTTAACTGAGTTGAAAACTCACTGCCCTGCTGATTTTTTGCTATTGCCCCCATTACCATTAAAGCACTATGAGCCAGCTTTGAATTTTCTTCATCAAGACCATATGACATGGAATACTCAAAAATCGCCTCAACCTGTAAGTCAGTTAACGGTTTTTCACTGTATTTTAGTGCCATTAAACTTCTAAAGCGCTGATTTGGAGAAAATAAACCAGGCTCAACAAATACCTCTGTCAGTAATTGTTTTGAATTAACTGAGTCATGCTTACCTAGGTACATAAACAATTTACTTTCCAAAGGATCTGCAATTGATTTAGTTGAAATAAGCTCTTTTAAGCTCATCAAATACTGATCATTGTCATAAAGAAATTGCAGAAGCGTTTTTCGGTCTCCCTCTAGCCAATCCATACTTTTTAAAGCTGTGATAAACGTTTCAGTATTTTTTAAGGGTTGAGGCGGCGCTTTAGGGTAAACCCAATCTGTGCTTAAATTCTCCCATTGATTAGGGTCTTCAGGTAATTGTAGTAATCTTGCATCACTGGGTATCGATTGATTCGAGCGATTTAAACTTAGTGTTTGCAGTACTTCAATATTCATACTTCCATCACTACTACTGACTTGAATATGACTATTTCCGAGGGTTTTTGTTAACCAGCATTTATCGTTTTCAAAGATAAACTCATCACTAATAATGTTCGCCGTTTCTAACTGCATTAGCTTTTTCGCTGCGTTAGTACTTTGCCTAGAGTCAGTTGGTTCTAAATAACTGAGTTTATTTCGCTTTAGTTTGTTATCAGCTAACACTGTGTAGAGTGATTTGTACTGACCGATATCGTCACGCTCTTTAACCCAGTACTTATCCCCCTGTAAATTTTCAGGGGGTTTTGCACGGTGAAAGGCACGGTATAAAGCAATCAGCTTTTGTTGATCGGCCACTTTTAATTTAGCGTTAAACCGATAATCTAAAACTTCACCTGAGTTATTGCTAATTTTCACAGCAAAAGGCACTGCATACTCATTGCTGGTACTCACTGTTTTATTCAACTTTGCTTGAGCTTGGTACAGCTCAAAACCCAACCAGTGAAATTTCTCTGCAACTAACAAAGGCCGATAAATTAACCGCCCTAGCAAGTCAAACTGGCTTTTTGAGGGGCTATTCATCGAAACAATATTAGTATCTGCTTTTGATTGAAGTTCACCCCAAACAGTACAATGAGGCACTGCATAAGCGGCCGAAGCATAGCCTAATAAAGTGCCAAATAATAAACTCAGTTTAATTAAACGCATTATACCTTTGCCTTCATACTAATAATTTAAGGTTGCTGATTCGTCTAAAATTGTCCAGCTTTTATCGTACAAGGTACTGGTATCGTAGATAGTTTGAGTTTTGGTTTTTGTCTTAATCTTGCAACACCACTTGTATTTAGGGTATTTCACATAAACATAAAATTCACCGGAAATAGCCTCAATATCATTTGTTACATCAATTCCTAAGGTTATTTTAGAATCAGTGATAGCTTTAGCTAAATCCGCATAAAGTGTGGCATTAAATGTATCTGCAATAATCAAAAAGTCTATACCAACACCGCCACTTGCAACGCCCAAATTTATTTCTGCAGTGGCATACGCATCCATGCTGGCAGTAACAATATCTCCCCCTAAGTCAATTCGGCTATTGCTATAAGTTAAACCAACTCCTAAATCCAAGCTGCCAGTGACGCCAGCCTCCACTGTAACCGGAACAATTACAATGGTGAACGTCGTTTCAACCACTTTTTGCTCTTCGCTCCAGCTATATCCTAAAGACTTGTCTAAGGCCGTTAACGTGTCGCCCTCGTCAATTAAAGTGTCACCCAGCACACTAAAGTTTGCTGCATAAGTAATCTCACCATCACTTACATTTGCACTCGCTTCAGCACTGGCACTAACCAAACTCGCTGATTTATCAAATAGGTAAAGATCTAAATCTGCTTCAACTAGCCCCTCAGCAGAACCACCATTACTAGAAGAAACATTCATATAGCTATAAAAAGAAGGACTGATTGCTACAGCGTCACTGTCACCATAAGTAGCACTCCAACTGCCAACTTTTGCCAACGTTGTTGCTGTAGCAGCAGTAGTCTGCATCGCTGATGCTGAAGCTATTGTTGTTTTATTACTATTTAGCTCTACCGATTCTGCAGTACTCACTTCATCATGATAAAGCGCATAAGGTACTTCAACAGTAATACTATTATTTTCGCTATGAGCTTCAATTTCATCAGAGTTGTCGTGGAAGGTAAATGTCATGCTAAAGCTGTTTTCGCCACCATCGTGATCAAAATTATCGTGTATCGCTTTGAGCAATACGCCATTTACTGCAACATCCCAAGGAAAGTAATGAGATTGCTCATGATCAGGAAACTTAATACGCATCGTCTCCATATAAGCTTGCGCTTGCTCATTCCATAAGTGAGCATGATAAGTCGTTTCGCCGATGGTTATTGTTGCACTGATGTCAGCCTCGTTTACTGAATTACCAAATTTGGTGGCATTAATAAAACCTATTAAATCAGGTACTTTCTGTGTTGGTTCACCAGTACCTGTGGTATCTCTTTTACCCGGGCCAGGAAAAATAGCAAAGCCGTCGCCTACTTTAAGTTTATCTAAAACAAAATCATGGTAATGACCATCGCTAATGGTTACTGAGCTGTAGGTTGTTTCGTCACCAGACTCAATGCCACGCGACTTATTATCTGTAACATCAACTTCACTTGAGATCACACCACTTGTATCAACAAAAGCGGCAATAATAAATTCACCCGCAGCGAGATCTTCATTTGGCAAAATTAGTGTTGCCGTATGATTTTGCTCGCCTTCTTGTAACTGCTCAATATAAAACTCACCCAAATCGTAGCCATCAGGCTCATCTTCAGTTTCGAGCTCAGCGACTTTACTTCTTTCAATTAAAATAAATGAAACACCAACATGTTCATTCGTTAATAAGGCTGTTTCGGTACTGAAATCAACTGTGATCTGTTGTCCTGGTTGATAAACGTCATCAGAGACTGGGCTCATAGATTTCAACGCTACATTAGCAACAGCTTCTTGTTCGGTAGAGTCATCATCAGAACACCCAACTATTGAAAGTAGGGATAAAGCCAACACAGCACTAATCCTTTTACACTGATTCATATTACGATTCCTAATTATTGATTGTAATTTCGACAAACTATTAATTAATAAAACTCATACTTCTACTCAAAGTCCGACCGACTTATTTTCGAAACGGTTAAGCTTTAACCCACCCAAACTGGGGTACAAAAGGTTCATATTTCAAAGGGTAAATCACAATAATGGATGAATTATGGAGGGATAAAAATTTTTAATAGGTGCGAGGGACGAGGAAGGAGATAATAGATATCAGTCGTTAGAAGTCAGATTAGATTGTGCCTACGCATACTTAAATTGGAATGCTCATCCGTAGGCGTGAAATTTATTTCGCGCGATGAACATAAGAGCATCAGCTTGTAGGTTGGTTAGAGCGGAGCGAAACCCAACATTTGTAGCTATCAGATTACGAACACAAGTTTGCGAGTTCGGGGAACTTTCCCCTTTACCCTCGCTAACTTATCGAGTTTCGCTGTGCTCTGCCCAACACGCTGTTATTAATACCCTTCAAACCTTGTTGCACAACCTATGCCTATGCACTCAACACCACTGTCGAGTTCTAACAGCTCTAAATTATAGCTTTTGCTTACATCTACTTTTTTTAGTGGATTATTAAAAAGGCTGATATCTACTAAATTTGCATGTTCACGTAAATCAATGTTTTTTAATTTGTTATTTGACAAAAAGAGCACTTGAAGCATGGGGTTTGCTGTTAAATCGATAGTGCTTAAGTGGTTATTACTGGCGTAAAGTGCAGTTAACTTTTTATTATGGCTTATGTCTAAAGAGCTAAGCTGGTTGGCATCTAGGTTTAGTTCGCTGAGCATCTTGAACTTGCTTAAATCTAGGTTTTTTAACTGATTATTTGCAAGCTCAAGGTTACGAATGCCACTCGGTATATTTACTTTTGTGAGCTTATTGCCCGACAGGTTAAGTTGATATAGTTCAGAATTAACAAGCGTCAATTCGCCTGTCAGCTTATTATCTTTAAGATCAATCCATGTAAGTTTACTGTTATTGCTTACATCAAGCTTTGAAAGCTTATTGCCACTCAGCATTAAAGTCTCTAACTCTTCGTTGTTACTTACATCAATACTCGTAAGGTTGTTTTGGCTTAAATCAACAAGGAAAAGCTGGCTGTTACGGCTTATGTCGATTTCGGTCAGTTGGTTTGGCACTTTCTTATCGGCAGGCCTACTTGTAATGCCGCCAATTTCACCAACTATGAAGCTATCCCCTTCATTACTGAGGACGAGTTTTGTTAAGTTACTAAAATGCTCAATCCCTTTGGCTGAAGTAATACCTCGATCTCTGCAATGTATTTTTGTCACCTCACCCACAGTTTTATAGCCACTTTCTTGTAAACACGCTAAGAAATTAGCATCTGCAACCACGTCCTCTGTTGGTGTATCGTCATTAGCCGAAGCACTAGCAACCCCAAGATTTAATACAAACAAACAGGCCAAAGCCATGTTCATGCTCACAAAGTTCCCTTTTAGCATTATTTCACCTTAAATTTTCAACAACATAATCAGGTGGTTAAGTAAGAGGTTTCGCCACCCAACAACAAAGCATGCATAATACAGGTTTTTTGATGGTTGTACCCATATAAATACACAGGTTGTTTCAAAGTTGTCATTTAAGGCTTTTCGCGAGAAATAAATTTCACGCCTACAGTATCGAGTTTAACCGCAGCAATATGCAGGCACGTCTAACTTCAAACTTGTGGCTTAAAGCTCCTTTACTCTTTCCCCTCGAAGCTCGCTAGCTTGAGTATTTTTAATCTAACTTCTAATCACTGATATCTGATAACTCTTTTTTCAGCGTTAAAACACCTCCTACAACTCGCATCTCGTTCCTCAAAACTCGGATCTTTCCCCTCGCAACTCGCTAACTTGTGTTTTTAATCTGACAGCTGACGGCTGAAAGCTGATAGCTTTTCTCCAACAAAAAAGCCGTTACATTGCTGCAACGGCTTTTTGGCATTTGAATTTAATTGTCGTGCTCGAATAAAGTTTGTGAGTCGGGTGTCTAATTTATAAGGCTTTCTTGAGGCCAAAAATTGAATAGAGTTTGTGACTATCCCAATAACTCAAAAGGTTTTGACCCAACTTATTTTAATAAAGTTTGTGAATCACGGCAGGTTCAAGGCTTCTCTTATGTTGCAAAGAGGAGCCTCTTGTTCATCAAAATTCGTTTTTATCTTTAACAGCTATAACTTGACCGTTTTTAGCAATTTGGAAATAAAGCTTATTTTCATTGCTAGGATTAGACGCACTAACAACGTAGAAATTGTCTTCAACACTAGTAATCGAAAGTTGCGATTTATCAATGTTTTTCCATGATTCATCTAACTTACCAACTTCAAAGCCCGCGTCTTTAAATGTCATTTTTTTGATCAATGTCGCTGATATATTTATCGCTCTCTGACCACTAATAACGCCATGACCATCATGTGCCTGTACATTACTAGTAAGCAAGGCACCACAAAGTGCAACGATTGATATTAGCTTGTTCATTTTAGTCTCCATTTCTTGTTGAATTCGTTATTTTTTAAGGCCAATAACTTCATATTGCCCTTTGACCAGTAGCTGCACTGAAACAGGCTTATCTGATTTATTTTTCCAGTACCAACCATGAGAGCCACTAAATGGCGTGGTATAGCTGCCTTTCATTTCATTAGTTGTAGCAATGGCGTAGCTCTCAAAATATCCCGTTGTGTCGCCTTCAGGCTCACCATGTAAATCGAAGTACAATGAAGCACCGTCGGTTAACCATTCATAGGTCATTTTTTCATGCTGTTTCATATAAAATTTATATTCGATGCCGCGTCCCGCTGGAACGGTCACTTCTATTGTTTGAAACTCATCGGTGCCTTTAGTCGTCTCTAATGACGTTGTTTCCATTTCAGCCGCTTGTGCAAGTGCTGTTAAACCTAACTTGTTTCCAATACCTGTCGGATCGATGTTGTACTCTGCTGGTAAGATAAAGGTAACCAGTGCAATAGCCGCGACAACGACTGCTGAAATACTCGCTTTAACGAGTGTTTTGGTACTAACTGTATGTTGCATAAAATTCTCTTTTATTTCTGTATTTCTATAAGTTAAAAATCGATTAAATAGTAAAGTAACCAGTAAGTTGTAAGCCCATCAACATCACACCAGCACTCATTAGTGCAGTATTCGTGACTGTCGAAAAATGTTGAAATGACGGCAGTTTTCTCCATGCATTTATCATGATCAAAATAAGTGCGAGCGCAGCAAATTGACCAAGTTCAACACCTAAGTTAAAGGCAATCAGGTTGGTAATAAGACCTTCATCAGCTAGGCTAAATTCTTGTAATTTGGTAGCTAAACCAAAGCCATGAAATAGACCAAAAATCAGCACCGCCCATTGGGTATTAGGCTGCCAATTAAAACAACGCTTAAAGCCACCTAGATTATCGAAGCCCTTGTAAATTACGGAAAAACCGATAATGGCATCAATTAAATAAGCGTTGACCTGTATGTCACTTAACACACCAAATAACAGAGTTGTACTATGTCCAATAGTAAACATGGTGACGTACAACAGTACGTCACGGCTACGATATAAAAAGAAGATAACACCCACTAAAAACAATAAGTGGTCATATCCCGTTATCATATGTTTAGCGCCTATGTATAGGAATGGAATAAACTGAACACCTGTATTCTGTTCCAAAAACGCTCTGGTTTTATCATCAACACCGTGAGCAAAGGCTTCAATGCTAACAAGTGCCAGCAACGCAACTGCCAAATAGGTTAACGCTTTAATCATATTATTTGGCATCTTGAGACTCCAATACTTCAACATCAGTCAAAATAGACTCCTTTTCTTTGTGTAAAATTCTGTATAAGGCAGGAATGACAAACAGAGTCAAAATCGTTGACGAAATAATGCCACCAATGACTACTGTTGCGAGAGGTCGCTGAACCTCTGAGCCAATCCCTGTATTTAAAGCCATCGGAATAAAACCTAATGATGCGACCAAGGCGGTTGTTAATACAGGGCGAAGTCGAGTAAGTGCACCGTCAAATATTGCTTTATCAAGTGCCAATCCATTTTTACGTAACTCTCTAATGAACGACACCATAACCAGTCCATTTAGAATTGCTATGCCCGATAAGGCAATAAAACCAACGGCTGCCGAAATTGAGAACGGAATATCACGTAACAATAGAGCAGCTATACCACCTGTTAATGCTAATGGAACACCTGTGAAGATGATCATTGCATCTTTAAATGAGCTAAGCGCTAGTATCAACAATCCGACAATCATAATTAAGGTGACTGGTACAACAATACTCAGTCGCTCAGAAGCGGATTGCAGTTTTTGGTAGGTGCCGCCATATTCCACCCAGTAACCAGCCGGAATTTCAACACTTTCATTAATTGCAGTTTGGATATCCGCAACAAAACTTCCTAAATCTCTTCCGCGAACATTGGCAGTAACCACAACCCTACGCTTACCATTTTCGCGGTTAATTTGGTTAGCACCAGATACAAGCTCAATTTCAACAAGTTCTTGCAGTGGCACTGAATGACCGTCAGCCAACATAATCGGTAAATAAGGAAGTTCATCAATATTATTTCGTTTTGATTCTGCTAGGCGTACTACAATATCAGAGCGCACATCGCCTTGATAAAACTTACCTGCGACAGTACCACCCATCGCAGTTGCCACTTGAGATTGCACTTGGCTAATACTAATACCAAACTGCATCAATTTTTCACGCTTTGGTACTAAGTTAAGCAGTGGTAATCCCGTTGTTTGCTCGACTTGAATGTCTGCAATGTTATCAACTTGCGAAATAGCACCTTCTATCTCATCACCTAATGCGGTTAAAGTTTCAAAATCATCACCAAATACTTTAATGGCAAGCTCGGCTCTAACCCCAGCTAATAGCTCATTAAAACGCATTTGAATGGGCTGTAAGAACTCATAGCGGTTGCCCGGAATTGGCTCTACTAGCGCGGCCAGCTCTTCTACGATTTGTACTTTAGTTTTGTCAGGATCAGGCCATAACTCGCGAGGTTTCAAGATAATAAAGTTATCAGCGACACTTGGCGGCACGGCATCGGTTGCAACATCGGCTGTTCCTATTTTGGCAAAAACGCGCTCAACTTCTGGCATTTGCTTAATTTTATCTTCTAAGGATTCCTGAAGCGCGATTGCTTGAGACAGTGATGTACCCGGAATCCGCAGCGCGTGCATGGCAATATCACCTTCATCCAGATTAGGCGCAAATTCACTACCTAACTTAGTCGCTTGATAGCCAGAAAATATAACTAAAAGTGATGCCGCAATTATCACTAACCAACGTGCTTTCAATACCCATTTCAAAGCAGGTTTATAAAGGACCGCAGCGCCACGAATAAGTGGACTGTGCTTTTCTTTTACTGGCTTTTTAAATAGTAAGGCAACCATTGCTGGTACGAAGGTTACCGAAAGCAACATAGCACTCAGTAATGCAATAACTACAGTGATCGCCATTGGATGGAACATCTTTCCTTCTACGCCTTCAAGAGCGAAGATAGGCAGATAAACTACGGTGATAATAAATACACCAAATAATGCGGGACGTATCACTTCTCTTGTTGCTTCGAACACTAACTCTAAGCGTTCTTTTAGCGATAACGGGTTATTTCCAGCCTGACTTAGCCTGCGGAGACAATTTTCTACGATAATAATGGCACCATCGACTAACAAACCAAAATCTAACGCCCCCAAACTCATCAAGTTTGCACTCACCCTTGTATGCACCATACCTGTTACTGTCATCAACATGGCAAATGGGATCACTAATGCGGTTAAAAATGCAGCCCTGAAATTGCCTAGTAGTACAAAGAGCACAACAATAACCAAAATGGCCCCTTCAATTAGGTTGAGCTGTACGGTTTTTAAGGTTTTATCAACTAATTTAGTGCGGTCATAAACAGCGGTTGCGACAATCCCTTCTGGTAAAGTGGCGTTAATTTCTTTGAGCTTTTCTCCCACGGCATGGGCAACGGTGCGGCTGTTTTCGCCAATAAGCATGAACACTGTACTCATCACCACTTCACGACCATTTTGTGTAGCAGCACCAGTTCTTAGCCCTTTACCGTTTTCAATATCGGCTACGTCTTTTATATAAATTGATGAACCATCAAGCGACTTAAGCGGAATATTACCAATGGCAGTCATATCAGTAACCTGACCGGGCAGCCTTAATAACCACTGTGCGCCATTTTGCTCTATAAAGCCTGCGCCTTGATTTTGATTGTTTTGTGCGATGGCATTAACCACATCGGCTTGTGATAGTCCAAAAGCAAGTAGCTTTTCAGGTTTAAAGGCGACTAAAACCTCCCGTTCAAATCCGCCTATAGGGTTCACCTCTACAACACCGGGTACACGCATTAACTGTGGTCTTATGGTCCAGTCATGTACGGTTCGTAAATCCATTGGTGTAATAGGCGTGCCATCAGCATGTGTTGCATCAGGCTCAGCATCAACCGTGAACATAAAGATTTCACCAAGACCTGTAGCTATTGGCCCAAGTTGAGGCTCTAAGCTTTGAGGCAACTCAGCTCGTGCCGCAGACAAACGTTCATTGACTAGCTGACGGGCAAAATAGATATCCGTATCATCGCTAAATATCGCTACCACTTGCGATAAACCGTAGCGAGAAACCGAACGCGTATAGGTTAAGCCCGGTAAACCTGATAACGCAGTTTCTAACGGAAAGGTTACTCTTTGCTCAACTTCTAACGGAGTAAAACCAGCCGCTTCGGTATTGATCATGACCTGCACATTGGTGATATCGGGCACTGCATCAATGGGTAGTTTGGTAAAGTTCCAGATACCAAGCCCTGAAACAGCAAGTACCATCACCATCACAAGGAATTTGCGCTTTATTGAAAAGCGTAAAATTGATTCCAACATTGTTACGCTCCTAGTGATCGTGTGATGCGCCAGACTTTTCAATGTCGGCTTTTAATATGTAGCTATTATCGGTCACGTATTCGGTTCCCGCTTTTAAGCCACCTAATACTTCAATCCATTCGCCTCCAGCGCGGCCCAACTCAAGCATACGAACTTCATACTGCTCACCCACTTTGGCGTAAACGACAGTAAAATCTCTAAATCCTTGCAAGCCAACACGTTTAACTGCCAGTGGCACATCAATAGTGGCAATTTCTATGTCAGCTTTAACAAAACTGCCTTCAGAAAAGAGGCCATCAGCTAATTCGACCCAAACTATTCTTGCCTGATCATCTCTCACGCTAGGCTCAATAAATGACACCTGACCTGCAAGGGTTTCCTCATGACCTTCAACGTTTAACGTTACTGGCGTTTCCAGTTTCACCTTGGAATAATCCGAGGGATAAACCGCTAATTTGGCAATATGGCGATTAAAATTGGTAATGGTGAGTAAGGTTTTACCATTGGTTTGCTCACCCGCGTTTGCGAATAACTGGGTAATAACACCATTAATGGGCGCTTTAATAACGTAGGGCTTAAGACTTTCATTACTTTCTACTGTGAATAGCGTTTGCCCTTTTTTAACGATTTCACCGAAATTGACGTGTAATTTGGTGATTTCACCATCAAAACGCGCTGCAATGTTTCGCTTAGCGCCCACAGGTAAACTTAATTTTCCATAAGCAGGAATGGTTTGATGAATTGTCGCAGGGCCTGCAATTTCAGTGTTGATTTCCATTGCATCGGCAACTGCCTGTTCAATTGTGGTGCGACCCTCGAAGTTGTCATATCGCCAATTGTACTTTTTACCCTGATAAGTTGCTTCAATGGCAACGACAAAAGAGTGAGGCTCATAAATCACCATATCACCGCGAAGAAAGTCACCTTGGGCATTGAAGTTAATATCATCAGTGCCATCGCCTAGACGGATTAACTTTACGTTTAAACTAACTTTCGCTGGGTCAATAGGTTGCCCTTCATTTGTTGCCCAAACACGAAATTCTGGCGGCACGCCTGTTTCAAAAATAGAGAGTTCAATTGCAAAATCACCTTCTCGTAACATGCGCCCACGGTGTGGACCTTTCTCTGGTTCAGCTTGCTCAGCCGCAGGTGATGATGCCGCAACAGCATTAGGTGCGACGACGCCTGTTAATGAGATAAGTATCGCCAAACTCAATGACGACAGGATATTTTTATTTTTCATAAGTTTGCTCACGGTTCTACTCGCTATCACTAACGGACACGCCAGTTAGGCGTTGAATTTCAATATGTTGTAAGTGCAAAGATTGATAAGAATCAAGTAACTGATTTTGGGCGCTGAGTAGCTCTCTACGGATATCACTCCACTGGTTGTAGCTAAGTTTGCCGATATCAAATGCCTGACTTGCTTCAGTCAATGCGGTTTCTAGTACAGGAATAATTTCAGCTTGAATCGTTTCAATGACATGGTGGGAATGCGCCATTTCTTGCAATAGCACATAAAGCTGTGCATCAAGTTTCTGCATTAACGCTTGTTGCTGACTTGCCAGAACATCTTGTTTTGCGCGTAAGGCAGCTATTGTTCCTGCATTTCTATTGTCATTCCCCCAAGGAATAGAGACACCCGCCACTAAACCAAAATCATTGGTCGTTTCATATCGTCTTAGTCCAGCAGTGAATTGCCACTGAGGTTTGGCTTCAATACGTGCGAGTTCCATTTGAGACTGGGCGATACGTTGTTCATTAGCAAACTGCTGTATTTGCGGGATTTGCTTAAGCTTGTTTAGTTGGCTTTCTACAGATGGAATTTCCGGCTTAAGCATTAAATTCCCCGTTAACTTAAGCTCTGCCTGAGGCTTACCCCATAAGGATGACAGTTGATAATGGCTGGCTTTTAATTCGTGCTCTAAATCTTCGACAGCGAGATTTCTTCGAATTAGCTCAGCTTGAGCCAAGCGCATTTCAACAGTAGAACTTTTGCCTGCTTTTACTCTTTTGGCAATAGCGTCAACCACTTCCTGTGCCTGAGATACCGCTAATTGATTGAGTTTCAGGCGCTCTTGTTTTATCAAGATTTCAACAAACTGCTTAGCAACAATCGCAGATAAATCGAGGGCTTTTATTTTTTGCTCGACTATTACTGCACTTGCTTGGCTTTTTGCCGCATTAACTCTGCCATCAATTTGATCTTGTTGAAGCAACCAAGAGTAGGTGAGCGTTGATTGCATACTTTTTAATGCACTATGCTCACCAGTCCCTAACGCATCTTCAATCATTAAACCTATTTGAGGACGCTCTCCAATTCCAGCTTGCTCGATATTACCTTGCCACAAGGCTTCTTGAGCTATCAAGGCTTTTAATTCAGGATGACTTTGTAGAGTCATGGTCACAGCCTTGCTTAAATTTATAACCTGATGTGATGACTGTGATTGCTGCTGGATTTGCGCATTAGCCAAAAAGGGAGTTGATGTTACTAAACCAGCCCCCGTTGTTAAAAATAGACCAACAGCCAAAAACCGATTGCCGGTCGGTTTTTTTCTGTTGCTTTTACTCTTGTTTTTATATGGGTTAAATCTCATTCCATATCCTTAATTAATGGATGAAAAAAGTTTCGATAAAGTGATGAAAACTATCGACAGTGGATGCCGCTAGTACTGGCATAGTTGCCAATAATGCTAGAGTAATGATGAAAGTAGTAAGTGACGGTTTATTAATTGGATTTAATAAACCTTCAACACGAAGACTCGTGTAATCATGTCCGAAGTAGCTAACAGACGCCTGATCGCAATCCGTAGGAAGTGCTTTTTGAAGTCTAGCGACATCAATTAATGTCTGTGCGATATCAAGGTGGTCGTATTCTTTTGTGACCTCATTGTCGGCCATCTTTTCCGTCATTAAGACATATTGCTCGATTAGGGTTTGTTTTATACGTGACGGATAGAAGCTGGCAAGTGCCGTGAAAAGCACTTTAAATAACGGGTCTCTTGCCGTTACATGAGCCAGTTCATGATTAACGATGATATTAAGTTGTTCATCGCTAACTTGGGTTTGTAGTCCGGTTGATACATATATCTTGGGAGATATAAAACCTGTAGTAAAGGCAACAGGCACTTTAACAGGCATCAATAAATATTGATTGCCATTAGTCGTCCTAGCATCTTGTGCATCAGTAAAGCTTAGTAAACTCGATAATGCGATGGACTGTTTGGTTCTAGCAAAGGTAGTCTTAGTTACGCGCCAAGCTAAATAGATTAGTGCTAAAAGTAAGGTTAACGCGTGCCAACTTGAAAAGCTAAAAATATCGATATGGTGCCAATGGGCAAAATCTTCGAACCAGCTTATGTTAAAAACTTTATCAAACCCTAACGAGTAAGGCATAAAGTAACTAATACAAGAAAAGGCTATCCACCAAGGTGCACTCACTAGTGACCACAATATAAACTTTTGACTATTAAAACTGACTTGTTCGAGTCTGAACAACACAAAACGAGATACGACAGCAACAGTTGCAATACCTATCACAAATGCAAGCACTGAAACACTGAGCAAATTTAGAACGATTGCCATATCTCCAACTAACATAATTAAGCCCGCTCCTTTCTAAGCTGGCGTTGTTTCTCGATCATTTTTTCTAATGTATCGAGTTGTTCGTCATTAAGCTGTGCCGAAGCAGAACTGAACGCAGCAATTAAGCTATTTTCACCATCATCAACAAAGTCACTGGTTACATTTGAAATAAGTTGAGCAATTAAGCCTTCACGATCTACTCTGGCTGAATAACAATACGCATGGCCTTGTTTAGTGCGTTTAAGTAATTCTTTTTTAAATAACCTATCAAGCGTACTTTGGATAGTATTTAACGAATTACCACGAGCTAACCCCAGTACTTTATGTACTTGCTTTGCATCCGCTTCTTTCACATTCCAGAAATGTTGAAGCACTAACTTTTCTAGTTCACCTAACTGCATAACACTTTACTCTATTTAATTCGTTGGCTATATTGTCACAACAAAAACCGATAGGCAATCGGTTTTTTCATTTAAGGACATTATATGGGTTGGCTAATAACTAAGTATTTGATCACCGCTACGGTCATTGTCGCGGCATCAGAGCTAGCAAAACGAAATGATAAACTAGGCGCACTAATAGTGGCCTTACCGACAGTCACAATTTTAGCCATGATTTGGTTATATGTTGAAAAGCAGCCGTCAGAGAAAATAGCCAATCACGCTTGGTACACCTTTTGGTATGTACTTCCCACATTGCCCATGTTTTTACTTTTCCCCATGCTGATGCAGCGCTACAGTTTTTGGCTATCGTTACTCATCAGCTCATTAATAACTGTAATTTGCTTTTGGCTGTTTTCTTTATTGCTGAAGCAGTTTGGAATAGATTTGCTTCCTTGATTACATACAATAAGCTCCGAAATTAGCAAAGAAGCATAGAGGTTAGGTACTAAGCTGCTGTCATACGAATTTAAATGTTCAATCTATTGCTTCTTGTTTAGACCAATATTTGATGAATTTATGGCTCGTTCTAATTGCAGCTTTTCACCAGCCTCTCGCTCTTCTTTACTTTTGTAATCACCTCTTAAAAAGTTAAAGCTAGGCCCATTGTCAGAGACAAATTCATTAACTTGTACCTCTGTATAAATGATTCATTTTTCTCCTGTTTGTAGTAATTTTAAAATCCATTTAAGTAATATATTTATCTTCTAACTCAATTCCGTAGCTCCATTCGCTAAGAAGGTACTGTTACATTGGGACTAGGAATCACTTAGCATTATTTATTTCTTCGTTACTCATCAACAATTATTAGTCAACCAACTTTTCGTATCAGCTATATCAAATGCTCTACTGCCATAGCCAATGTTCAATAAGTCAATCGGTAAAAACTCATCAAACTTTTCGATATTTTTTTCTACAACTGAAGCTGCTAAATCAGACTTACTAGGTAACGGCTTTGCATTTAACATGGACAAAAATCGTTTTACCTCTTCCACATTGGACTTTTCAACTTCAATCACGCCACCAAATGCCCCTACTTCAAATCCATGTTTATTCAACAACGCCACCAAAGTATTAATAACTTTGTCGCCCATCCAAGTAAAAATGCATGTGGTTTTACCATGCTGTACAACACAAATTTCAGCTAAATTAGCTTGCTGGAAATAGTCAACCGCCTCGTCGAAAAGAACTTTAGCCTGAGGATCTATAAAATCGACTTTATGTTCACCAACTGAAATTCTATAATCTCCTTCAGTGAGGATTTGAAACATTTCTTGTCGTACACGGTTATGAATAGACATGCCTTCCCCGCCAAACTTGGGTGGTTTTCCGCCTTTGGTTTTTTCAACATGAATTGTTTTCTTTTCGGTATCGACATCTACAACTTTCCACCTACGCCCGCTAAATACAATATGTTGACCTTCCAATACCAAAGAGTCTATTGGCAATGTTCCTAAAGTTTTGTTGCCGACTATAATTCGATATTCTTCTGGCGTTTTAAATACAGCATAGAACGAATAATGATCTACTAAGCGTTCACCTTTAATCCCCAATACAAGTTCACCGCTAGAGATTTGTGTTAATAATTCTTGGCTTCCCATATGTTGTAACAAAGATTTGAAATGCGAAATTGTTGTATGTTGAAATGGGCCATTCTTACAAAGGAGTTCAAATAGTTGATCTGCCCTGACTCCTCCCCATTGTGCTACTAAAGCTAGTACTTGATGAAGCAAAGTAGAAAAGTGCATTAATTGATTGTCAGCAGGTTCAAACCACTTGCTACTTATCAATAATCTAATCATTGCTAATGACTGAATTAGCTCTAATCGCAGGCAATCAACAATATTAGAGTTTTCATTTAATTCATTTTCAGCAATCAACATACGCAGAACTGCGGGAGAACCTCGTCTACCTGATCGACCCATTCTCTGTCTCAAGCTTGAAACTGAATGCGGTGCTGTAACCTGAACAACTGAGTTCACCTTTCCTATATCAATACCCAATTCAAGTGTCATTGTACAAATCGCGGTAGTTGGAAGCGTTTCTTTTTGAAGGCGAGCTTCTAGCTCTTCCCTACTTTCTTTAGCCAGTGACCCGTGATGAGGAAAAAATTCATTAGGTACTAGTTGTTGTTCACAAAAATCACTAAGCTGCACCGCGATGCTTTCTGTTCGCTTTCTGCTATTGGCGAATACTAAATGCGAGTCTCCCCGACACAGTTCAAATAGCTTTTGGCAGATTTGGTATTCTGCTGAATAACGCTGGTCATCTTCTTCAGTAGTTATTGGCTCTATATAGCCGTGAACTTTAATGCTTAGTTGAGATTTATGCTTTTCATCTGTAATCAATTCACAAGGCAACGCTCCATTAGGGCGAAGCAAGGGAGGGACTTTTTCCAACGCCCCTAAAGTAGCACTAAGTGCCACTCTTGGCACCGGATTACTATATCTTCCCAATAAGTGCTCTACCCTATTTAAGAGAGATAACAACTGATGACCCCTTTCAGAGCCGATAAAAGCATGAAATTCGTCAATGACAATATATTTTAAACTACTAAAAGCACTCTTTACCCACTTAGGGTCTCTAATTAATAAAGATTCTAAAGACTCTGGTGTTATTAATAAAACGCCTCTAGGGTTCTTTTTAGCTTTATTTTTCAGGGATTGTGAGCTATCCCCATGCCAAGGAACTACTGGCATATCTAGTAAATCGCAAAGACTTTCAAGTCGCCTATATTGATCGTTAATTAGCGCTTTTAAAGGACTGATATACAAAATGCCGAAACCATCGATGTCATCAGCGATTGCGCTGCAAGCAGGTAAAAAGAATGCTTCTGTTTTACCTGCCGCTGTAGAAGCGCTGATCAGAACATCAGATTTACCTGCGAGAATTGGCGATACAGCCTTCTTTTGAATTTCTCTTAAATCCGACCAACCTTGTTTGAAAAGCCACTTCTGTACTCTGTGATCAAGTAATTTGTATGCTTCAATCATAAAGAAAAGTTAGCCAAGTCATCTGATTTTGCATCGCTCTCATCATGAAATTCAATATCTAGATCGCTTGGTTTTTCTTCCTCGACGGTTAACTTCTTAACTAAATCAGACCACTGTATATTTGGATTTTGATCCATTACTGCTAGCATATCTAAAAACACTTTAATGGTATTTCTTGGAGTTCTAAAATAAGCATCACCAATTGTCTGACTGCAATGATGCAAGAATGATTTCAACGCATCATCAGGAACAAGGTACTTTTCAACCTCTCCACTTGCATATACGTGGCGCAAATTCTTAAGGAGAATATACAGCTCTTCTGGCGTTAAGCTTGCTAAATGAAGTGCGGGAGAGGAGTAGTCAATAACACCAGCTTTTTGAGCAAAAGTGTTTTCAGCTAAACGAGATTGCAGAGCCTCATAACTGTATAATCCCTTTCTAGGGTCTAATAAAAATTCAGGTGTCCCGCCCAACAAGAAACCCAAATGCTCAGCACTTCCTTGCAGGCAGTCGTTCAGGATTCTTAATATTTGTTCATAATTTGATGTTCGAGCTTGTGTGCTATTCAACTTATACAAGTTAACCATTTCATCTAGGTTAACGAGTAATCCTTCATAACCTGCTTGACGCACAAATAGACTCATAAGTTTTAGTGAGTCATAAAAAGTTGCATCTGAAATAATCGTCCTAACATCTAAATCCTTTCTAGCATCAGTTTTTGTGGAGTACTCGGCTCTTAGCCATCGAATTGCATTCGCTTTGAGCTGCTCGTCGTCATACTCATGACCTCTCCAGTATGCTTCTATCACTTTGGCGAAATCGTAACCTCCTACTAGCTCAGACAGCAATGCCAATCTACTATGGATTACATTTGAAACTTTATCTTGTTTAGCATCAGCTTCTTTTACCGCCTCTGTAATAAACTTTTCAACAACGCTAGTAAGTGCATTTCCATCTGGCTTGTTGCGAGTTGAAAGGTTACGCATTAATTCAGAATATAAATTTCTAGCTTGCCCTGCTGATGCATGGATTCGTCTGTCGGGAGATAAGTCAGCATTTACAGTTACTAACTTTTTCTCAAGTGCAATTGAACGTACAACACTTAAAAAGAACGTTTTTCCTGAACCATATTCGCCTATAATTAATCTAAAAGCAGAGCCTCCATCACAAATCTTTTCGATGTCACTGTAAAGGGCTTCTAACTCTTTTGATCGACCTACTTGAATATGCTGAATGCCAATTTTAGGAGTGACGCCAGATTTCAATGATTGAATGATTGCATCTCGCTCTTTTGATCTAATACGCTTTGAAACCATATTATTATCCCTTTAATTCTTCGACTATTTCTAAGTCTACATATATGTCATCGTCATCATCTAATACAGGGGCTTCAACTGCCTCATATGACCAATCATTTATCGTCTCTATAGCCCCATCAAGCATAAGCTCAAGCTTACGACATAACTCAATAACATCATTTCTAGCCCATACATCTTTTGTTGCAAGTTCTTGGTAGAGATTTTCATGCTTATTATCAAGTCCTGTTTTAGATTGAGCTTGAACAGGTTCTACGACACTATTCTCTTCAACTAAAGGGGCATCCTCGACAAATATTGCACTTAACATACTTTGTACATCACTAGTTTCAGATTCATGTAAAGCAAGTAGCTCTTCATCAAGAGCAAAAGATTCAACGTGGCTTTGTGTTGATTCTTTTTGAGTTGAAACTAGAGATTTTCTTGACGAAATATTATGAATATCACTCGTAACAAGTGATTTATCTAGACCCAATGCAGCGTAGAGTTTTTCCAGTTGTTTTATCTCGGTAGGATCAATTTTTCCATCTGCCAAAGCGACAGTAACCAAAATATGGCTGACTAAAGATTTAGCTTTTTCATCCAACTTCTCCAGTCTAGCTTTCAATCCGTTCATATTCGCTGGAGTATTTAGTCGCCAAGTAACATAGGCTTTGAGTGATTTTTTCTCAGTTGGCGAAAGTTTTGGATCGTGTTCTATGAGGCGGTGCAGCACTGTTAATTCATGTTCATCCACATGAGAATCGATTGTCGCTACCATAGCTCCTAGTCTAAGAGCCATCGCTACTTCGTTAAAAGACTTGGATGGCTCAAAGTAGTCTCCATGTCCTTCACTAAATAAAACCAAATTTCCATCTAGTGTGGGTTTAGCGTGGTGATAACGAGGATCAGGAGCAAAGCCAAATCCTGATTTACTGGCAAGGTTTTGGATTAATTCCATTTCTTTTTTGTTCAACTTTTCAGGAAGACTTTCACCTGTCATCTTCCAGAAGTCACTCAAGGATACCAAGCCAGAATTATGCTGAATTGCATCGTTTGCCCAAGTTTTAAAACTAGCTAATGCTGACGAAGAACTGCTACTAATTAATTGTTCTGGCAATAAAAGTAAAGCTGCTATGTCATTGCTTGATGTATCCTTTTTCCCAAGATAACGGCTGTATTGTTCTAGTTCTTCTGTACACACATCTGCGATGGCTATCAATTTATTGGTTGGGCCTTTCAACATGCTTGGATCGGGGAGGTCGTCTTGATTAATTTGCACACTACTTAACGTGCTACTGGCAGGCCAATAACTGATATTTAGCTTTGTTTTGTTGGGCTTGACAACAAAGCCGTTTCCATATTTTTCCGCATATCTAGTTTTAAATAGAGCTGCAAATTCTTTTGCGCATCTTCTCGCAGGAGTTCTAAACCTATATTCTGGATAAAATTTAATCCAAGACAAGGCCAGTTGTGGGGAAATTGCTTGTCCTGATGCCACAACTTTAGATAATTCAAATTTAAACAATAGTGAATCATTTGCGAAGGAAAAACTTTCAGCATCAATCTTGCAAACATCAGGGCGTTGTAGACACATGAACTCAATTAAACGTGTTGCATAATTGAAAAATGATCGACTCTCTCCGTAAACCTCTTTCAAACGACTCACTTCTTCAAACAGTCCTAAATATTCGCTATCTAAAACCTGCTTACTATTTGCATCGTGAATGACTCGACGTTCAATACCATAAAAATAAATAAAAACATAACCAATAGGAGCATCGGGGTGATTTCTATCACTAGCTAACCAATTTAAGTAAGCCCCTCTTGCTTTCGGTGATAAGGAAATAAATTTAGGCCAATAAGCCAAACTTTGATCTGTATAAGAGAAATCTGCTGGAGTAATTTTAAGAGAGTCATCTATTAGTGATGCTTCAGTTTCCTGATTGCTAAAATAGCTTCGCTCATTATCAAGAGCTTTTAATGTACCGCCATAGTAAAAGTTGCCGCGTAACTGAACCCCGTTAAGATTGATAGATTCATTGCCGGAAATCCATTTTCCGGGGGTTCTATTTTTACTCTTTTCTTCTTCATGACCGTAAGAAATCGTGAAAGTAACTAGTTCATCTTCGCCTTCTTCATCATCAAAATGGCGATTAGAATTACTGGTATGAACTACTTTTGGGTTTCTATTGGTTACTTTAACTTCATGTTTAGGTTTTGGCTTTGTACTGCCAAATACTTTGTATAGAACATAACAAACAGCGATAAATATGAGTAATTCCATGCAAATCCCTTTATTATTATCGTTTTAATAGAGAAAACAGATTACCACTTATATATCTGCTTTCCAATCAACTACCAATTTACTTCATTCCTTTAATCTAGCTTCGTGAGGTACTTGCATTTGCTTCATTTTCTCTCGCACTGCCACTCGCTCTTCTTTACTTTTGTAATCTCCTCTTAAAAAGGGAAAGCTAGGACCATTCTCAATGGTTAACTCTTTAGGAATGCCTTTAACATTAAATTCGCTTTTTTCATCAGTCATTTTATTTCTCCGGTTTTTTGTATTGCTTGCGGGTTGGTAGATGTCGATACAGCCAGTTTTTGTCATGCTTAAAAAGCCACATGTAACTGGCGTTAAATTTGTTCTTGAGTTGATTGCGGGTGTATCTAGGAAACTTCTTCATTGCTAGGGACAACGATTTACGGTGATGTACTAGCTTTGCTCTAAAACGAAAGTGCTTACGCTGTTCAACAAGTTCTGGGTGTTGAGTTAACACTTGTTCAATAGCGCCTGTACTTAAGTTAAGTCCTTTTGCAATATCCTTTGTTGGGGTGCCCATCATCAGTTTGCGCAATATTGCTCTCCGGTCATTTTCAAAAATTTTAGATGCGCGGCTTTTCACCTTTCCTCCACCAGCAACAACCTTTGATTTTACCGCTGTCACACTAAGTTTTACTTGCTTGGCAATATTACGAAGGCTTTTACCTTGGCTAAACAAGCTCAAAATCAACTTACTTTTTAAGGTATCGTTTTTGTGATCTCGAATTGAAGCATTGGAGTTAAAGTGTGACTCTAAATCTTTGTTGGCGCTGTGATACTTTGATAGAAATGACTCAGGTGTAGAAAATAGATACGCCATCAAAGCCAGATGTTTTGCTGGGTGAAAATGGCAATCATGGTAGTTATAAAAAAGCTGGCATGGATAAGGGTATGTTTTATTGGTTGAGAATAACGCTTGCCATGCAGCATGGTTCAATTCTGCGGCATAATACCCCTGCAAATCTTCCCTTAAACACTTCTGCCTAATCCTAAGGCTTTTGCAAGCAAACTCTTTATTAAAAAGCTCAATGCGATAACAGTTTGTGAGCTGTTCATAATCAAACATATCAATGTCTGTTTGTAGAAGCGCCCAAAGGCTAAAACTTGAAAAATGATTGTGAAGCAACCCGTCTTGGTGACCTATCTCATTGTGGCGTTGAGGTGGTAACGCCACTTCTCTTCGCGTGACCTTTACTTCCAGCAACTGTTGAGCATGTGCTGGGCAGGTTATCAATCCATGTAGTTGATGTGTTCGATGCCAATATGCCACACCATATTGCTCCAAATCGTCATTCACACACTCAGGGCAATAGTACAGGCTCCCACTCTCTTTCACCCGGTTTGATGTTATTCCCAACCACTTTTGTACGAACTCAACATCACCAGTTAGCAATGCCTGTTTTACCAGCTCGTATTTGCTTTGACCTAGATATGGCTTGAAGTAGTTTAGACATGTATGGTTGTCTAATAGCTCAACTGGGTGTATGCCAAAGTTGTCAGAAATCCACGGTATTAAACTAGGAAAATTAGTGTTTAACTGTAAGTTATGATTCCCCCACAAAGATTGCTGCGCTACTCGGCATGAAGGACACCCTGACGCCATAACTTGTCGTGACAAGAAACTGCATAATGTTTCGTCAGGGAAAATCTGCTCCCATGCAAAGGCAGTCATAGCAAAGCCTGTGATATTTCCTCTTTACTACAGAAAGCTGTCAACGCAGCGAAATAGCAAATAGGATGGTAATTTCCGTCTCGATACATCAAGTGAATGAGATTTAACGAGTATGGATTTGGCGGTCTCCCACCTTGATGATCCACAAGGCAAAAATATGGTTTGTACGCACCTTTATCTACCCAATGATTTAAATAGTCCTGCGCTTGTCTAAGCTGAGTTCTATCAACCTTTGTAAGACTACTTTCAGTCATTGGGCAATTTAATGCATAGCGAAGAATAGAGGCAACAGTTGCACGACAGCCTAACCGTTTTGAATCCAGTAGTTTTTTTGAAAAACATTCGAGCCAATGTTGTTCATCGCTTAATGAAGTACGAGATGGTTCGATTCTCATACTACAGCGGGGGCAGGCATTACCTTTTGGTGACAGTTGGATTTTGACTAGACTGGCAGTGAAATAGCCACAATGAGCGCACAATCCCGATAAAGGTAAATTATGTTTGGCACACATCAACATAGACGGAATTTGATGCTGTGTATGCCAGTACCGAAATCCTTGTGTGTCATAATCGTCTTCGACACACATTTCACACCAGCGCCAATATTTAGAATGCGTTATGTTTGTAGTGCCGTTAAAACTTAAAGCTTGGTCTAGTTTTCTATTTTCGATGTTATTACATTGTTCTGTAAATAAAAATTTAGCGTCAAAATAGTATGGGGTGTGCCACGTTAATAGCTCTTTACGATCAAGAATGCCTCCATAAAATGACCATAGCTTGTCAAATTCTGGTCTCCATGCTGCTTTTAGATTGATCTGCCTGCTGCCACCAAAAACATTTCGAATCGTTAATTGCATATCCTGTGAGGATAAAATCATATAATGATATCGAGCAAGAATACTAAATATATGTTCTCCGGGTGCAGGGAGAGGGAAAAAGGATAACATTTCATTAGTCATTTAAAAGATCTCCCCCAATGTTTATGTCATCATCTTCATCAATATCTATACTTTGCTCAGTACCTTTTATTGATGGGGCACGTACAGGCTTTTTATCCGAAACTTCATTAGCTTGGCTTGAGGGATGTTCTTGATCATCATTGTAATCTGGTCGCCCATTGGCTTTCGTGGGTATTGAGTTTTCAAATGCAACTAGATTGTTTTTGCGTAAGTGCTTTAATGCTGGTCCCCAGCGATGAAACTGTCTTTTGAATATATCATCCAATACGGCTCTATCATCTATGCGTTCAACATTATGCTTGTCATTGGCTGCACGAATTATCATTTTCTTTATGTGGAGCCGCGCAAGACGCGTGATTATCGATTGCAAACCACCAGTTAAGTAATGAAAATACGCTTTAAACTCGTCACTAGGCTTTATGCCATTTATACATATACTTGTTTGATAAAATGCCTCAAAGAGTTTATCGAATTCCTTGCTTCCCATCCTATATGGGGAAAAGTGATCCTCTCGCTCACTAATCATTCTTCTAAGCGTTTGTATTTTTGGCATTTCATTTGGCTCATCCTCAATCGGATCAAAAAGCACAGTCCCCTCTGGGGTACAACTCAAAAATACTGGGATTCCCAATTTATTAAACAAACTTTCAATAATCTGTAAGTTAGGAGAATTCGACGATTTAATAAATTTTAAGAAAAACTGAAGCTCATCGAAATGAATAAGACCGATATGGTATTTCGTTGCAAGTTGTTGCATTACGCCATAAAGATGTTCAACGCCAATGCGATCTCTATTTTGATATTTGGGAGCATATTTAGGCTCGCCCAACGCAGCATCTAAAGCTCTAAAAAAAGAAAGCGCTAACGCCTTTGGTGACGCTGTTGCCGGGCAATCAAAGCTCAACCAAACTATTTGGGGCTTCTTGAATGGCTTACCTTGATACTCTGTATGGTCAATGACCTGTGGGATCAACGATAATATATTGCGAATAGTTAATGTTTTTCCTACGCCAGAAGCCCCTGAAATAAGACTAGACTGAGCAGTTGTAATACCGGGAATATTTGATAAAACAGGCAAATAATCTTCCTCTTTCACTTTCTCTGCAATAGTCATTGTTAATCTATTTTGGTTAGCTGAAAAAGGATTTCTGTGCTTGTAGTTGCATAGTATTTGTTCAATAAATTCATAATATAAAAAGGGAGTTAAAGTTGAGTGAGGTACAAATATTTCAAGCAATTGACTCAATTGTGTTTTCTTGTAGATGTTATTCAATTGCCAAAAGTTAGGCTGCATTTCAGGTATATAGGTAAGCTGTTTTAATATCTCGCTTTCATCTTCAATAACTCGCAATGCTTCTGTTAGGGGGTTATTGTTTAGGGTTTTATCGTCATGTGTCAGATAATTAGCATCCACCCTTTTAGGTGCAAATTTCTCAAAACTCATAATCATCCTCGTCCATACTGTCATTTGCAATAAACTCAGTAATACCACCACTGAATTGCTCGGCTATCTGGATTGCAATATTTAATTTGTCTATCTCACCTTGTTCCGCCCTGCGCTCCTTTACACCTTTCTGTGGAGCCTTAGTCGTTGTTTTCAGTGCTTCTTCAATTTGCTTAAGATTTAAGTCTCTTAAATCATCAACTTCGGAGTCTTTTTTTAGTTTCTCAAGACGTTGCATTACTTTAAGACGGTTCCTTATTGACTTTTCTTGACTCTTACGATGCTCGACCACCTCCCAAGGTTGGTTGCTAAAGCGGTGGGGTTTATTAGTAGAAGACTTTAAGAAAAAAAGAACATATTCCCCATCTGTAGTTTGATAGATAATGAATGATGCAGACGCTAATGTTCGTCTAAACGTTGCTGGGAATGCGCCTTCAAGTTTGGCTTTGGTGTACCAATTCGCTTGTTTAGCATAGTCTGAGTGGTATGCTTCGCGCTTATAATAAACACCATCTCCTCGAACAGTGACTACTATCTCAGCCATAAACGGCCAAATATAATCAGACATTCGTTCTGGAACAGTTGGACGACCACCATTCATTTCTTCATCAATATTGGACTTCCAAATATCTAGCGGAGTGAACCCATGAAGCTCAGATGCCATGCGAAAGTCATGCAAGTGAAGTCTGTCAGCATTATTGTTGTGATATTTGATTTCTAAGATAATGGCGGCATATAAAGATTTGATATCCCATAGGGACTCATTGCTTGGGTGTATATCTTCGCGCTTGAAATCCTTTAGGTTTCCGGGTTCATGCTTAACAACTTCATTGGCAATTACGCCAAACTTACGTTCTACAATCCCTTTACAGTCGCCTCTGAAAACAGCAACATAATTAACGGTTTCAATAGCTGCAACGCTACTTTTTAAGACGCCCGACATATGACCTAAAGAATACTCAACTCCATTGTCAACGGTTAGCTCATAACAAATATGATGACATGGCCAATCTTCGTCCTTCAGTTCAATACTGTATCGTGCAGCAAACTCAACTTTATTTGAAAAGGCATTGATCATTGCTTCGCTTGCTCCGGTCCAATCAGGGCCGTGAAAGCCAATGTACATTCCCACCACGACAGTTGAGTAGACATCAATAACAAGATATAGGACAGGCCGCCCCATAGAGAAACGCCCCGTAGTATCGTAGGGGTAACGAACGTAGATATCTAAAACGGTTGCATCTATTTCATATCGAAATGACGGGCCGATTACTCCGTCTCGTGAAATCCCCTGTCTATCAGCATAGTCTTTTTCGTATGTGACATGACCGTGCCAATTCTTAAGCTTGTCTTTCATCGAAAGTGATAAGTTGAAGTGGTAACTAAGTTGAGATTCAGAAAGTTGATCTTCTTCGTCTACCGTTGATACGTGTTTACGAGTTCCATAAGGTGTTTCAATATACTCGGTGATTTTTTCAAAGTATTTTCGGTAACCAATATCAAAATTGGCGGGTGTTAGTTTGATCTTCCCTTTTTTTAGTAATTTTATAGTGGTTAAAAAATTACGTTTGTCTTGCTTTGTAACTCCACGTGATTTTGAATCTGTTTTTGAATTGTCTGATTTTCCGCAACCTCGTTTAACATTTTCAGGACCGTGTTCTTCAGGCCAAAAATAGTTACTACCAACGTTCTTTAACCCCACAGGGAGTAAGGCATTTTTATTACAGCCCCATACAATATAACGATTGATGATATTGTAGTAAGCCCCAGCAGTTTTATATGGACCTGTTGAGTTGATCAACTCACGTATTTGAATGCCGATACCATCACCAAACAGATATAGCTCTATATTTGTCGTGCTAACTAAAGACTCAACGACTTCAAATCGGGCATCTCGTTTCTTTATCCAATGTTGCTTTTTTTCTCTTATTAGTCTGTCTTCTGAGTACCCCATTTCCACAGGTAATTTATAGTCTTCAACTTCATAACCATTTTGTTCTGCAAGCTTATAAAGGTCGTCAAATTTGTAAATTTTAGGCTTTCTCGCATTAGCACTTTCTTTAGCCCATGTCATATCTGCAACAGCAGCAAGTGAGTCTCTTGTATTGATTGCGCAAACTCGCAACGAGACATTTAAAGGTTTATTGAAGATATGCATGTTCACATGGATCATGGCAGTACCTTCAAAGGCTCACGCAGGAAAATACGCTGAGTTAAATCTAGCTTTAGTATGCGGTGAAGTGCAGCTTGCTTAAACACGGTTTGACTGCGTTTAAAGTCTAACGAAAGTTGGTTTCCAGCATTAATAATGTGGTCTACACAGTTAAGAAATTTATTTTCATACCAAGAGTCATAAAAGGCTTGGCTAAACTCTAGTTTTTCGCTGTCAGATACAATGGCATTAGCTTCAGTAGCAAACCAATCAAGGTTCCAACATATCAACTTCGTTGCTTCTCGCTCTGATATGAGAAAGAGTTTTATTCCTCTACGCTTCCAATAAATCTTCTCAATTTCAATTTTCTGCCATACTCGGTAATGCTTTTTTTTCAGCCTACCGTTTTCATCAATTGTCCAAAGCTGATTCCAATACTTAAAATTGTATGCCCGTTTTACTAGTTCTCCGCTATCAAAAATAACATGCTCAGTATAAAAATCAGTGGACATAACGTGTGCAGCTTTAGTTTTGTAATCTCCCGAATGCAAAAATCCAAGCTCATTCGCAATATCTAGTGTTTCGTTAAGATCCAACGGGACTTGCTCTTTGACTAACAAGGTATCTGGTCGCCAAACTAAAACTTTATAAGCTCGCTTTTCACCATCACTTAACAGGTGTATCTCACGTTTTTGCTTCGGGCATCTGTGCAAGTGACGACGACCAACCTTGTTAACATCTTTAACGGTTACCCAAGGATGGTGGTGCCTACGCTTTTCCAACTCAGCGTTCCACTTGTCGATACTTTTAACTATCTCTTCGGTGATAATTCGCTGTTGCATTTACTTCACCCAGCGATTACTGAACCCATGTCTTACCTGATAGATGCGTCCAGCAATAGTTATTTCATTAAAATCCTCCGGAATATGGCGGTCTAAAGTAGTGATGTAGGTGTTTCCATCCTCAGTTTTTTCTTCATAGAGAATGGTTAAGTTTAAATCTTTCAAAATCCCATATAGCGGAGTTGTTAATACTCTTGAAACGGAATTGTATGGCACCAAAATGCTATCGATTTGGTTTAAGGTGATAACACTTTGCATTTTATCAAACAGAGTGTCTTTCGAGATCATGTCAGTATCTAAGCACTGAGGTAACATTTTTACGTTAAGTTGAGAATGAGTGATAACGCTTCGGCATAATTGCTTAAGACTAGAAAAAGAATGTTCGCTTAGTTTGAGTGTATTCATGATTTCACCTTACGCTTTTAATCACTTAAAACAAATAGAACACACAAACACAAAAATCAAGAACACAAATTACATAACCCATTGTTTTTTAACATAATTAATAAATGCTAAATTATATATTTATTTTAGTATTTATTATTTTACAACTAACTAACTTATTGTTTTAATAGGATTTAATTTAAATATATTTTTATATAAATTATTTATTACAGGCAACTCAAAACAAAATAAGCTAGAAACCCACTCAGAAAAATTTTTATGATTTTTTTCGATTCGTGTTTGAAATTAAAAAGCAGAGCAAAGATATGAAATTATCTAAATGCAAATAATCCATATTACGTCCATGCTTTTGCCTATATCTTTAAAAAATACTGAGCTAGGATTTACGAAAACCAACACTAGAGCGAGCTTATTATGGCGACAACGACCGTTTACGATTGGATTATTGTTTCCGTGTATGACCGCTATGATAAAAATGACGATAATACGTTCGTGGGTAAAGTTTTATATGGCTTTGTACTAGATGACCAAACTTGTAGGTTTGCTCAACATGATTATGTCACCACCTCTCGGATCGAAAAGTGTGACTTAAAAAGAGGTATTGTTGAAACACACAGCGGCAGCGTCTATGTGCTTCAGGGTGCGGGAACAGATGCAACGATTGATTTTCGTGATTTTGAGTTGCTGCGAATGGGCTACAGCCCAACACAGATCGCTCAATTAAATTCTGCTGCATCCAACGGAATAATTCATTAAAACAGTAATGTTTGAAAATTGAGGTATTCCGCCCTCGAAGATCAATGAGTTCTAGTAATAGATTCATTATAAAGGATCATAGTATCGTGCCTGCATATAAATTAGTACGAACTACGATCCTACATACTTCAATTTAGTACATAGACTGGCTTCTTATAGATAATCTTCTATATTGAAGTCCTTCAATGGGTTTAAAGTATTAACGGTTGCTTTAGGCCAAAGTTTCTTAGCAGCATCTTCATTTGGATACGGATCGATCAACAGTACCTGAGTTATATTTTCACCACTTTCTTTCAAAAAATTTAGAAGTGCATAATCATAAGCATTAAATGCGAAACCAAATAGTATAATTCTTTTACTATTTGATAATATTTGGTCTCCTAAGGCCCATACATTTGCTAGCTCTGGTGGTGGTGTTTTCTCTGGTGCAGGTGGAACAATAAGAGCCTTGCCAGCTCTACCGGGTTTGCCACTTGTATACTTGATATCTGAATCCCAAGAAAGTGAGCCGTGCAGTTTAGCAAAAGGTATATTACCTGTTACATTTACATGTGCATTTTGCCAAGGAAATTGAGGATTTAAGCCTCTACCAAATAGTTGCTCTCCTTTAACTCCATAATTAAAGCCTTTAGTTCCTAAAGCACACTCGACTAAAGTATCGTAATTACAAGTTAGTATTCCTCTTAATCCAAAGCTAGCTATAGAATTTATAAAACCCTTAATCTTAATTATTTGTTCATTTTCTCTAACAACTCGCTCATCGAACATAGCCGAGGTATACGAACCTTGGATTCTAGTCATGAATGGTTCTGTTAAACGCCTATTCACATACCAAATAATTCGGCTACGCCTGTGTGATGACTTGTGCAAACACCAATAGATAAATTGCTCTTCCGTAGCAGTGAGATTTTCGTTTTTCCATTTGCTCCAGTCACTTTGCAATAATTCTAGTTTTCTATTTTCCGTTTCATTTGTTGGTTCAATATCAAAATCAAACAGTTGGTTGACCAGTGGTAGATCAAATGCCCATTTAGAAAACCCTGCCCCCAAAAATAATGTAATCATTAGTTTTTCACTCTTTTCGATGGCAATGATTTTTCTAGCCAATTGGGATGAGCTAAGTTCATCAAAAACCAATCAATAAATAACTCTGAATATCTAGGTCTATCTGTATGATCGAAAAAAGTCGGTTTACTCTTAACTTTATGTTTTTTCACCACCGCTCTAAACGAATAACTAGTAATACAATGAGTCGATTGCGCAGCATTTATTCTTTGAATTGCAGCTTTCTCATAAAAGGGGTGTGTTAATTTAAGGTTTTTGGGTCGATCTACAAAAACAGTATGAGTCCCATCAGGGCCAGCACCAAAAGTTAAGTCACCATCTCCCGGCTTTTTAGTCAAGGCAAGCTTATATTCAATGTTAATTGCGAAGCGATTAGAGTTATGCTCTTGCTCAAGTTTGGTGAATTTCTTCAAAAACTTTATTACTTCATCTGTAGTTCTTTTACCGTATTCATCTTTTAAAATAGCCATATCTGGTTCTGGACCATCAATCACTAAACTCAACATGCCTACACTTTGATCAGAAAGAGGAGCATACCCCTCTTGATGAGCAAACTCTTCTTGATACAATAAAACTGATGTTTGAAATAGCCTAGACAATTGCGGCTGAATTTCTGGTAAAAGTAAATGAACTGCATCGTTTCTTAATGAAACTAGTTGATTTAAATTATCCTTATCTGCGCTTTTACTTGGATATCGAAAGTCAATTGCTTGTCCAACAGGGATGCTTCTTCCATTTTCTTCAAATAGTGAATCAAACCCTTGTGCCTTTAGTATTTGCGCTTTAAGTAAAAGTTCCCAAGCATTAGTCATCATAATAGCAAAGGCTTCAACTCTATTTTCTAAGCTTGGTCGGTTATAAACCTCCAAAGCAACTGTAAAGGCGTTTAGGCTTCTTTTGATTAGTTTTTGGTATAGCTTTTCATCATCACTAAGAACCTTAGCTTGTGTGCTTTGAGAAGTTATTCTGAAGAAATCATCGTCACTTAAGGAAAGTAACCCTTGGCTGTACCAATAGGGCCTTTTGTTTTGAAATATGTACTTTCCCTTGAGGTTCTCACTAACAAATTTGCTAATGGAGTCTGATTTGTATCCAGTTTCAGCGGCAGCTTCAGCATACGTGAAGTGTGTTTTATTTTTCTCTTTTTCACGAAAAAAATTTAAAAGCTCACTTCTCTTATCCTTTTTTTTCATACTCATCCGTCCTTGTAATATTTTTTTACGGCTTACTTTAATGTTCACATAATAATTAAGTACTTAATAACATAAAATAAATCAGACAACACGGGCATGTGTGATTTCATGCCTCAATAATTGCCAAATGAGTCAATAGATAGCTTTGAAGAATATTCGGATACAACCGACCTAAATAGCTCTAACACCTCTACTTTAGAAGCACCACCTGTAACTAGGTGAATTAGCTCATCGAAATCAAACTCAACAAAGTGATTTAACCTTGGGTTCAATAAAACTCCGCGCTTCCATTCAATAGTGTTTTTTTCAATTGCCGATGCATAACTGAGCAACCAGTAAATTAATAATTGCCTGTAGTCATTAGAAGAGAATCCCTTTGACGTACATTTTACTTCAATTAATGTACTACCAACCGAAAAATCGCCAACTCCATTGGATATCCATTCAAAACCACATATTTTTGGAGAAGTTACAATATTGCAGCCATCAGATAACATATTTAAGCTTTTAACCAAGTTGTCTGATGTCTTGCGAATAATGGATAATTCTATTTCTGTTAGCTGAGAAGGTGTACTTGCGTCAAAATATTTCGATTGTCTTTCTATGGCAAGTTGAATGCAATTTTCAATATTTTCTGGGGATTGGGAAAGTGTCTGTTCGGCTTTCGCAAAAGCAACTTCAAATAACATTGCCGCGTTTGTATTTATGCAAAGCATATCTTGAGACCTTATTGGATTAACTCCACCAAACGATTGTGACTTTCGATTTAATAACGCAACCAGCCCCGGCAACAACCGGGGAAATAATATGTCGCAAACCCCCGGAATATCTCTGGCGACAGTTCTAGGGTCTCGCATGGGGAGTCTTAAGAATCGCATTTTTCGGCCCATTGTTTGAATAATTTCCCAAAGGAAGTTCCCGCTTTACTCTCAACACCAAGCGCCCAATAATTGTCTGTAGCGTTATTAACTTGGTTCCTAAAATGAAGTCCGTCATCACCAAATTTATACGATGCTAGCCACAGCATTCTTTGAACCTCTACTCCTTGGGTGGACCATGCATTTCTCACTGAAATGAATGAAGGCCGATCATTCCAATGTCTCCAACAATCAATACAAGCTCTTTTGACCGTCTCAAATTTAGTTTTATTAAAAACATCACTAGCCACGAAAACGCTTCTAGTTTCCGTCTTTTTAAACCTTATTGCCCTTAGAAAATGTAAACAGTTAGACTCAGGTAAAAGAAGGTGTTTTGAATGTGAAATAACTTCATCTAAACAAACATCTAAAGTAGCGTGTATGGAAGAGAAATTGGAATCACTTCTAAGTGAAATAACACCTCTCATGATAGTAGGCCACGATGCCCTAAACGCATTTAAATTTTGCACGGACAGCAGAGTTCTACATAATTGAAGCGCTGTCATCGGTGTTTGCAGTTTTAAAGTTCTACTGATTTGTGACACTAAATACGCATCCGGTTGGCTTTTACTGGTTTCAGCCGCTAACAACGTTTGAAGATCAATCTCTTTTACAGTTTGTTGTAAGTCTTCATAATCCTGACGAGGATCATCTGTATAAGGATCAAAATACAAATCGATCTCTTTCAACTTACTTGCTTGATCATCACTTGCAAATAACTGTGCAGTTACAAAATCTTTATAGTGCTTAGCACTAAGTAACGTTGTTTTACTTCTATTTAATGACAGTCCATAGTCAGCTAAAACATTGGAAAGAATCGAGAGAGCCTCATAGGCTTTGGCTTGACTATCCGCAACCAAAGTAAAGTCGTCAACATACCGATGCCAAATGATCCCATTTTGGCTAAGCAATGAATCTATTGATGTCATCAATAGCTCCGCAAGAACCCTTGCACATTGCCCACCAACAGGAAGACCGAAGGAGCGACCAGAACTTAGTTGATTCAAAATTCGATCAATTTGAGTACCGACAGTATCATTTTCTCCGAAGAGATCATCGACACAATTTTCAACCCTGTGGTGATATATATGTTCGTAAAAACTAGAAATGTCAGTTTGAATTACAACAGTGTTAGGCGAATCTAATAGTGGTTCGTTTAGAGTAGCTTCTTTATAGGCTCTCCAAGATTTACTTCTGTCGAAAAACTCAACTGTATCTTTAGAATATCTATATGAATGTGCCCTAGAATTTCGATAAGGCTCATTAGCATCTGCAATTGCTATCGCCAAACCATTTAAATAAATATTCCAAAAAGGGTGTATTTTTGTGGATGTCCTGAATCCATATGCCCCCGTAGGCGTCAATAGCCTTTCATTAAAAATTTGAAGTGAATTTAATTGATTAGCGGCATTCTTTTTACCGCTTTTATTTAACCTTTCAAAATATTCAAACGCGATTTTTGCTAACTGTGTAGGCTTTTCAGCAATGAATCGATTATCAATATTAAATGGCAAAGTATCATTATCTCCGTGCTTACCAATCTCTTCAGCAGCTCTTTGAAAATGTTCTAATTGTATAGTTTGCAAAATTCACCATCCTTGATTACTTTTCATCAATTCATTTATTTTAAATTTAACTAATTATACCAAATTAAGATACTAATTTTCTCATCAAAACAACCCACTACCACCCTCAGCAGAAGGATGAGTTGCTTCATAAACTTCAGATAACTTCTTACGGCTTACATGAGTGTATAACTGTGTGGTGAGTATGCTGGCATGGCCTAGCATTTCTTGGATGTGGCGTAGGTCAGCGCCATTGTCTAACATTGTTGTCGCAGTGTTGTGTCGGTAAAGGTGACACGCGCCACTACGATCAAACCCCGCTAGTTTCACGTACTGTGATGCCATATCAGACAGCTTACTCGGCACATAGCGTTTGCCATTGTTAGCCAAAAACAGCGCCTTTCCAGATCCGATGAATGCAAACATTGGTCTGATCTTGCCAATGTAGAATGCTAACCACTCACATCCTCGCAAACTAATTGGCACCAAACGCTCTTTCTTACCTTTGCCGTGAACTCGAACTAACTTACATTAGCGTAAAGGTCAACTTTGTATCAGTCAAAATAAAAAAAGGTGAGCACTCAGCTCACCTTTTCAATTCTCGATGTGTCACAAACTTAATTCTAAGTCACAAACTTTATTAAAACGTTCACAAACTTAATTAAGCATCGACATTAATCAAACCTTAGTCACGGTATGTCTCTACCGCTGGGCATGAACAAACTAGGTTACGGTCGCCGTATACGTCATCGATACGGGTTACTGTAGGCCAGAATTTGTCTTTTGCTACGCTTGGTACTGGGAATGCTGCGTAGAAACGGTCGTATGCACGATCCCATTCATTGCCTAGTACGTCTGCTTGTGTGTGCGGTGCAAACACTAGCGGGTTGTTTTCAATTGACCATTCGCCAGATGCGATACGGTCGATTTCTGACTTGATTGACACCATTGCTTCGATGAAACGGTCGATCTCAACTTTAGACTCAGACTCAGTTGGCTCAATCATTAGCGTGCCAGCTACTGGGAATGACATAGTTGGTGAATGGAAGCCGTAGTCTTGTAGACGTTTAGCTACGTCCATTTCTGTTACGCCTGTTTGCTCTTTGATTGGGCGTAGGTCAACAATACACTCGTGCGCAACGCGGTTGTTACGGCCACGGTATAAAATTGGGTAGTGTTCACTTAGCTTCTCAGATAAGTAGTTAGCGTTCACGATAGCCATTTCTGTTGCTTGTTTTAAGCCTTCAGAGCCCATCATGGCAATGTATGCCCACGAGATTGGTAAAATAGCTGCTGAGCCGTAAGGGGCAGCAGAAACCGCACCGTTACCGATGTTTGTGCCAGCAACATTAATTACGCTGTGGTTAGGCATAAATGGCGCTAGGTGAGATTTAACACCGATTGGGCCAACACCTGGACCACCACCACCGTGTGGAATACAGAATGTTTTGTGTAGGTTAAGGTGCGATACGTCAGAACCAATTGAACCTGGGCTTGTAACACCTACTTGCGCGTTCATGTTTGCGCCATCCATGTACACTTGACCGCCGTGCTGGTGCACGATGTCACAGATTTCACGAATTGTTTCTTCGTAAACACCGTGTGTAGATGGGTAAGTGATCATGATACAAGATAGGTTTTCAGATACCTCTTCGGCTTTCGCTTTAAGGTCTGCCATATCAACGTTACCGTTTTTATCACAGTCAACAACCACGATTTTCATGCTTGCCATTTGTGCAGACGCTGGGTTTGTACCGTGCGCTGAACTTGGGATCAAACATACGTTACGGTGACCTTCACCGCGTGACTCGTGGTATTTACGAATCGCGATTAAGCCTGCGTATTCACCTTGTGCACCTGAGTTAGGTTGTAGTGAAACAGCATCGTAACCTGTGATGTTTACTAACCAATCATGTAACTCTGTCATCATGATTTGGTAACCCGCAGCCTGATCAAGTGGGCAGAATGGGTGTAAGTTTGCAAACTCAGGCCAAGTGATTGGGATCATCTCAGCTGTCGCATTAAGTTTCATTGTACATGAACCTAATGAGATCATTGAGTGGTTAAGCGCTAAGTCTTTGTTCTCTAGGCGCTTGATGTAACGCAACATTTCAGTCTCGCTGTGGTACGAGTTGAAGTTAGGGTGCGTTAAAATTTCGTCATCGCGTACTAGGCTTGCAGGAATTGAGTTGCTGCCATTTACTTCGATTTCGTTTGCAAGTGCATCAACGCTTAGGCCGTGATCTTCACCTAAAATGATGTCGAATAGCTCAGCTACGTCTGCACGGGTTGTTGTTTCTGATACAGAAATTGAATATTCACCTGCGCGGTTAGACGCAAAGTTAACACCGTGCTCTACTGCACGTGCAACGATTTCGTCTTTGTTATCTGCAACAACAGTCAGTGTATCGAACCATGTGTCGTGCTTAAGGTTTACACCTTTCTCTTTTAAGCCTGCTGCTAAGATGTCTGCAAAACGGTGGATACGCTCAGCGATAGTTTTAAGGCCTTGTGGACCATGGTAAACCGCGTAGAACGCTGCCATGTTCGCTAGTAATACTTGCGCTGTACAGATGTTTGAGTTGGCTTTTTCACGACGAATGTGTTGTTCACGTGTTTGCATTGCCATACGTAGTGCGTCGTTACCTAAACGGTCTTTAGAAACACCGATAATACGACCAGGTAGTGAACGCTTGTACTTGTCGCGTGTTGCGAAGAATGCAGCGTGTGGACCACCGTAACCCATAGGTACACCAAAACGCTGTGCTGAACCAAGTACTACGTCTGCACCTAGTTTACCTGGTGCTTTAAGCATTAATAAGCTCATGATGTCTGCAGCAACACAGGCAATCGCTTTTTTGTCTTGTACTTGTGCGATTAGGTCAGTTACGTCAGTGATTTCACCGGTTGTTGATGGGTATTGGAATAATGCACCAAAAATCTCATGATTAGCCGCTTCGCTTGCAGGACCAACTACTACTTCAAAACCAAACTGGTCTGCACGTGTAGCAACAACGTCGATAGTTTGTGTGTGTACGTCATCGGCAATGAAGAAGATGTTTGCTTTTTTAGCTTTAGCAACACGCTTTGCAAGGCCCATTGCTTCTGCAGCAGCCGTTGACTCGTCAAGTAATGACGCGCTTGCTAAATCAAGACCAGTTAGGTCTAGGGTCATAGTCTGGAAGTTTAATAATGATTCTAAACGACCTTGTGCAATCTCTGGTTGGTATGGTGTATACGCAGTGTACCAGCCTGGGTTCTCAAGTACGTTACGTAAAATTACGTGTGGTACGTGAGTTGGGTGGTAGCCTTGACCGATGTATGATTTGAACACTTTATTTTTGCTTGCTACTGATTTTAAGTAGCTTAGTGTTTCAACTTCAGTGCGGCTTTCGCCAATTGATAAACCTTGCTCTAAGCGAATGCTTGCAGGTACCGTTTGACCGATCAGCTCTTCAACACTCGATACTCCAAGAGCGCTCAGCATGTCGCTTACTTGCGCTGGGCTTGGCCCAATGTGACGGCGAATAAAATCTTGCTTTTGCTCTAATTGTTCAAGAGATTTGGCGTTTGACATTTGTCCAGATTCCTATGATCCAAAAAAAAGTGGTTACTGCCAATGGGTAACTGGCAATAACTTAAAAACAGGTTGATTCAGTAACTTACAGCGTATGGAAAAGTAAGCTATAAAATCATAAAAGCCCCAACTGGATACCCAAACCGCTTGATAATACTTTATTCAGGGCGATGTGAGCATTTTCAATTCAAGGCATATTGATGCAGGAATGGCATTCCCTTTTAAATCAATATAACGATGAAGTGATATTGCTCACACGCCCCGGAACGGTGGGTTTTAAATTGCTTTATTCTGCGTTAACTGATTTCGATTTAGCCCACTAGATCTTCAATCAGTCGCCTTGCCAAAAGCAATTTAAATTCCCACTGAATTTTGTATATTCAAGTGGTTTGGGTATCTCTGGGGCTTTTTAGTCGGCGTGACTAATTAATTAGTCTTCGTCGATTGTGTTAGCGTAGCCTTCAGCGTCTAACAGGTTATCAAGCTCTGATGTGTCAGATGCTTTGATACGGAATAACCAACCGTCAGTGTACGGGTCGTTATTTACTGTTTCAGGCGAATCTTCAAGCTCTTCGTTGATTGCAACGATTTCACCGCCGATTGGTGCGTAGATGTCTGATGCTGCTTTTACAGACTCAGCTACTGCGCAGTCTTCACCCGCGTCAACTTCATCACCAACTTCTGGTAATTCAACAAATACCATGTCGCCAAGAAGTTCTTGTGCGTGCTCAGTGATACCTACAGTAAACGTACCGTCACCTTCGTCGCGAACCCACTCGTGTGAAGTAGCATATTTTAATTCGCTTGGGATATTGCTCATCTTTTTGTTCCTTTGGTTTATATTGGGTGATAACACCAAATTTTTTATAGTTTAGATAACTGATTTGCCGTTACGTACAAAGCAAGGTTTAACAACCTTAACGTTAACCAGTTTTTTACGCATCTCTACTTGGGCTGTTTCGCCAGTTGAACGCGGAACGCGTGCTAGCGCAACACTGTGACCAAGGGTTGGTGAGAATGTACCAGAGGTAATCACCCCTTCACCACCTTCAACGATGACTTTTAAACCGCTACGCAATACGCCTTTTTCTTCAAGCACTAAACCAACTAGTTTGTCTGTGCACTTATCAGCGCGTTGCTGTTCTAATACTTCACGACCGATAAACTTACGATCTTCTGGCTCCCATGCGATTGTCCACGCCATGTTTGCAGCAAGTGGAGAAACACTTTCGTCCATATCTAGGCCGTAAAGGTTCATACCCGCTTCAAGACGTAACGTATCACGTGCACCTAGACCCGCTGGCGCTACGCCTGCGTCTAGAAGTTGTTGCCATAAATCAGCAGCTTGATCGTTAGGCACTACGATTTCATAACCATCTTCGCCAGTATAGCCTGTTGTCGCAATAAATAAATCACCTGCTTGCACACCAAAGAAAGGCTTCATACCTTCAACAGCAGCTTGTTGCTCTGCGTTAAGTACTGTTGCTGTTTTAGCACGTGCATTAGGGCCTTGAACGGCAATCATTGCAAACTCAGGACGCTCAGTAACCGTTACGGCGAAATCAGCTGAAACTTTAGCTAAATGCGCTAAATCTTTTTCACGTGTTGCTGAGTTAACTACTAAACGGTAGTTCGTTTCTGAGAAGAAGTAGATGATTAGGTCGTCGATTACGCCGCCTTCTTCGTTAAGCATACCTGTGTAAAGTGCTTTACCCGGTACAGTTAACTTAGCAACGTCGTTTGCAACTAGCTTACGTAAGAACGCTTGTGCTTGCTCGCCTTGAATATCGACAATAGTCATGTGAGATACGTCAAACATACCTGCATCTGTGCGAACCGCATTATGCTCTTCGATTTGTGAGCCGTAGTTGATTGGCATTTCCCAGCCGTGGAAATCAACCATTTTTGCGCCAGCTTCAAGGTGCTTAGCATGTAAAACTGTTTTAGAAGTCATAATATTCCTTCACTTTTAAATTAACCCACAAGTTGTGGGGCGTGGCCTCAATTTAATGAGGGGGAATAACATGGGCGGCGATTATACATTAGTTGCACAGTTGTCACACCCAAATTGCGATTTTGTAACTAAAAAACAGCTAAACACCCAAGTGCGTAGCTGTTTTAAAAATTTTATCTTTTAAGCAACGTTGGCTAAGGCTAAATCAAAGCCGAGCTGCTGTAAGTGCGTTTGCCATTTATCAAGCTCTGCTTGGCGCGCCACCAGCTGAAATTGCTGTGTTGCTTGGTTATCTATGGCGGTAATAAATACCTCACCACTTTGTGCACCATAACAACTGCGCATGTCTGATAAACGCAGCCCCGGCGTTAGCTTAAAGCTGTCGACCAAGGCATCAAACGCTTGCTCACCACTTAGGGTTAGTGCGCTTAAATCGTCACGCATTACATAATCAATGTCGTAACGTAGTTGTTGCTCATTAATAAGCGACTGTAATTGCACGCTGGCATCTTTACCTAATACAAAACGAAATGCAGTTTCGTTAAAGTAATACAGGGCATAAGCGTAGCTGCTTGTTAGGTCATCGTCTAATGAACTACGTAAGCCTAAACCACTGGCGGTTAGCTTATTAATATCAAGACCTAAAATAGCCGTTAAAAATGGGATTGCTTCAGTGCCACTAAAATCCATAATGGCAGTATCGCTATTTGCTTGTAGCACGTTGTCTGCTGGGGTCTCAGCTTGGCTGTGGCGAGCAAACATTATTGGCGTAAAAGTCATATGTGACACCTATCAATCGTTAATGCTTGAAGTATATTGCGCCGTGCTGGCAACAACAAATTGTAATTATTTATCAATTGATAAATAATGCTTATATACATAGCCCTATAAATAGAATTTTTTAATGAAAAACATTTCTACCGATAGTTTACGTACTTTAGTCACTGTTGTTGAAGTTGGCGGATTTGCCAAAGCTGGTGAATTATTGGGGCTATCGCAACCGGCTGTGAGCTTACAAATAAAGCGCCTAGAAGACATGCTGGGCCATAAGCTTTTTAAAAAGCAAGGCCAGCGCCAAGTGCTTAATCAATATGGCGAATTGCTTATGCCATTAGCTAAGCAAATGCTGCAACAAAACGATGCCATTTTGCAGCAGTTCACCAGCGAAAACGTGACCGGTAAAGTGCGCTTGGGGATCCCCAGTGAATTTGCTGCACGTATTTTACCGTCGATCATTGGTGACTTCGTGGCCCTATACCCTGACGTATCGCTCGAAGTGCGCTCTCGATTGAGTAAACATTTGTTGTCGGTCTCGCGCCAAGATCAATTCGATTTAGTGCTGGCATTAAACGAAGAGCTAGAATCAGCTAAGTTCCCTATCTTTATGCAAGACCAACTAGTATGGGTGGGTGATTTAAACCTTGCACAGAACGATGTGGTAACGCTTGTAACCGCCCCCGAGGGATGTATTTATCGCCGCCGCGCAATCGAAGCACTACAAAGTGCGGGTATTAAATACCGCATTGCTTACAGTAATGCCGACTTAACTGGCCTAACTGCGGCATTAAAAGAAGGCTTAGGCATTACGGTGCTTGCAAAAAGCACCGTACCGAATGAGCTTAATTACCAAATACAAACCAAGGACCTCCCCGAGCTTGGTCAAATCGGTATTAGTTTAATTAAACGTACCGACGACCCCGGCACCGCCGTAGACAAACTCGCCGAATTCATCGCCCTACGTTTGACTTAGGATTGAGTTGCGAGTTGCGAGTTGCGAGTTGCGAGTTGCGAGTTAGCAAGTTAGCAAGATTGTAGCAGCGATTTTATATCGCGTAGGAATTTAGCTAGGTGCTAGGTGCTAGGTGCTAGGTGTTAGGTGCTAGGTGCTAGGTGTTAGGTGCTAGGTGCTAGGTGCTAGGTGCTAGGTGCTAACAGCATAGACTTTTTTCGGCGTTAAAACGCCTCCTACAACTCGCATCTCGTT